>JBCCZQ010000007.1:0-66054 GCA_039187315.1 Planctomycetota bacterium | reverse complement strand
GCCCTGCCTATCGAGCACGTCGGCCCATCCATCCTCCAGCGCATAGCCGACCGTGCCCGCTGAGGCAGGCCCGTATACCAGGATCGGGCGTCCCGAAGCCATGGCGTCGATCGACTTGTTCGCGAGCGAGTACTGGATGTACGCCTGACTGGCCGCATCAAAGTTCATCGGGAGCACCTGAAGGTCCGCATCCTTGAGAGCTTGCATGTACGCCTTCCAAGGCGCATAGCCGTGGTAGACGATCCCGCGCGCGGAAGGGTCCTTGCCGGCATGCGCATCGAAGACAGGCTTCCACCATGATGCCCCATAGACGTGCAGCTCGGCCGACATACCCTGATACCGGATGCGTTCGGTCGCACGGACAACATCGACGAAGCTGTGCAGCGTCATGTCCTCGGCCAGCGAACCCGAATAGACGATCCTGAAGACACCATCATCAGATACAGACCGCGTAGGGCGGATGACATCCCAGGCATCGAGCTCGACTGCGTTCTGGAACGGCACAAAGTCGGTGCCGTATCTGTCTCGGAACGCCTCGCTCATCTTCGCGCTGATACTCAGCCTCGCCGCCGATTGCTCGAAGAGCCGTCGCAGCTGGGCATCGAGCAATTCGGCCTCCCGCGTCAGGCCCTCACCCTCCATCTTCCTGATGGCGCGTGTCGCCCAGTCGTCCATGATGTGCGACACGATCGGGATCCCTGTCTCTTCAGAAAGTGCAAGTACCAGCGGGGTCATCCACGCAGGATCGTCGATCGCGCGGTAGTAGATCACATCTGCATCCTGCTGACGGAGCCACGAGGCAGTGTCGAGGAAGACCTTGCACAGCCGGATGTCCGCCGCAGAAGCAAGGCCCTCCGCGTTGGCAGCCTCCCGCGTGATCAGGTGCTGCGCCGTCGTGAACTCTGTATCCGACTTGCGCGACGTATCGCAGTGCAGCTGCGCAAGCCTGTCCGACGGCCACCCACCAAAGAGCGCCCGCATCGCGGCACCGGTCGCAGACATCCCGCCCAGCCTGGTCGAAGAGACCACCAGCACCCTCGGCGCATCCTGAGCAACCTGCGCGGAGCTCGGCCGTTTTTCGAGAGCCTCAGCCAGCGGCGCCCGCGGGAAGAGCTCCAGCCTGCCCCCAACGGTCGCGTTGATGATCGTTCGGCCGTCGGCCTCGTAGGCCTTCTTGGCCAGGATGTACATCGCCTCCATGTTGTCCGTATCCGCCGCGTGCCACTTCTTGCCCTTGAAGTACCGCGCGTCGAAATGATTCGCGTCGTCGCCTTCCTGTTCGATGACATCACCCTCGGCAACACCCGAGGCCTGCGCGTAGCTGTGATCGAAGCCGATCATCACGACCCTGCGATAGCCCAGTCCGTAGGCAAGCTGGAGGTTAAAAAAACTCACCGTGTGCCGCCATGACACGTTCTCGATGATGTCCGTGCTGAACTCTGGATACCCGACCGATTTGAACAGAACCGTCGCTTCGTCGGGGGTGATGCAGTATGCCAGCCAGTACGGAAACAGCTTGGTGACACCGTCGAGCATGCCGAACCTTGGCGCGCCCTGCTCAGCAACGAGATTGTTGACGACCGTGAGATAGGTCGCGTGCCGCATCAGCTCGGGCTTGAAGAACGCGAAGTTGCTGACGAACGTGTCGACACCTTCCAGCAGCGATAGATCTGTATCGTTCAGGCTGGGGCCGTTCCCGACAATAACAGCGGTGTCGCTCCGGCGCGATCCGCGCAGGCGCTCGACGTCTGCGGCGGTCCGCTCCATGGTGGCACGGAGCCATCCGCTGTCGAACCCCCATCGGCGCTCACCCACCGTGTAGCAGACCAGGCCCTTTCCTGAGGACGTTTCAGGCTCAACCGGCCTGCAAACCGCCGACCGCTCCACACCCAGTTCATCCATAGCCTTCATGGTCGATCGCGCCGCCTGTGTCCGGGCCTCGCCCAGTGAGGTCGAAGGGGCGTACCCCCCGTTGAACGCCCGCAGGATCCGCCGAGTGTGCGACTCGACACGCTGCGGATCGATCTCCGCGTTGCCGGAATGACGCAGGATGCCGTCGTGCCCCTCGCTTAAAAACTCAGCCCACCGCTTCGCCCAGCGCGAATCGAGGAAACCGAAGTGCTTCCACGCGACCTCGCAGGCCTCGGCGTAGCTCTCTCCACGCCGACCCGCGGTCTTGTTGTCCGGGTAGTACCGAGCCAGCGCCAGTTCTTCATCGAGGAAGGCCCAGCGATGACCCTTCAGCACCGATCTGCACCAATAGTCGTAGTCCATCGCAAAGTGCAGCCCGCTATCCGGCACACCGATGTCATCAACCACACGCCTGCGGAGGAACGTTGCAGGCTGGAGCACACCAACCTCATGCGCGAGACGCTCGGACAGCGACTCCGGTTTCGTGTTGATGTATGCATCACGCTGCCGCTCGCCCTCTGCATCGATATACACGCCCCGGCCGTAGACCACATCCGGCGCATCCGGCTGGTTGAAGCGGTCCACCACGCGTTGCAGCACACCCCCATCCGCGAGCTCGTCGTCCGAGTTCAACCAGCAGATGATGTCGCCGCGGGCCCGCGAAAACCCTCGACCCACGGCGTCCGCCTGACCGTCGTCCTTCTCGGCGACAAGCGTGACACCCAGAGCGGCCTCGGCAATATCCCGGCTGCCATCGTTCGAACCCGGGTCGAACACCAGGTGCTCCATCGGGAGTAGCGACTGGCTCCGGACCGAGCCCAGGCAGAGCGGCAAGTACGCCGCCTGGTTGTAGCTGGGAGTGACAACCGTCACAGTCATCGCGCGGTCACCCGTGCGGCCACGCCTACCCCCGAAGAACCAGGATCGGACACCCATACAACTGCACCCCTTGATTTGCGGCCGGTGCCCGCAACCACACGGCTAGAACAGGTCCTCGTACCGCGCTCGCGGGAAGACCTCCAGGCGGCCGCCGGCCGTCGCGTTCACGACCCGCCGCCCTTCCTGCTCAAACGCATGCCGAGCGAGACGATAGGCGATCTCAGATTGGGCCAGATCCGGCAGCTGCCACCGGAAGCCCTCGCCGAAATAGCTCGGCGTGAAATGGTCCGGGTCCGGGCCCTCAGCCACCGCGAGCCGGTTCGACTCGCCCGACCGCTCATAGTGATGATCCACACCGATCAGAATCACCTCCCGGCAGCCGAGGAAGAACGCGATCTGAAGCGCGACATACGTCACGGTCGCGCCCTGCCAGATCCTGTCACACAAGTCGTAGCTAAACGCCGGCGCGTGGACCGTACGAAGCCAATAGACATCATGGACGCGAGGAAGCTCACGCCGAGCTTCCCAAGGCAAGAACGCGGGGCAGCCTACCCCAGCGATCTGCTCGATTGTCTGTTCGATCAGATGCGGGTTGACGCAGGTATACATCCGAGAGCGCCACTGCCCCCATGCTTCGTGCAGCACGATGCGGTTCGTGCCGATCACCAGATCATCACCGATCAGCGACAGATCCTGATCGTTCAGGCTCGGGCCGTTGCCAACCACAAAGCAGCGCCTGCCCGCCCAGCGATCACGCAGCGATGCCAGGCGGGCCCTGTTGCGCACACCGGATGGTGAGCAGACCCAGGACCGGGTCTCGGGCCGACGTACGCACTCGGTCGTCTTCGCGATCCATCGCCTCGCTAGGCGGGCAAGCCCGTGCGCATGCTGAGGACCGTCTGGGTCGGTCATGCCGTGTCAGCGCGAACAGCAGCACGAGCCTTGGCACGGACCGGCTTCTTCGATGGCTTTGCCTCAACGGTCGAAGCGGGCTTCGAGGCATGCTTGTCCTGCTTTCCGCGGGCAGTATTCTTCTTCGACTCGGTCGTACTAGCCGGCTTCGCGCTCTTGCGCTTCGCGGCCTTCTTCGGAGAAGAAGTCTTCGGGGACGACACCCCGGACCGCTTCGATGAAGCCGAGGCCTTCTCAGCGGCACCGCCGCGCTTGCGCCGAAACGCGATCGTCTTGCCGATAACCGCGATCCGCGTAAAGCGTGCATCCTTCTCGATAACCGTGTTCGTGTACTCCATCACGCTCGGCCAGTCGTCCGACCCATAGTCATCAACGATCAGCACGCCGCCTGGCGCAACAAGATCGGCGTAAAGCTCGTAATCAAGCTTGATGCCCTCAGCGCTGTGGTCCCCATCGATCACGATGGAGTCGTACGGACCGCCCTCGGCCACCCGGGCACGCGCGGCGTCGTCCGCAGAGAACGCGGACACCAGCTCGACGTCCTCCGGCGCGATCCCGCAACGAATCAGATTCCGTCGCACCGCGTCCTCCGTGACGGGCTGACCAGTCAGCGGGTCAAGGTGCTTCGGCCCGTAGTAGCCATCGAACGGGTCCAGCAAGGTCAGATGGATCCGCCGATAGAAGCCCGCGAGCGCCTGGTGCATGAAGATCGAGCCGATGCCGAACAGCACGCCGATCTCAAGGATCCGCAGTTCCTTCTTCTTGACCGAACGCGTGAGCAGCGCACGCGCAACCGCGTCGTCGGTCGAACCAGCCAGGCGGCCCTCACAGATGCCCTCGATCACCTGCAGCTTGCGCTCCAGGTACCGCAACTCGGCAGGCGATTTGACAGCCTTGAGCTTCGTAAGCGTCTTCTCCGCCTCGCCGGTGACGAGCCTCGGGAACTGGACGTAGGGCTCGCCGCGCATCCGGCTTACCAGCGATGACGAGACGTGAAGCCGCTGGGCCGAGTCTTTGATCTTCCCAACCAGCTCGCCGGTCGAGCGGGTCAGTTCCTGCCGCATAGCGTCGCGGGTCGATGTCTCTGACTTCGTCTGCGCCTCGGCCAGCGATGAAGAAAACGACTCGATCCGCTCAGACAACCGGGACTCGGCAGCCTCCAACTCGGCGGTCTGCTTGGCGAGCGATTCGGCGTCCGAGACCCGGCCGGACTCAAGGTCATCAGAGACACGCTGTGCCGCAGCCGATGCCTCCTCGATGCTCGAGGCGAGCGCTTCGTGCTTCGCCTGCACATCCTCACGAACCGCGTCCAGACGCTCGACGATCGTCGCATCCTCCTGCGAAAGCGTCTTCAGAGCCTTGTCAGCTATGGAAGCACGCTTCTCGGCCGACTCCTTCCACGAAGAGATGGTCTCGACCCACTTGGCCGTCTTGTCCTTCCATGACGCGAGCGCCGATGCCGCGGACTCGATCGCCGTGATCCGTTCCGTCAAGGCACGCGCCTCTTCGGCCAGCCCGGCCCGGGCGTTCTCGAGCTCAGCAGCCGAGGCGCAGGAGGCCTGAAGGGCAGCGAGGCCGTCGGCAATGGACGATGCCTGTTGCTTGAGCTCCGTGATCCGTGCATCGACAGCGGCGTGCATCGCAGCAGAGCTATCCAGCGATGATCGCACATCCACGTCAAAACGCTCGAGCCAACGCTCCGTCGCGTCGTAGCGGTCGTTGAGTCCGATCAGCCGTCCGGATGTGCCCCGGAGATGGACGTGTGTCGTGACTACGAGCTTCGTCAGCAGCACCAGGCACCCGGCCAGCAGCGCCACGCCAACGACCGCGAGCCAGGCCACAGCTGGGACGAACAGCCCCACACCGACCAGGACAACGCCCACAGTCGCCACCGACGCGAAACCCACGAGAAATGTCCGACGTTCGTTCCCGTCCGAGAGCAAGTCGCCCAGCACCGATAGCCCCTTCAGCTCCGCCGAAGCCGCGGCCTCTCCAGGCCGCGTCTGTCCAGCACACAATAGCGTCTCAAAAGCCTACAACGCCGCCTAAGACCAGGGCAGCCGCCCCTCGTACACCCAGGGGTACTCACGGCCCACAAGCCCGGGACGAGTCGTCGGGTACCACAAACGCCGCCGGCTGCTGCGGTCAACCAGCTGGAACGTCACCGCGTCCGCACGCCGATCGAACACCTTTACGAAGGGCTCGCCCACACTCACTGTGACCATGTAGCTCCCCGCCTCGAGCAACGAGCCCTCGATGTCGAATGCAGCCGTGTAGCTGCCACGCCGCCGACGACCCAGGTTCGCCGGATCGAAGTCGGCATCGCTCGAACCCAGCACGGTCACGCCATCGCCTGTGGAGATCCGACAGAAGACGTTGACATTTTCAATATCCTCGTTGATGTCATAGCCGATGCGGATCCGGATCGGCTGTGCCATATCAAGCTCGCCCGAGCAGTCGCCCAGCGGCGAGAGCACCGAGACCTCACGCACGCACATCGGCTTGCTGGTATCCGCCTCGTACGAGGCGTACGCGTTGGTCGTGTCAACCCCGCCCGTCGCGGCCTCGTAGTGCTCGGCGACCGATGCCGTCGCTCCGATCGACACAAGGCGCCCGCGATCCAGCTCGAGCGCCCGATCGCACAGCCGCTCAACGATCTCACGGTTGTGGCTGACGAACAGGACCGTGCGGCCGCCCCGGATCAGCTCCTCCATGCGGGCAGACGACCGACGGCGGAACTCCGCATCACCTACGCTGAGCACCTCGTCGATCAGCAGGATCTCGGGCTCGAGGTTCGCCATGACGGCAAACGCCAGCCGAATCCGCATCCCGCTCGAGTAGCGCGTGACGGGTACATCGATGAACGGCCGCACCCCGGAGAACTCGATAATCTCATCCAGACGCCGCCGGATCTCCACCCGCGGCATGCCGAGGATCACGCCGCTGAGGTAGATGTTCTCGCGCCCGGTCAGGTCGGGATTGAAGCCGACGCCGACCTCCAGCATCGACCCCACACGCCCGCGTACGACCACACGCCCCTCGGTCGGCAACGTCAGACGCGAGATGATCTTCAGCAGCGTGCTCTTGCCGGCGCCGTTGCGGCCGATGATACCGAGCGCCTCACCAGGCTGGACCTCGAAAGATACATCCTTGAGCGCCCAGTGCTCGCTGCCGGGCTGCTCCGGCTCGGGCCGGCCCATCGCTCGCCTCGCAAAACGGAACATCGAAGAAAAAAGCAGATCCTCGTGCGAATTCTTGTACCGAAGCACGTAGCGCTTCGACAGGCCCTGTGATTCGATCATCGCCGAGCCGCTCACAGCACGTCCACCACGTTCCGCTCGAACCGCATGAACGCCCACAGCCCACCAAAAAGCATCACGAACGCCACGGCCGTGCTCACCAGGCCCATCGCCAGCGTCAGAGGCGTGTCGTGTCCCAAGACCGCCCAGCGCATGCCCTCACATACGGTCACCATGGGGTTGAACGCGTACAGCAAACGGAATGCTTCCGGCATCCGATCAGAGCCGTAGAGAACGGGTGTGCAGAAGAAACCCAGGTGAAGCACCACCGGCAGGAAGTGCTGGACATCCCGGTAGTGGGCGTTGAACGCAGCGAGACCCATACCAAGCCCACCCGCTGCTACCGCCCCGAGCAAGAGAAACCCCGGGACAAAGACCGTTGTCCAGGGCGGGACATGGTCCGTTGCGATCAGGATCACCACCAGCACCAGCCCGCCCAGCAGAACGTCGATCGTTGGGCTGATGATCGAAGCCACCGGCAGCAGCAGCCTCGGAAAATAGATCTTCGACAGGATGCTTGCATCGCGCTTGAGCGATTGCGAAGCGCGTCCGATCGCCGAATTGAAGTACTTCCAGCCGAGCATCGCGGGGAACAGGAAGAGCACGTAGGGCACGTCACCGGTCCCAAGCCGACCGAGAAGGTAGCCAAACACAAACCAGTAGATCGCCAGCGTGGCCGCGGGTACCAGGATCCCCCACGCGATCCCCAGCGCCGCCTGCCGGTAGCGCGTCTTGATGTCGCGCTGCACAAGCATCCACAGCAGCCCACGCAGATCGAACGCCTCCCGCAGACGGGCCAACACGCCACCCCGGCTCTGGTCGATCGTGATCTCGTATCGATTCGAGGATCCGGCTGCGAACGGCGCGCTGTCGGCGACGTCCGTCGCCGATTCGACCGCCGCATCGATCATATTTTGTTCGGCATGCGTCGTCATCGTCGCCAAGCTCTAGGGGCCGCTCCGACCCGTCTACGTCGCCTGGGAGCATCCTACCCTTGCCCCCGGCCGCCCTCACGAATTGCGAGACCGCGCATGCCACCGATCACATCTGTCGCAGCCATCATCCCCATGCGACACAACAGCGAACGCATACCATACAAAAACTTCAGAGACTTCCGCGGCCGACCCCTCTATGCCCACATCATCGAGACCCTGATCCGCTGCAAGCACATCGATGAAATCCTGATCGATACCGACAGCCAGACCATCCGAGACGACTGCGCCCAACGCTTCCCGGCTGTTCGCGTCACCGAACGGCCCGAGCACCTCCGCGACGGAGGGATCCCGATGAACCGGGTCCTTCAGCACTCCGCAACCTCCGTCGCGTCCGAGTGGATCCTCCAGACACACAGCACCAACCCGCTGCTGCGACCAGCGACCCTCGAACGCGCCATCGAAGCCCTCTCTGAAAGCACGCAGCACGACTCGCTCTTCGGCGTCACGGAGTGGCACACAAGGCTCTACGACCACCACGGCCAGCCGATCAACCACAATCCTGCGCAGCTGCTCCGGACCCAGGACCTGCCGCCGATCTACGAGGAAAACTCGAACGTGTACTTGTTCCATCGCTCCACGCTCGAACGGCTCGGCCGACGGATCGGTGACCACCCGCTGCTGTTCGAAATCGATCGGCTTGAAGCCGTGGATATCGACGATGACACAGGCTGGAGGCTCGCCGAAGCGATCGCCCACATGCAAGAGCAACAACAGCAGCAGCACCAGCAGGAGACCCAATCATGACTACAGCCACCGATGGCGCCTCGCTGCTGATCACAGGCCCACGGATCCTGCGTGACTTCGACGCGGTCCGGCCCGAGCTCGACCGTCTCGGCTTTCAGGTCACAAGGGCCGATGTCACACAGCGGCTGACCGAAGACCAGCTCATACCGCTCGTGGGCGACATCGACGCAGTTATCTGCGGCGGCGACCAGTGGACCGCGCGCGTCATGGACGCCGCTCCGAAGCTCAAAGCCATCTGCAAATGGGGCACCGGCGTCGACCAGATCGACTTCGAAGCCGCGCGCCAACGCGGTATATTTGTCAGAAACGTGCCAGACGCGTTCTCTGTACCCGTGGCCGATACCGTGCTGTGCTTCATGCTCTGCTTCGCCAGACGCATCCCGTGGCTCACCCGCGAGCTCCAGGCCGGACGCTGGACACCGCTCGACGGCGACTCGCTCGCCGAAAAGACCCTCGGAGTCATCGGCGTCGGCAACATTGGTCAGACCGTACTCCGCCGGGCCAGAGCCTTTGGCATGACGCTCCTAGGCACCGATCCACGCCCGGACCTGCCGCTCCAGCTCATGGACGACACCGGCGTTCGCATCGTGCCGCTCGATGAGCTGCTCGAACGCGCAGACTTTGTGAGCCTCAACTGCGACCTGAACCAATCGACCCGGCATCTCATCAGCACGTCGCAGATGCAGCGGATGAAGCCCAGCGCGGTCCTGATCAACACCGCACGCGGCGGGATCGTCGACGAGAACGGCCTCTGCCACGCGCTGCAGAACGGAACGATCGCCGGCGCAGGGCTCGACGTCTTCGAAAACGAGCCAATCCCCGACGATTCGCCCCTGCGAACTCTCGAAAATGTCCTGCTCTCGCCCCATCTGGCCAACAGCTCGAACCGGGCCGCTCACCGCGTGCACGGCATCGTCATCCGCAACGTGTGCGAACTGCTTGCCCAGCACAGCGTAGCGACCGGGGACCCGCGATGAAGCACGACCGGGTTGCGGTCATCACCGGAGCCGCGGGCGGGATCGGGCGCGCCACCTGCCAGGCGTTCATCGAAGCCCGATGGCGTGTCATCGGCGTCGACCGGCGCGAGGCCGAGATCCCGGGACTCGACGACTGCATTGCCGCCGATATCGCCGACCCGGACGCACCAGCCGATATCTTCCGCCGCGTCCGCAATCGGACCACCCGGCTCGATGCGCTGGTCAACAACGCAGCCGTCCAGATCTGCAAGCCCGTCATCGAGACCAGCACCGAAGACTGGGACCGCGTGATGGCCTCGAATATCCGTTCGGTCTTTCTCTCCGTCCGCGAGGCATACCCGATGCTCGCCGCGGCCAAGGGCGCGATCATCAACGTCTCCAGCGTGCACGCGATGGCGACCAGCCGGAACATCGCCGCCTACGCCGCCAGCAAAGGCGCGCTGCTCGCATTCACACGGTCGCTCGCGCTGGAGTTCGGCGAGGCGGGCATCCGCGTGAACGCCGTCCTGCCCGGGGCCGTCAACACCCCGATGCTCCACGACGGACTCAGCAGGGGCCATATCGAGGCCGACTCGATCGACGGACTGGTCCGAGGACTGGGCCACAAGCACGTGCTGGGCCGAGTCGGACAACCTCACGAAATCGGCAAGGCCATCCTCTTCCTCGCCGATCCCGCCCAATCCTCCTTTGTCACGGGCCAATCGCTGGTCGTCGACGGCGGGGCGCTGGCGAGACTGAGCACGGAATAGGGCAACCGACAGCCGATCCGGCGGACACCGGCTGCGACTGTTTCATTGTCAGTTCCAGCGCAAATGTTGCCTCCACAACGTCTTGGCTCAGCACGAAACGTTTCAGTGCCGTATGCTCCCGCCGTCGGAGTACCCAACCGTGACGAAACAGACCGCACCGCCGATCGCCGTTCTCCTGCCAGTATGCAACGCTGAAGCGTTCCTGCGCGAAGCGATCGCGAGTGTCCTCAGCCAGTCGTTCGACGATTTTGAGCTGCTCGCACTCAACGACGGCTCGACCGACGGCTCCAAACGCATCCTCGACGAATTCGCGCAGCACGATCCCCGCGTGACAGTCATCCACCGCGAGAACCGCGGCCTCGTTGAAACGCTCAACGAGCTCATCGATCGGACCCGCGCGCCGCTGCTCGCACGGATGGACGCCGACGACATCTGCCTGCCAGGCAGGTTCGAGCGGCAACACGCGCACATGCAAGCGCACACGGCTTGCGCCTGTGTCGGCGGCGCCATCGAGCTGATCGATGACGCGGGCAGCCCGCTCCGCACACCCCCGACGCTCCTCAATGATTCTGATATCCAGCGAGCAGCGCTCAGCGGTCGCACCCCGCTCTGCCACCCCGCCGTCATGATGCGGCGAGACGCGGTCATCGCCGCGGGAAAGTATCAGCGCGATACGTTCCCCGCTGAAGACCTCGATCTGTTCCTCCGACTCGGCGAGCTGGGACAGCTCGCGAATGTACCCGACTCCGTCCTGCGGTACCGCATGCACGACAACTCGGTGAGCGTTACCCAGAGCGATCGGCAGAGGGCCCAGATCCGGCGTGTCTGCCGAGCAGCCCACCGCCGCCGCGGCGTCGCGTGGTCGAGCGCATCGTGGATCGAAGGCAAGCCCGAGCAGGCCCGCGGCTGCCCGGTTGCCGCCAACCCGACGGCTAGCGCACTCGCATCGCACGGGTAGTCGCTTCGCGTCAGCACGCAGCAATCGGCACGATCGCACAACGCCGGACCAATGTACGAAGCAAAAGTCAGGGCGGCCGGAGTTGAACCGACGACCTCGTGCACCCAAAGCACGCGCTCTACCAAGCTGAGCTACGCCCTGAACTGAAAGAGTCTACGCGTATGACATCGATCACGCAGCGTAGATCAGTTGCCAAGATCGCCGAGCTGTGCCTGCACGGGAACATCAGTCGGTAGAGGAAGGAACGCCAAGATACGCGGCGAGTCGCCGGGCTCAACAACGTTCGAGCGATCGATGATCATCAGATACCGGCCACGGAAGCTCGGAACCAGCGGGTCAGTCTCGGAAAGGTCCTCGACATCCTCACGCGCGAAGCCATGGACCAGCATCCATATAGCGTAATAATCGCTCGAAACGCTCGCGGAGTTCAGCAGCATGTTGATCTGCACAAGCTGTTCGTCGTAATCATCGGCGATGTGATCCGGGCCAGGAACCGCAAAATTCATATCACCAGCCTGGAAACGGTAGAGGTACGGATCGCCGAACAGGTCCGGGTCCAGCGTGCTGAGCTGGCGTCCCGGGATCTCATCGGCCGCGGTCGGGAGATCGACCGGTTCCGCGGTCGCGGCATCGATGAGCGACATGCCCAGCGTCTTGCCGTCTCGCCCGAGCCACGTCATGCTCTGATGCGGGTTCTGGTCCGGCGGCGTCTCAAGCCGAACCGCCAGCAGCTCGCCAAGCGAACCGATACCCGGAGCCCGGCGGAGCGCCTCGATCCCAACTCCCGAGCGGCCCACCGCCAGCCCACCCGATGCGTCGAACTGTGTCGGCATAGCCGGATCATCGGGCACCAGACCCTCGGGGTTCATCTCATACGCCTGACCGAGCCCGCCACCCGCAGGGAAGATCAGGTTCTGGAACCGGTTCATCAGCACATGGCCCCGCGAGGGCTCGCGGTACGCCAGAATCGATGACGCAATGTCCGTCTGCTGGTTGACCGAGTTCCCGCCGCTGAACGGCTCCGGCGCCTCGAACGCATTTAGGTGCGGTAGTGCATTCGGGCTCCCTGTCGCCTCCGCAGCGGCCTCAAGACGGCCGTCCCAGAAGCGGCTCTCGGTGTCGTCCGCCGGATTCGATGTGGATTTGACCCGGTCGTCGTACGTGTCCGGAAAGAGCCCCGGCAGCAGACGCATCACGCTGGGCGGCGCGGTGTTGATGTTCACGACACCCGTCACCGGCCGCGCGAGACCGCCGTACGCCGCAAGAGGCATCTCCCCACCCGCCTGCGCGATCTCAAAGATCGTCGTCGCCAGCGGCACGCCGTACCCCCGAACACGGTCAAAGCCCGGATCATAAACACCCAGGACGCCCCCGCCGGATGGAACAACGCCCGCCGCATCGAAGTATGGCACGAACGCGTCCAGACGCAGCTTGCCGCGATCGAGCACTCGGCGGGTCTCATCGCCCGATACCGGGTCGAAATCGCGCAGATTGTTGAACACATCCGCGTCAACAACGGGAGCCCCGGTGGCAGGATCGGAGGGCACAACGCCGTCGCTATACCCCGAGACCTCGGCAAGCACCTCGCCGAGCGTCACCCACTCGCGCTCGTACGCAGCGATCCGCTCGTTCGGGTCCGACGGGTACGACGAATCGTCCACGGTCACGCCCGCCACCTGCTCCAGCGGCCGGCGGTACGGCCCGACCGCCATCGGCAGCAGCATGTCCCCGACGCGCAGCTGCGACACACCCGTCGAAAGGCTCCGGAATTCCGTCCCGTTGTTCGCGAAGGTGATGTACTCCTCCCCGTACGGCACCCCCCCAGCGTTGTCGGGCACTGCGATGTACTGAGTACCAGCCGCGGCATTCCAGAAGATCCCGCTCGTCTTCGGTGCCTTCGTCGAAAGGAACCGGTTCGGTAGCGTCTGGTTTGGATCGTTCGAGCCCGGCAGAATGTACTCACCAGCCAGACGATCCACAAACTCGCTGAACGTCACTGCCGTCTCTGGTCGGAACGGCCCGGCGAGGCCACCACCGTCGTCGAATGAGTCAACGGCATTCAGGCTGTCGTACGGCGAAAAATTCGGGCCGTAGGTCGTCTCGACAGAGGAACGCAGAACGTCGGCGTCCCACACGCCAGAGATCGGCGCAACCGGTTCGAGCACCGCCGCGGGCAACGCACCCGCCGGGATGCCCGTCAGCGGCACAACACCGGACGCGGGGTCAGACGCGACTGCTGAGAAATCCGGCGTCGGCAGCCGTGGTTCGGAGCTCAATAGATCCGCGGTGTTCAAGAGTGCCGTCGCCGCGACACCCGCCGACGGGTCGTCGTGCCGGCGCAGCTTGCCCCAATAGAACGCCGAGTGCTGGCCTTCCAAATTCAGATTCACGGAGGACACCAAGCTTCCGGGGGGCTGATCGCCTCGGATGCCCTCCACCTGATCCTCAACATACCCCTTGAGCGCGTTCTCGACGATGAACTCACCGAGAATCACTGTATTGGAATCCGGATCGATGGTTTCGAGAATCAGCTGGTCTTCGAGGAAGAGCCGCTGGTCAAGGATCGGTGCCGTGCCATTGATGACGGAGTCACGATCAGTCAAGCGATCGAGCATGACGTCGTCACGCCGATCCACCAGTTCCCAGTCGCCGGCGGGGAGATCGGCCTTGTCGCCAAGATCCCACCAGAGCATCGCGGTCTGATTCGCCCGGCGCTGGGTACGCTGAGTCTCATCCATCATGCTGCCGAGAACCGGATCTGGATCGAGCAGATCGGCGAGTGGCCCTGTCGCGTCGGCCGGTATCTCATCGAGATCGCTGTCGAAACGCTGGAGCGGCATGCGGCGAATAAGGGGAGCAGGCGCGCCGACAGCTGGTGGGATGTCAAGGTCTGACCCCAGCAACGAATCGAAGATGTCATCGAGCGACTGGGTCGAGGTGTAGAAGGCAGTCGGGTTGATGTACGGATCGCTGCCAATATCGCTCTGAATCCCATCGAAGCGCACCTGCAGCTCGCCCGAGTGAAGCATCGTGATCGTGCTCGAGAGATCGAGCCCAGGGTTCGTGGCGTACGCGATGACCGTCTCGAACGGATCGAGCACGAGCGACTTGCCGCCGTTCACATCGCTGAAACGGTAGAAGCGGTTGCCGAACTCCAGGTACATATCGTCCAGACGCACCGGCACATCGAACGGGTTGAAGAGCTGGAACGCGATGATCTGGAAGAAGAAGTCCTGGTTGTCGGGGGAAGGGCTTCCATCAATATTGATCATGCCCTGATTGCTCTCATCGGGCCGGATGAATGACGAGCCCGTATCAAGCCGATACTCGGCAACAGGGTCGCCCGGATCAGCAGCATCAGGCTGGCCCTGGGAATCTTCGTCATCATCCCCACGCGGCGTGTCTACGTACGCCGTCATGAACGCGACCTCTCCCAGGAAGGGCTGAGCCTCGAGGCCGTAGAGGATCAGCGCATCCTGCGTAGCGGACGGGGTCGCCGGGTCGCCGTTGTCCAGCTGCGGCGCCGCCGCCGGATCCGCTACGAACTCGTCGGCATCGAGCGTCATCCCCTGCGTCTCGAGCTCGACCAGCAGCCCTTCGGGAACCCCTGCGGGCGCCGGCAGCGCGTCGCGGGCGGCTTGGCGGCGGCCGGCGTCGCTCGTCAGCCACAGCAGCGCCCGTGTCGGCTCATCGAGCCGCAACTCGTACAGCGCCAGATCCGCAGGGTTGGCAAGATTCAGACCGAGCAGGTCCGTGTCCGCGACCGTGTCTGCATCAGATGGGTCGTCAATCGTCGGCGCATCGGCCATATCGCGGAAGTTCAGCGCCAGGTGCGCCGCCAGACGCAACGCCAGTTCCGGGCCGCTCTGACCGTAGTACTGCGTCTGCTGCGGCTCCGAACTGCCATCGACGGCGGCAGGATCCGGATCCCAGGCCGAGGCGTCCAGATAGGGTGCGAGCGTCTCAAGATACACAAAGAACGCGTTGTCAATCAGATCACCGACGAGCGCACGCTGGATCGTCTCGTCATTGGCAAACGCCGGCAGAGCTGTGTACGAAACCGCCGGCGCAAGGACGGCGTCATCGAGCCGCAGCTTCCGATCACCGTTACCGAGTTCACCGACACCTTCACTCCCAACAACCCGACTACGCAGCGGTCGGGCGCCGCTGACCGTGGTCAGCAGCGAGCGGATATCGACCTGGGCCCGGGCGAGCCGGTTCGACTCGCGCAGCCCGACGCCCGCATCGCCGTCTGTCCCCGCGGGCAGATCGATACGGTCGCCCACCTCGGCCTCGAGTGATCGGTCGGACCGCAGCAGCGACCGCGAGCCGAGTTCGTCCTCCGCAGATCGATTCTCGGAGACAAGGGCGGCCTCGAGCGGCGTAAACACATCCGGGTCGTTGCCGCCGTGGTAGGTCAGCAGTTCGATCAGATCGTCAAGTCCGAACGGCCCGATCCGCGCATTGCCGCCGACCGTCCCCGCCGGAGGGGTGGAGCCGAAGGCGATGTAGCTCCCGCTGCGAGCTGCCGCGGTCGGGGCCAGCGTGTAGAGCGCCGTATTGGTGGAGCGGAAGACGCCGCCGAACGTGTCGGCATCCTCGATGAAGTCGTCGACGGTCAGGTCCGGCACGATCTCGTAGGGCAGCGCCTCCCAGTTGACGATGCTCTGGCGGACGCGCTTATACGCCTTGCGCCCCAGCAGGCTCAGCACAGGCTCCCCGACCCCGAGGTTCGAAACATCCGTGTAGTCGTCGCCCGAGTCCGGGAGGTCCGGAAAATCGAACGCGCCGGCCAGGCTGCCGTTGCCGCCCGAACCATAATCGATCTGCGTCGGCACACCCAGCTTCACGCCAGAGACCAGCCGCGGATGCCAGGTCATGCTCAGCAGCGAGAACAGGCTGGTCTCAAACGGCCCCGCGCCGATCCGGTCGTCCTGCGTCGGCGGCGCTACAAGATCGGACGCCGTGTTGACATTCACAAGGCTCGAAAGATCGATCGCGCGCATGGCCACGAAATATCGGCGGCCATCGCTCGGCAGCAGCGTGACCTCCGTCCCCAAGCTGGCATCGGTCAGCTCGAACCACCGGCTGTCGATGAACCCGTTGCCATCCGCGTCCGCGTACTGGTTTCGCCAGTAAGCCGGGGTGCCAGGGTTGTTCGCCGAATCCAGCCGGTTGAGCTCCGCGACGGCACGGTGCATCGCGCGCTGGTACATCGTCCAGTGAGCTGGGCGGTTCCAATCGGGCGTTGCGCTCGAGGCATCGAACGGGATCTCGACGCCGACCTCGCCTTCAAGCCCCAAGAAGCCGAGTTCCGCGTCATTGCCCATCTGAAGATCGCCGTTGGCATCGAACAGACCAAGGCGGGCTTCGCCCGTATCGGGATCTCGGCGGAGGTCGAGCGAGGGCACATCGAAGCCACCGCCAAGTTCCGGCCGGAGAAAACTGATGTTCACGAACCCGCCGTCCGGAGCAAAGTTCGAGATCTGTTTCCAGTCAACCGCACGCTCGTAGTAGGCGTTGTTGAAGTAGCTGCCGTCGGCCAGAAACTCCTTGCTTCCCGGGCCAAGATCGAACGGCCGGGTGTCTGCCAGCCAGGGATCGCTCGGCAGACGCGGGTCCAGCGCGCCGAGATTGGGGTCATCCGGCCACAGAACGCCCGTCGCATGGCCGCCCGACGGACGGAATCGGTACAGCTCCTGGATCGCCTGCTCCTCGCCGTCGAGATCGTCATCCAGCGATGGAACGGACCGCATCGTGAAATCAGTCAGCGGCGCATCCGTGTTCTCTCGTCGGTAGACCAGCAGGTCCTCGTTTCCAGTACCGAGAAGACGCTCTTCGGTCAGGTCTGGCGCAAGGTCGAAAACATCGTCACGGAGGACATTGGCCGCGTAGTTCCGAAGAAAGCCAATGATGTCTCTGGAATCCTGCTGGAGCTGAGTCGACTGCGCGGTGTTGCGATCACCCTTGCCGAGCGCGGCGTACACCACGGTCAGGATCAGCACCATCGCCAGCGCGCCGAGCACCAGCAGCAGCACCGTGCCCCGCCGTCTGCGGCGAGCCAGCTTCGAGAACAGAGCACCGGTATTCGTCCCGCGTCGCATGTCGTGCATAAGTCGCATGGGTCGCACTCCTGGGTCGGTGACGCCCTGCGCCGACCGACCCTCTGTCTTCTGCGCCAGCTACAGGCACATCCCGCCGATGCTCAGAACGCGCCGTCCTGCGGCACCTCGAACACCAGCTGGAACGTCTCTTCGATCGTCTGGTCCACCGGGTCCGCGAACGACAGCGTGATCCGAAGCAGCTTGGGCCAAGGCCAGGCATCGTCGTACACACCGTCGCCATCGACATCGTCACGGTAACCGTCGCCGTTGATATCGAAGCCAGTGTTGGCCACGATCTCGTTCTCCTCGATAATCCCGTTGTTGTTGTCGTCGAACGCAAGATCACCCACGGGAACCGCCCGCGGATCGGCGTAGCCGAAGTAGTACGTAGTCGGGATCGCACCCGTCGAGTTGAACCGTCCGATGTCGTACTGATCGGCTGACGGCGTCCCTGTCAGGGGCAGGCCCGTGATCAAATCGGCAAGCAGGTGCCGCTCAAGCAGCCGCTGATCCTCTTCATCGAGAGGATTCGGCTCTGTCGGAACAGGCAACCCGTTCCCGTCAAGGTCGGGCTCGGCATCAGGGCGGTTCTGCCCCTGGGTACCCGAAATCCCCGGACGAAGCTGGGCCAGGAACGCCGCGTCATCGGCACGCGGCGCGCCATACCAGACCAGCTCGCCGGCGGGCACGCCCAGCAGGCCCTCCAGCTCGGTCGTGCTCCGCTCCCCGAAGCTCCATTCGACGATGAACTCCGTGCAGCGCGGAATGAACTGCGAGGTCGCCACCATCTGCTGATCGGCTCGGATCCCCGCGAGCTGGTTCGGCGTCAGCGTCGCGGCCTCATCGCCGAAGACAGCCGCGTTGTAGCCCGGAGGGGTCGACTCGTACCGCATGCGCGTCCGGAACGGGTACGTCGGCTCGAACGGGTCAATCTGCGTGGCACCCTCGCCGTAGCGGATCACCTGGAAGATCTCCGGCTCGACTTGAGGCTGGCGTGTCGTCCGCCAGGACAGTTCCACCGACGCCCCGGGCATCGCATCAGCCATCCATGCGTGCTGCATGTGCACCAGCTCCTGGAACCGCTCGGCCTCACCGAGCAGCAGGCGCCCGCCGGCACTCGCCCTGGCCTCATCGATCCTGATGTCGTGGAAATCGGCAGGGCTGACACGCGATTGCGCCCGGAACTCGTCCCCCGATGCGAGCACGAAGAACGGCCGGCGGTTCGGGTCCGTGAAGACGGCGGAGGGCGTGTCGAGCACGATCTGCCGTGAAACATCCGGCGCTGCACCGCCAAACTGCGGGATCGTGACCGTGACCACATCGATCTGCGTCACGCGACGCTTGATCGCTGCCAGCGTTTCCGTCGCGATGTCCACAGCACCCGATGGGAACGTCGGAGGCACTTCAAGACTACGGATGCTGAAGTCGGCGTAGTCGTCGCCGATCTCGAACTCGACATCGCCATCCTCGCCGAACGGTCTCGGGTTGCCCCAGAACGCAAGCGATCGGAACACGCTGTCGGCCGCGGGCTCAAAATCGATCTGGAGCTCGTTGTCCACGAACCGATCGATGTTCGGGAACGAACTCGCCTGGCTGAAGTACGACCGCTCGGGCGTCAACAGCAGCGTGGCATGGCGCAGCAGAGTCCAGTCCGCAGCGAAGAAGTTCGGGTTGACGTCGTTCAGATCCGCAGCCGAATCGAGCCCGAGCCGCAGCAGCGCATCGGCGTTCGGATCGTCCAGGATCGGCTCAAAGAACCCCGATGCGCCTTCGAGCTGCTGCTGGCCGTGGCCGTAGTAGATCCGAGCCGAGTTCGCCCGGACACCGAGACTCGGGTCGATCGGTGTGCGGGCCGTCTCGAACGTGCCGCGCCCAAAGAACATGAGCTCATCGATCCGCCGGGCCCGTGAGCTCCCCACCGCTTCCGACGACAGCCTGATCGACTGCGGCGTCGGATCCGCATCGCTGCCCGCGTACTCGTTGCGGATCACCAGAAAACCCTCGCGGGTCATCGACTCGATATCGCGTCGCAGCTGACGCTCGATGACAGCCGCGTACTGGTTCAGCTCGCTGATCCGCCGGCCACGCTCGACCGTCTCCCCGACAGAGCCAAAAATCGCAGCCAGGCCCGACGAGATCAGCGCGATCGCAAAGACCGCCACGAGCGCCTCGGTCAGCGTGAAGCCGCCAGTCCGCCGAAGCCGCATGGGATTGGGATGGGGAACAACGCGCTCGGTCATCGGCTCGCCCTGATCACTCGGATATCCGCCGGCACCTGCGGCGTCAGCACGATCTGCGTAACACGCCGCCCGGGCGCACTGATCGGCGGCGTGACCTCGATCCGGCCGTCATCGAAGACCGCGGTCACGCGGTGCACCACGCCGAGGTTGTCAACAAACAGCTGGCCGACCTGCCGGAGCGCATCCCTCGCTGCGGCCAGATCGATCTCGTAGCCGGCTTCGGCCGCGTCCATCGTGCGGTCAGCGCTGAGCGTCCTCGGATCCAGCACGCTGACCGCCAGGCCCTGCTGGTCGCCCGCGACGCCTGTCGGCGCCCGAACCTCCAGCGAGAACGGGGCCGAATACGCCACTTCGTCGTCCGAGATGCGCTGACCCAGCCGGCGTGTCGCCAGATCGCCAGACGTCGCGGACACCGGGAAGCTGATCTGGTTGTCGTCCAATCCGATCTGGATGCCGTCGCCGTCAACGCGGAAACCCCGCAGCACATCGCGGAGCGTCAGCCCAGCGGGCACCCGGATACCACGATCGATCGGCCGCACAAAAATCGCGATCTCAACCGGCAGGTCACGCACCCGCCCCAGCGGCACCGTCCGGATTGTCCGGCGGACGGTCTGTGCGCCGGGATTCGGCACGCCGATGCCGGTATCGACACGACGGATCACCGCATCCCAGACGTAGCGCGGCGGGCTGTCAGAGCCCGCGTCCGGCAGCAGCCGCTCACCCACAGGGATCTCGAGCGTCGGCAGCTCGCCCTGCAGATCCGGATCCGGCGCCGGTAGGCCAGGCACGCCAAGGAAACGCGAGGCACCACCGCCGAGCACGACGGCGCCGTCGTCTAGCAGCATGCTGGCGAGTCGTTCCTGATCGGCGTTGAAACGCCCCCAGCCCCAGCCGGTCTCCCAGAGGAAATCGATATCGATCGTGAAGTCGCCGAAGTCGGCGCCATCACCGCTCTCGCTCAGCAAGAAGTCCTCGGCCAGGATCGACCGCACCGGGAACCGGTTCGCCCGCGGCACATCCTCGTCCTCAAACACATCGGTCCAGTCGAGCGTCTCGCTGTTGATCAGCGAGGCCGAGAACACAGCTTCGGCCGAAGCGGCCGACGCGCCGCCGACCACCGCGTCCTGTGCGCGGCGCTGAAGATCGATCACCGCAGGGAAGACCGCCACAATCCCGAGCAGCCCGAACGCCAGCACGACCACCGCGATGAGGATCTCGAGCAGCGTAAAGCCGCTTGACCTGCCCGATACATTGGGGCGAACACGCGCACTCATCGGGTGATCTCCACAAGGTCCGCGAAGTACGCGTTGACCGTGAACAGCCGAGCGGTCGGATCGATCGGCACACGCCCCCCGATGTCCGCCGCCACAAGCCGGCCCTCGAACCACTTGCTGGCGTTCACCGCGAGCGTCGGCAGGTCGCCGTCGTACACGCTGTCATCGAGCGCGGCAACCCCGTCCGCATCGGGACCCGGCAGGTACACCGAGCCAGAATCGCGATTGACGCCACGGGCACCAACGGCACGCGCCAGCTCACGCTCCAGGTACAACGCCAGCTCGCCGACCGGCGAGGCAAGTACCGTGTGGGGGGAGTCATCGCCAAGCACAAGACGGCGGCCGTCTCGCTCGGCCAGGCCCTCCGATGCGTCCGCACCGATCAGATCCGCAGAGAGCGACGAGACCACCCTGCGAGCCCAAAGCTCCAGGTCGTCCGTCTCGCCGATGAGCTCGATGTTCGAAGGCACAAGCACCGCCGAAGCCCAATCGGCGTAGTCCTCGTCCGAGACAGGGTCCACGACGAGCGCCAGCGTCGGATCGCGGCTGACCACCCCGGTCCCCGCCGAGAAACGCACCATAAACGTCTGCCGCGACTCACCCGCGTCGTCGGGCATCATCGCGGGGTACGCGTGCGTCTCTGGATAGACCCAATAGCCGGGCTGAGCCTGCGGGCCCGAGATCCCGAACAGCGATTCATAAAAGCCGTTGGCATACGCGCGGCTGCTTCCGGGAAGTGTGGACTCGAAGACGCTCGCCAGCGCGAAGCCGCGCACGCCGTAGCCGAACGGCAGCTGGATCGATTCGAAGCCGGGCAGCGGGGCGAATACATCGCGGATGTCCGCAATATCGCCCTGGTCGGCATCCACGATCGAACCGACCTGCCGGCAGATCTCGATCCGGATGCCCTGGCCAGGCTCCCAGAAGAAGACAGCCGCCGCATCACCCCCGCCGATCGAGGCTACCGCAGCGTCGCGCGCGCCGCGCATCGCAACCTCGAGCTTGCTCTCCGCAAGCGTGCGGCGTGATGAAGACGTGATCGCGTCGAACGCAGGCAGCGCGATGCCGATCAGCAGCGCCGCGATAAGCACGACGACAAGCAGCTCAAGCAGTGTGTACGCCCTGCGAGCCATCACGACCCGACCTCCACCACGTTGTCCTCGCGAGCGAGCGCCAGGGCCTCAAGCCGGTAGTCCGCATCGGAAGCCAGGCGCGACTCGGAAAGCTGAAGCCGCTGCGCGTACCGACGACGCAGCGTGTCGTCAGTCGAGAGCAGGTCCGGGTCCTCATCCCCGAAAAGCTGGTTCGGACCCGCGGCCACGACCGCGTACCGCGCCTGCCTCAGGTCAACCGGGAACGTGTACGCACCATCGGCGTAGTCAGCCGCTTCGATCGTCCCGTTGCCATCGCGATCCTCGATCGGAGACCCGAACGCGTCGAGCACCAACGCCGGCACGTTGTAGTACGCCAGCGGCCCCGAGAGCGAGATGCTGCTGCCCGCGCCCCACGCCGCGTATCCGAAGTCGTCGTCCGTGTAGGCGTCCGGATCCGATGCCACCGCCGTCGCAAACGGCACCCCGTCAGGAAGCCAGCGGTAGTACCGGATCGGCAGGCCCGCTCGGTCGCGCAGCTCGGCACGCACACCGACAGGCAGCGAGGTCTCGGAAGGCGATTCCACGAACAACTCGACCCCGCCGCGCGACAGGTCGTAGAAAGATGCATACCGGTCCGGACCGCGGGCAGAACCCTCAACCTCGTTGCCCTGCGCATCCACGTATAACTGCGTCGGGGCGAACGTACCGTCGTCGCGCACCTCCACGAACCCCGGGCCGTCGACCCCATCAATCTCGGCCGCGAGCGCACCGACGAGGTAGAACGCGATCGAGTAATCGCTGTACCGCTCGGGGGTGTCTTCATCCTGTCCGCGCAGATCAGCGACGCCCTCGTCCGTGCCCGGCGACACGACCAGCGGCACGTACCGGATCGGATCCGAAGGCAGACGCTGGAACGGGAACACGGGCTCATCCGTGACGGATTCGACTCCCATATCGCGCACCAGCGGCGGGAGGAAGCCGAATTCCGACTGGAACTGCTCCACGGCGAGCTTCACGCCGTTGACCGCCGCGCGGTCCGCGGCCGACTGCGCCGAACGCGTCGCCGACGAATACGCCACGATCGCAAGCCCCATGATCAGGAAGATCACCCCGATCGTCGCGAGAAGCTCGACAAGCGTAAAGCCACGCCTGCGACAGGTCCGCGGGATGGAGCAGCCGGCGCACATCACACGCCACCGCCCTGCAGCGACTCGATCATCGCTACTAGAGGTAGGAACATCGCCACCACGATCGTGCCCACGATCCCGCCGATGATGATGACCATCAGCGGCTCGAGCAGGCTCACGAGCGCCGACACGGCCACGTCGACCTCCTCGTCGTAGTTGTCCGCGATCTTCATCAGCATCACGTCCATCTCGCCCGTCTCTTCGCCGACGTCGATCATGTTCACGACGATCGGGTCGCAGGTCTTGCTCTCACGCAGCGGGCCCGCGAAGCTCTCGCCCTCACGAATCGAATCGTGGACCTTGCCAAGCGCCTTCTCGAAGACGAAGTTGCCAGATGTCTCTTTCGTGATGGTCACCGCCTCGAGGATCGGCACACCCGCCGAAATCAGCGTCCCAAGCGTCCGCGTGAACCGGGCGATGACCGTCTTGCGTATCAGCGTGCCGAATACGGGCGTCCACAGGAACACCGTGTCGCTCACAGCCTTGCCAGGACCGGTCTTTCGGATCAGCTTAAAGCCGATCCAAATCACCGGCATCGCGAGCAGCACGATCACAGCGCCCGGGAGCGTCTGGCCCTCGTTCTGGCCGGCAACCCACCGCGACGAGTTCGTCAGCCAGACCGTCAGCGCCGGCAGCGGCACACCGAAGTCCGTAAAGATCGCTTCGAACTGTGGGATGATGAACCACATGATGAAGACCACGATCAGCACCGCGAAGATCACGACCGCTACCGGGTAGACCATCGCGCCCTTGATCCGACGCTTCAGACGCTCGGCCTTTTCCATGAATTCGCTAAGACGCTGGAGAATGATGTCCAGCACGCCGCCGATCTCACCGGCGGCGACCATCTTCGTGTACAGCGTGTCGAACGCCCGGGGGTACTTGGCCATCGCGTCGGAAAGGCTCGAGCCCCCCTCGACCTCCTCGCAGACGCCGACGAGCACGTTCTTCATCAGTCCCGGCTTCATCTGCGACTCGAGGATCTGCAGCGAACGCAGCAGCGGCAGGCCAGCATCCTGCAGCGTCGAAAGCTGACGGGTGAACAGCGTGAGCTGCTTCGACTTCACCTTGCCGAAGGGCATTGTCACACCGGCCGACTGCTTCTTGGCGACCTTCTTGCCGCCCTCAGCCTCGGACTTGCCCTTGCCCTTGACTTTCTGCTCACGGATCGCCGAGGGGAAGTAGCCGTCGGCCTTGATCTTGGCCTGAGCCTCGGCAACCGAGGTCGCCTCAACCGTCCCCTTCTGGGTCTTGCCCTTGTCCGTCAGTGCTTCATACGCGAATGTCGGCATCAGTCGCTCCCACGCCCAAAACGCCAATGGCTGGCCGGCGCATCACTCCTCAACGATGGTCTCCCGAACGACCTCGTCGATCGTCGTCCGCCCGTCATAGATCGCGTTGAGCCCCGACTCGCGGAGCGTCCGCATCCCCTGGCCACGCACGTGATTCCGCAGCGCCGACGTCGACGCCTCCTTCATGATCAGCTCGCGAGCCTCGTCGTCGAGCATCATGATCTCGTACAGACCCAGCCGCCCTTTGTACCCCGAGCCGTGGCACCGATCGCACCCACGGCCCCGCGCAAACTGCTTGCCCTCGACATCCTCGGGCCGAAGCGCCAGCTCGAGCAGCTCCTCCTCGGCCGGAACGTACGTCTCCTTGCAATCCGAGCAGATCGTCCGCACGAGCCGCTGAGCCACAACCCCCTCGACCGTCGCCGCGAGCAGGAACCGCTCCAGACCGAGATCGAGAAGACGCACGATCGAGCTCGGCGCGTCGTTCGTGTGCAGCGTCGAGAGCACAAGGTGGCCCGTCAGCGAGGCTTGTACAGCGATCTCAGCGGTCTCCAGGTCGCGGATCTCGCCGACCAAGATCACGTCCGGATCCTGACGCAGGAAGCTCCGCAGCGCTGCCGCGAACGTCAATCCCACATCCGTGTTCACCTGGACCTGACACAGCCCATCGATGTCGTACTCGACCGGGTCCTCGGCCGTGAGAATCTTGGTGTCAATGGTATTGAGCTCAGAGAGCGCCGCGTACAGCGTGGTCGTCTTGCCGGACCCGGTCGGGCCCGTCACGGCGACGATACCGTTCGGCCGGTTCGTCAGGTAGCGGAAGTCCGTCAGGTCCTTCTCGTCCATGCCGAGACGTTCAAGGTTGAGCTCGACATTCGACCGGTCCAGCAGACGCATGACCACACTCTCGCCGTGCATCGTCGGCAGCACCGCAACGCGGAGGTCCACAGGCTGACCACCGACGTTGAGCTCGATCCGGCCGTCCTGCGGCAGACGACGCTCGGCGATGTCAAGGCCGGCCATGACCTTGATACGGCTCGTGATCGCGCCGCCCAAGTGCGCCGGCGGCGGCATCATCTCGTACAGCACCCCGTCGATCCGATACCGCATCTTGAACTCGGTCTCGAACGGCTCAAAGTGAATGTCAGACGCTTTGTCCTTGATCGCCTGCAGCAGCACAAGGTTCAAGAGCTTGACAACCTTGTTATCGCCAGAGGCCTCCAGCTCCGCGTCCAGATCGATCGACTGATCGCTGCGTCCGAGGCCCTTGAACGAGTCGTCGCTCGCCAGATCACTCATCGCGTCGGCGATCGACTCCTCCTTCGCGAAGTGCTTGGCGATCAACGCGTCGATCTGGTCCGGGTCTGCGACCACCGCATCGACCGTTACGCCCAGCAGCAAGCGGATGTCGTCCACCGCGCGGAAGTTGTCAGGCGTCTTCATCGCGATCTTCAGACGCTTGGCCCGCTCGTTGTACTCCACCGGCACGATCTGGAACGTCCGAACATTCGCAGAGGGGATCACCTCAAGCGCATCCTCCGGGATCTCGAACCCCTCAAGGTCCGTGTAGCCCATACCCGCCTGCGCCGCGAGCCCCTCCTGAACATCACGCACGGTGATGTGCCCCAACTCGATCAGCAGCTCCCCAATCCGGACTTTTCGGCCCGCTTTTTGGATCTCGAGTGCCTCGTGCACCTGCTCCTTATGGACCTTGCCCAGTTTGCGCAGGATCCTGCCGAGCTTGTGACCCTTGAACCCGCTGTAATCGAGCGTGGACGTTGCCATCGCCGCCTCCGTGACAGCACCGGTCCAGCTGGACCGGCTGCCAGTTTTATCTTCGCAAATTCCGACCGGCTATGCCGACAAGAATCGCGATCTCAAGCAAAAGAACGCTTACGCCACCCGGATTCAGACTCTTCATACCGAGACTTCTGGACCCGGAATCTCTCTGAGCGGGATCAGTCCTTCGTCTCAACATCCTGCTCATCGAGCTCGGCACGACCGATGCTGCGGCCGAGCTTGTGGACCTTGGCGGTCAGGTCAGCCGGATTCTTGCTCTTATCGATCATCTCATCAGCCGCGATCATGCCCCGCTCATACAGCGACCAGAGGTGATCGTCGAGCAGCTGCATGCCGAACTTCTTGCCCGTCTGGATCGCCGAATCGATCCGGAACGACTTGCCGTCCCGGATCAGGTTCGCGATGGCCGGCGTCACGACCAGGAACTCGTAGCCGGCCACCATGCCCTTGGTGTCCACTCGTCCGAGCAGCACCTGGCTCAGCACACAGATCAGCGAGGTCGACAGCTGCACCCGGATCTGGTTCTGCTGGGTCACGGGGAAGGCATCCACAAGACGGTCGATTGTCTTGGCGGCCCCGGTCGTGTGGAGCGTTCCGAACACAAGGTGGCCCGTCTCGGCCGCCCGCACAGCCGCCTCGATCGTCTCAAGGTCCCGCATCTCACCAACGAGGATGACATCGGGGTCCTGCCGAAGCGCCCGCCGGAGCGCCTCCTCGAACGTCGGAACGTCTGTCCCGACCTCGCGCTGGTTCACGATCGACTGCTTGTGATAGTGGTAATACTCGATCGGGTCTTCCATCGTGATGATGTGCCGATCCATTGTCATGTTGACGTAGTCGATCATCGTGGCCAGCGATGTTGTCTTGCCAGAGCCCGTCGGGCCGGTGACGAGGAACAGGCCACGCGGACGCCGGATCAGGTCGCGGCAGATGTCGGGCAGCCCGATCTGATCGAAAGTGAGCAGCTTGTTCGGGATCTGCCGGAGAACGATGGCCAGATCGCCGCGCTGGCGGAAAACAGACACGCGGAAGCGGGCCGCATCGCCATACGCGAAGCCGAAGTCGGTCGTACCGACTTCCTGAAGCTCCTGCTGTTTCTGCTCAGGGGTGATCGACTTCATCAGGCCGACCATGTCGTCCGACTCCAGCACCTTGGTCTGGAGATCGCGCAGCGTG
Organism: Planctomycetota bacterium; assembly: GCA_039187315.1. GTDB lineage: Bacteria > Planctomycetota > Phycisphaerae > Phycisphaerales > UBA1924 > JANQQZ01. The sequence continues at coordinate 38,463 of JBCCZQ010000007.1, read as the reverse complement.
CCGTGAAGACGCATCGTTGGCTTCCGACCAACCGTCAGGTGGAGGTCGTTGCCGCCGAGCTTGATCATCGTATCAAGCAGACGGTCGATCTGCATCGTCGACATGCTTGCGCTCCTCTCTCGTACCGGTACGCCCGGCCTCTGACCATCCGTCTATCAGTCGATGACGCCCGTGGCCTCTTCTACCTGGGAAACGCGGGCGATCTCGTCGGGCGTCGTCGCCCCGTTGAGCACCTTGATCTTCCCGTCGGCTACCAGCGGCCGCATCCCGCTGAGCAACGCGAGACGCCGAAGCTCGGCGACAGGCGCCAGCCCGAACGCAGCCTCGCGGATCTCCGCGTTCATCTGCATCATCTCGAAGATGCCCTTCCGGCCACGGAACCCCGTCGGCGCATCGGCGCTCGGAACCGGCTTGTACACCTTGCCCTCGGCTTCCTCCGGCGTCATCCCGATCAGCCGGAGATACTTGTGGTCGATCTCGTGGGGCTCGGCGAGCTCCTTCGACGCACCGTGGAGCGTCCGGATCAGCCGCTGCGCCATAATCGCCTGGATGGAACTGGCCACCAGAAACGGCTTGATGCCCATATCGATCAGGCGCGTGATCGCACCGGGCGCGTCGTTGGTGTGCAGCGTCGAGAAGACCAGGTGACCCGTCAGGGCCGCCTGGATCGCGATCTCACCGACTTCTCGGTCACGGATCTCACCAACCAGGATCACGTTCGGCGCCTGACGCAGCATCGACCGCAGGATCGAGGCGAACGAGAACCCGATCTTGTCGACCACCTGGCACTGGTTGATGCCTTCGAAGTTGTACTCGACGGGGTCCTCTGCCGTAATGATCTTCTTGTCGGGCCTGTTCAGCACGTTCAGCGCTGAGTAGAGCGTCGTTGTCTTGCCCGATCCGGTAGGACCCGTGACGAGAAAAATGCCGTTGGGTCGTCGGATGATCTTGTTGAACACCTCGAGGTTGTCGGGCTCGAAGCCGATGTTCTCGAGGCCGATCCGGACCGCGTCGGGCCGCAGAATACGCATGACGACCGACTCACCGTGGTACGCCGGGCAGGCAGAGACTCGGAAGTCGATCGTGGTCTCTTCATCGATCACGAGCTTGATCCGGCCGTCTTGCGGAACACGCTTCTCGGCGATGTTCACGCCCGCCATCAGCTTCGCCCGGCTCAGCAGCGCGTTCTGCATGCGCTTCGGAAGGCTGTCACGCTCGATGCACACACCATCGATCCGGTACCGAAGACGCACACGGTCAGCCATCGGCTCGAGGTGGATGTCCGAGGCACGCATACCGACCGCTTCCTTGAGGATGCGGTTCCAGAGCTTGATGATCGGCGCATCGTCGCCGGCGACATCGATCGACTTGTCCATCGAACGATCAACGGAGCTGTCGATCGATCGGTCGATCGACGAAGTCACGAGCGACTCGTCTGCCGAGATCTCTTTCGTATCGACGATGCTGCCGCCGGTCCGGAAGTGCCCCTCGATGAATGCCTTGATGTCCGATTTCGCCGAGAGAACCGGATCAATCTCAACGTTGAGCTTGAACCGAAGCATGTCCATCAGCTCGAGGTTCATCGGATCGCTCACCACCACACGCATCCGGTTGCCGGACTTACTCTGCGGCAGGATGAAGTGCTTCTTGATCAGATCCTCGGGCAGCAGCTCCGGCTGGATCGTTGCCATCCCCTCTTGTGACGAAACGTCGATGTACTCAAGACCGAACTGTTCCGCCAGCGCGCGGCTGACATCGCGCTCTTTGCAGAACCCGGCCTCGACGAGCGCCTCACCGATGCGCTTGCCGGCGCCCTGCGCCAGCTGGAGCGCTTTCTCGACCTGAGCCGAGCTCACTACGCCCTGCTTGACCAGGAGCTCTCCGAGTTTCTTTCGCGATCGTGCCATGGTGCTCCGTGGGTTGCTCGTCGGCTTCGTGTCCGTCGCGTCTCGGTCTTCGGGAAAAGGAAGGCCTCGCAGGCGTGCCACGCCGCGACGCCTCCACCTGCGCTGCCGTATGCCCCCCATCGGCCGCCCGGCACGGTCCCCCGGCGAGCGGAAGCATAGTGTAGTGATGGCCCCCGGCTCGGCTTTCAAACGCGATCTGGTCCGGAGCCGCGTTCAGCCCTGACCCATGATCATGCCCCCGAACCGATACCTCATCGCCGCTGGCCCGACTCGAGAGCCGATCGATCCCGTCCGCTACATCGGCAACCGCTCGTCCGGCCGACTCGGTGTTGCGCTCGCCGACGCAGCAGCACGCCGAGGCCACGCTACGACGCTACTGCTGGGTCCCTCCGGCGTGTTTCCATCCGATCCGTCGGTCCTGACAGAACGGTTCGAGCGAGCGGAAGAACTCGAGAGGCTGATCCGCGACCGATTACACGACCGTGATATCTTCATTATGGCCGCCGCCGTCGCTGACTACCGCCCGCGTACCCGACAGGCCGACAAAATCCGCCGCGAAGGCCCATCGCTCACGATCGAACTCGAACAGGTTCCGGACATACTCGCTGGCCTGGCAGATGTCCGCCGGCCCCACCAACTGATCGTCGGCTTCGCGCTTGAGCCGCGCAGCAAGCTCTTGGAGTCTGCCCAGGCGAAGCTCGAGAGAAAGCAGGTCGACATGATCGTCGCCAACCCGCTCGAAACCATGGACGCGACCACGATCGAAGCGTTGCTGATCCGCCATGACGCCCCGCCAGAGTCCGTCGGGAGCACGCACGCGCCGCTCGACAAGCAGGTATTCGCCTCCATGCTGATCGATCGCTGCGATGCGCTCTTGGATGCGCGGGCAGACAGCCGGAGCGCATCGCCATGAAACCTCACGGCAAGCGGCCACCGCGGCGGGCAGCCGCAGGCCCAAATCAGGCGGGAAAGTCGTCCCGACCACCCAAGCAGCCCCCTCGCCGAGATGCGGCGCTGCCGACACTTCGGGTCGTTCACGAGGACGCACACATCCTGGTCGTCTCCAAGCCCCCGGGTGTGCTGACCTCGTCGCCGGTGCCGGCCGCTGAGATGACGCTGCTCGATCTCGCCTTGAGGCATCGACGCGGGCACGCGTCCCGCCGAGCCAAGCTGTGGACGCTCCATCGGGTCGACCGCGAGGCATCGGGCTTGGTGGTCTTTGCGGCTTCCCCATCCGCGAACGAGCACGTGCGAAACCAGTTCCGCGCGGGAAAAGTCAGCTGCATCTTCGAGGCCGTAGTCCAGGGACGGCTGCGCGATGACGCAGAGGAATCGGGCACGATCCGCTCGCTGCTGCAAGAGGACCGCGACGGATTCGTCGAAGCGGTCAGCGAATCGGCGTTCGGCGTGCGCGAGGCGAGGCCTGTCACGACCCACTACCGGGTGCTCGCTCGCTCCAGCAGCCGAAGCCTGCTCAGGCTCCGGCTATCACGCAACCACAAACACCAGGCGCGCGCTCACGCCAAACACATCGGCCACACCATCGTCGGTGACACCCAGTACGGAGCCACAGACGATGCGCTCGGACGCCTGGCACTGCACGCCTGCGAGATCATGCTGATCCACCCGGGAACCGGCGAATCCGTCCGCTACAAGGATCCCACACCAGACAGCTTTCAGAGCCTGACCGATGATGCACAAGCACCCGATACATCATGGGACCATGTCGCGGAGTGGTACGCGGGCTACCAGGCCAGCCATGAGAGCGATCACTTCCAGGACGTGATCCTGCCGGGCACGCTCCGACTGCTTGGAGACCTCCGCGGCACCTCGCTGCTCGACCTCGCCTGCGGCGAGGGCACGCTTGTCGAGCGTTGCGCGGCGGAGGGAGCGGTATGCGTCGGCATCGATGCATCACCGGAACTCATCGAACGCGCTCGATCCAAGCAGATCCCCAGCACCTCGTTCGCGAACGGCGACGCGACGCGCCTGAGCGATATCAGCATCAGCGAGGGACCATCGCACTTTGACGCGGCGTCATGCGTGATGGCCCTGATGAACATGGACCCGCTCGAGGCCGTATTCCAAGGCATCGCCGACCGCCTGCGCACGGGTGGGCGTTTCGTCGCGGTCATGCTCCATCCCGCCTTCCGCGCACCACGACGCACGTCATGGGGTTGGCACAAGTCGGAACAGGGCAAGCCAGTTCAGCACCGACGCGTTGATGCGTACCTCTCAACCGCCGATGAGGCAATCGTGATGAACCCCGGCCGGGTCGCCAGCGGCGACCGCCCAATCGAGACCACAACGTTCAACCGCCCGCTCCAAGACATCATCAATTCGATGAGCGATGCCGGGCTGCTGGTCGATCGGCTCGAAGAATGGCCCAGCGCGCGCGTGAGCGAGCCCGGCCCGCGCGCAAGCGCGGAGAACTTCGCCCGACGCGAGATCCCTCTTTTTCTTGGCATCCGGGGCATACGCGTCGATCGAATACCACCCGCGTGAATGATGGCCAGACCAAACGGTGCCCTGTCTGCGGCCGCGAATTCAGCTGGCGCAAGAAATGGGCCAGCAACTGGGCATCGGTTCGCTACTGCTCCGAGCGATGCCGTCGCAGCAAAGCGGATCGCCGTCACGAAGCCGTGGAACACGCGATCCTTGCCCTCCTCCGCGAGCGGGACGGCGGGACGATCTGCCCGAGCGAAGCGGCGCGCAAGCTCGAACCCGACGGCTGGCGATCACGGATGAACGATGTCCGCGATGCTGGGCGCCGACTCGAGTCCCGAGGCCAGATTCTCATCTGCCAAAGAGGCCACATCGTGGACGGCGCACACGCCAAGGGGCCGATCAGGTACCGGCTCGCGTGACACCGAACCGGTCACGGAGTGACCGCGCCGACAGCGTTATCTCGACCCGCTGCGGATCCGAGAGACGATCCACGTTCTTGAGCATCATCGCCATTCGATTGTTCTTGCGGAACCGTTCTCGGTGACGGATCAGGAAGTCCCAGTACAGCGTGTTGAACGGACAGGCATCATCTCCCGTGCGCTTCTTGATGTCGTATCGGCAGTGCTCGCAATAGTTGCTCATACGACTGATGTACTTGCCGCTCGCTGCGTACGGCTTCGTACCCACGACCCCGCCGTCGGCGTGCATCGACATACCGACGACGTTGGGTGTGGTCACCCAGTCGACTCCGTCGGTGTACATGCCGAGGTACCAGTCGCGCACGGCCTGAGGCGAGACGCCGGCGAGCATCGCGAAGTTACCCATCACCATCAGCCGCGGGATGTGGTGAGCGTACCCGTCCTCGATGACCGACCGTGTGCAGTCGGCCATGCAGGCCATGTCCGTATCTGCATCCCAGTAGAAATCGGGCAGAGTCCCGTCATCGTCGAGTCCGTTCCGATCGCCGTAGGTTGCTCCCTCGTGGAAGTAGACCCCGCGGATGAACTCGCGCCAGCCGATGTGCTGACGCACGAAGCCTTCGACCGAGTTCAGCGGCGCCATCCCGGCTTCGTACGCCTCGGTCGCTCGCAGTGCGCACTCCATGGGCGAGAGCAGGTGCAGGTTCACAGCCGCCGAGAGACGCGAGTGGTAGAGCGTCCGCTGCTCGGTCCACATCGCATCCTCATACGGTCCGAACCTGCCAAGGCGGTGCTCGATGAAATCGTCGAGCGCTTCGACCGCCTGTTCGCGGTTCACGGGCCACGCGAAACCATCTGCCGATCCCGGCAGACCGGGCAGACGTTCAGCGACGGCCTGGATCACTTCATGGGTGATCGCATCGGGCTCGAACTCGATCGCCTGCCGAGGCCGGGGCGTCTTCTTGAACGACTCCCGGTTGTCCGAGTCGTAGTTCCACGAACCGCCTGCCGGCTGGCCGTCTTCGTCGACGAGCATACCGAGCCGCCGGCGCTGCTCACGGTAAAAGTACTCCATGGTCAGCTGCTTCCGACCCTTCGCCCATGCCGAGAACTCGGAGGGTGTTGTCAGGAAGTGCGTGTCGTCAAGGATCTGCAGATCGATACCCGCTTCCACAGCGGCCGCTTCGATCTCGCCGCGCACCCGATGCTCGCCGGGTTCGACGCAAACGACCCGCTCGGCGCCGAGGCGTTCGACGGCTCGTGCGAGCTCAGAGCCGAACGCGTGCGTGTTGGCGGGATCATCGATGCGGACATACTCCACGCGGACACCCTGATCGCGGAGCCAGAGCGCATGGTGTCGCATCGCCGCAAGAAAGAGCACGGTCCGCTGCACGTGGCTGGGCACATGCTCGCTCTCTCGGGCAACCTCCATCATCAGGACCGCGTCCGCGCCGCTGTCGAGCCGCCCGAGAATCGGCGATTGGCGGTCGAGCTGGTCACCCAGCACGATGTAGAGCGTCGCAGCACCTGATCGAAGCGGGCGGATCTGGAAGGCCCTTGGCATACAGATCGCTTCGACGCGGAACCGGTCGCCGATGCTCAGAGCATGCCAAGAAATCGGAGGTCATTCTCAAACAGCAGCCGGATGTCGGGGATCCCATACTTGCCCATCGCGAGCCGCTCGATGCCGAAGCCCCACGCGAACCCGGACCAGACCTCGGGGTCGATACCGCACGCCGAGAGGACGTTCGGGTCAACCATGCCGCAGCCGCCGAGCTCGATCCACTCGGCCGGCTTCTCTGGCCGGAGCTGGATCATCATGTCGAACTCCGCTGAGGGCTCCGTGAACGGGAAGAAGCTCGGGCGCAGCCGGACCTCGGCGTCGCTGCCGAAATAGGCCCGTGCAAACTGAAGCAGCGTTGTCTTCAGGTCCACCATCGATACGCCCTTGTCGATGTAGAGCCCTTCCAGCTGGTGGAACATGAAGCTGTGCGTCGCATCCACCGTATCCGGCCGGTAGACACGCCCGGGGGAAACGACCTTGATGGGCGGGCCAGAACCCTCGGCCGCGGCGCGCTCCATCACGCGGATCTGCACCGTTGACGTCTGGCTGCGCAGCATCCGTGGTGTCTGCGTCGTCCACGGATCATCGACGTAGAAGTTGTCGATCGGGTCACGGGCCGGGTGACCCATCGGGACGTTAAGCTTCACGAAATTGTGCTCATCGTCCTCGAGCTCGGGCCCCTCCGCGACCTCGAAGCCCAGCCGCGCGCAGACATCCACGAGCTCATCACGCACCCGGCTGAGGATGTGCCGCCGACCAAGGCCGTACGAACCGATCGCGCCCGGCTCGGTCACGTCCAGCCTAGGCATGCCGGACGATCCACCGGACGGACCGCTGCCCAGCGAGGACTGCTGCGAAGCGAACGCCGATTCGAGCGCTTGTTTCACGGCGTTGGCCCGCTGTCCGGCCTCGGGCTTCTGGTCCTTGGGTACGCCGCGCATGCCGGCCATCGCCGACTTCAGCCGCCCCTTCGAACCGAGATACTCGATCCGCCACGACTCGAGCGAGGACGCGTCACCCGCTGCTTCGAGCGCGGCGAGCCCTTCGTCTCGCAGCCGATCGAGCTCAGCGAGAAAATCCGACACACGCGGGCTCCGTAGCGATCGATCAGGACTCGGCAGACTGCTCGGCGTCGCCACTCTCGGACGGCGCATCCGCCTCGGCGGAAGCTGGTTCAGCTGGCGCTTCGGCCTTCGGAGGCGTGCCCGGAACCGTCACTTTGTCCTTGAGCGTTGCGAAGTAGGCTGAGCGGCGGTCTGCCGTGCGACGACGCGTGCTCGGGCGTCCCGAGATCTCGGGGCCTTCCTCGGCACCGACAAACTGGATCAGGACCAACTCCGCCGCGTCACCGAGCCGGTGCCGTCCGAGCTTGACGATGCGGGTATACCCGCCCTCGCGCTCCGCGAACCGCGGCGCGACATTTTCAAAGATGTGGCGCACGAGTCGCGGTGCCTTCCGCAGCTCGCCGTAGCGGTTCCGCTCGGTCTGCTCGGCCGGCGGCAGATCGAAGAACTGCTCTGCGACCTCGGTCTGCGACTCGAAGCTGGCGCGTTCCTGCTCGGTCGGCTCCTTGGGCAGGTAACGCCAGTCGAAAGCCAGCCGGTCACGGCCGAGCATCGCGATCACCCGCCGCCGGGCGTGCAGGTCGCCACGCTTCGCTTTCGTGACAACCTTTTCAACAAACGGCTGCACGGCCTTGGCCTTGGGCAGCGTCGTCACGACCTGACCGTGCTCGAACAGGCTGGCCGCGAGGTTGCGCAGCATCGCTTGGCGGTGCGAGGATGTGCGGTTGAGCTTGTAACCGGCTTTGCGGTGACGCATGGCGAACTCTCCAGACGGCTTGGCGGCTGTTATGCCGACGCCGGCGCCGCGGCCGGCTGGTATCCCTCGGGCAGCTGCATGCCCAGCTCCAAACTCAGGTCGAGCAGCTTGCGCTTCACTTCACGCAGCGACGTCCGCCCAAACGCACGGAGCTTCAGCAACTCAGCGTCCTGGAAGACCACCAGCTGCGCGACCGTGTCGATTTTGGCCGACTCGAGGCAGTTGCTCGCACGCACCGACAGATCCAGCTCGGTGATGGGCATGTTGAGCTTCCGGATCAGCTCCTCGTCGACCCCCGCGGCCGCCGCGGCTTCCTCAGACACGCGATCGTCGCCCAGCTCCATGTACTGCAGGAACGGGTTCAGGTGCTTCCGCAGAATCTTCGCCGCTTCGACAAGCGACATCTCCGGCGTCACCGTGCCGTTCGTCCAGATCTCCATGATGAGCTTGTCGTAGTTGGTCTTCTGACCAACCCGGGTTTCTTCGATCTTGTAGCGGACGCGCTGGACCGGCGAGTAGATCGCGTCGACCGGGATCAGCCCGATCTCCTGGTCCTCATCGTCGTCGTACTGCTCGCTGGCAGGCACGTACCCGCGGCCGTTGCCGACACGGATCTCCATCTCGAAGTCGACCTCACTCGTGAGCGTCGCGATAACGAGATCCGGGTTCATAATCGTGACCGCGGTGTCTGCCTCGATCAGGTCCGCTGTGACCTCGCCCGGCCCCTGCGCCGCGAGCCGGAGCGTCTTGGGCTCGTCCCCATCGAGCTTGACGATCATGTTCTTGATATTCAGGATGATGTCAGTCACATCCTCAAGAACACCGGGAAGCGAGCTGAACTCGTGCTCGGCGCCCTTGATCTTGACGCCGGTGACCGCCGCACCCTCGAGCGAACTGAGCAGGATCCTGCGGAGGCTGTTGCCAACCGTGGTGCCGAAGCCTCGTTCAAACGGCTCGACGTTGAAGCGGGCAAACATATCCCCGCTGAATTTCGGATCGGAAGCGATCTTGGACGGAAGTTCCAGGCCGCGCCAGCGCACTCGGAGCATGCAAAACCCTCATTCCCCTCCGATTGGCCTGAGATGGCTCGACGCGTCACGGATGGCGAGTCAGTGCCGCCCGGAGGGGGGTCGGCGGCAACGCTCTTCTGTCCGCGGCGCGGTTGTCCTTTCCCGCGTCTGCTTTGACTAGACGCGGCGCTTCTTGCGTGGCCGGCAGCCGTTATGCGGTACCGGGGTGTGGTCCTCGATCGCGGTGACCCGGATACCTGCCGAGGCAACCCCGTTGATCGCTGCTTCACGACCGGCGCCGGTGCCCTTGATGCGGACCTCGCACTCGTTCAGGCCCATCTTGCGGACCTTGGCCCCAACAGTCTCACCGGCACGGGTCGCGGCGAACGGTGTCGCCTTCCGGGTGCCCTTGAAACCGATTGTGCCTGCCGAATCCCAGGCGAGTGTTTCGCCGTTGAGGTCCGTCACGGTCACCAACGTGTTGTTGTGCGACGCCTTGACATGCACGATGCCACGACCGACGTTCTTGCGGATCTTCTTTTTCGCCATCGGCGGTGGTTCCCGTTACGCGGCCAGCCGCCGGTGCGGCTGCTCACGCTCTCGCACTGCGGCGTTAGCCCTTGATGCCCTTCTTGCCCGCGACCGTCTTCTTGCGGCCCTTCCTGGTGCGGGCGTTACACTTGGTCCGCTGGCCACGCACGGGCAGACCACGGCGGTGCCGATCGCCCCTGTAGCTGCGGATCTCACGCAGGCGCTGGATGTTCTGTCCAACCTGGCGGCGGAGCGCACCCTCGACGATGAACCCGCCGTCGATAATCGAGTTGATCGATGCGACCTGGAGATCATCAAGCTCACGAGCCCGCATGTCCGGGTTGATCTGCGCCTCGGCGATGATGTCGGCCGCGAACTTCGGGCCGATGCCGTGGATGTACTGAAGGGCGTAGTAGACCTTCTTATTGTCCGGGATGTCGACACCTGCGATACGCGGCACGTCGTAGTCTCCTGATCAGACCGCACTCGGCGGCCCGATTTGCACTCGATTAGCCCTGCACCTGCTTGTGCTTCGGGTCGACATTGCAGATAACCCGCACCTTGCCTTTGCGACGGACGATCTGGCATCCGCTGCACATCCGCTTCACGCTCGAACGTACCTTCATGATGCACCCCGTCAGCCGTCAATGCCCGCCCGGTGCAGTCCGAGTCGGTCCGGTCCAGATCATCACCAAACACAGCGATCACGCCGGGCCCTTACGCGAGATCCGGCGCGGGCCAACGATAGGCGTCTCAGAACGCAATAGGCCATATCTGGACGATTGAATACGGGCAATTTGTGAAGTTTCGTGGCCGTGCATGCCCAGCAAATGCCGGGACCTGAACAGCCTCAGTGCCGGTACGTGATGCGAGCCTTGCTCAGGTCGTATGGACTGATCTCGACCGTAACCGTATCCCCTGGCAAAATCCGAATATAGTGCATGCGCATTTTGCCGGAGACGTAGGCGAGCACCTCGGTCTTCTGCTCGTTGGGCAGCCTCACACGGAACATCGCGTTGGGCAGCGCCTCGATCACCTCGGCTTCAAACGTGAATTTTTCGTCCTGTTGGGTCATGCAGCCCCCACTGTAGTCAGCCCGATCCCCGGAAGCGCCCTGGGCCGGTCAGCACAATCGGGCCTTGCTCAGAGAGAAACACCGTGCGTTCCTCGTAGCCAGCCAGCCCGCCGCCAACAAGCCGACGCGACCAGCCATCCCCGAGCGTCTCCAGCGATGCAGGACGATCGGCCACAACAGGTTCGACCGCAAGCAGCATGCCGGTCTCGAAGCGGACCCCTGCCGGCTCGGCCGCCCCATCAAAAAGCGTCGGCGGCTCATGCAAACATCGTCCGATGCCGTGAAGCACAGCCTCAGCCACCGGATACCCCCCCACCTGCTGGCACCCGCCCAGGTACGCTTGGTACACGTTGTCGACGGGTTCTCCGATCCGGATCGATGCCACCACGCGCTTGAGCACTTCTCCCGTTGACCTGTCCGGCACCGAGCCGGTCTCGGTAACCACGATGGTCGCCGCGTGATCCGCGTGCCAACCATCAACCGCGCAGGCGACATCCACGGTCACACGATCACCGTCCGCAAGCGGCTCACACCCCGGAACACCGTTGACGGCCACATCGTTGACACTCACGCACATCGGTGCCGGGAAGGGCGGCAAACCATGCTGAGCACCGATGCCGCGCAGTACAGGATCCGCGCCGTGCTTGCAGAGCGCGTCTTCGACAGCACCCGCGAGACTCACGGGCCCAACGCCCGCGCGCACACGCGCACACACCATGCTTACCGCATCGGTCGCAGCTTCGCATGCACGCAGTAAACCTGGAGGGAGCAGCTCGACACGTCGAAAGCGTGCAGCCGGATCGTTCACCCGCGTGGGCCGCGCATCCTGGGCCCGCGCTCCCCGTCGTTGCCTCCCAGGAAACCCGCATAGTTCCGCATCATCAGGTTCGCCTCGATCCGCTGGATGAAGTCCAGGATCACCGAGACGCAGATGAGCAACCCCGTGCCGCCGAGGAACTGCGTCACCGTGAAGTCGACCCCGAGCGCCCGGTTGACCACCATCGGCAGCACCGCGATCACGGCGAGGAACGCCGCTCCGACGAACGTGATCCGCTCCATGACCGTCTCGAGGTACTCGGCGGTTCTGGGCCCGGGCCTGAGCCCAGGGATGAACGAGCCGTGATCACGCAGCTGCTTGGACATCTCCTCCGGGTTGAACTGCACAGTGATCCAGAAGTAGCTGAAGAAGTAGACGAGCACGATGTAGGCGAGCACGTACGGGAACTCACCAAAGTTGAACGACGTGCTGAGCCACTCGACGAAACCCTTCGCCGCGCTGCCGGGCTCGACCGCGCCATCGATCGCGCCGAAGATCACCGACGGGAAGATCATCAGCGAGCTGGCGAAGATGATGGGCATGACGCCGCCGTGATTCACACGGAGCGGCAGGTAGCTTCGCTGCCCTCCGAAGACCTTCCGGCCGCGCGTGTGCTTGGCCTGCTGGATCGGGATTCGACGCTGAGCGACGGTCATGATCACCGATCCGCCCACGATCAGGACGAAGCCACCGAGCAGGAGCAGCAGCCCCATCGAGCCCAGCTTGTCTGGGTCACCGGGCTCGAAGTTGTTGATGATCCAGAGCACCGCCCCAGGCATGCCAGCGAGGATGCCCGCCATGATGATCATCGAGACGCCGTTGCCGATGCCGTGCTTATCGATCTGTTCCCCGAGCCACATCAGGAAGACCGTACCGGCCGTCAGGGCCGCGACAGCCATGACCCACCAGAGCGGGTTGTTCGACCACTGGGCGTAGACAAGGCCCCCGCCACCGCCCGCACTGGTGATGTAGCTGAGCCATCCGATGGCCTGGACGATGCACAGGCCGACGGTCGTGTACCGCGTCCATTCCTGGATCTTCTGCTGGCCAGTCGGGCCTTCCTGCTTGAGCCGTTTGAGCGTCGGAGAGACCGACTGCAGAAGCTGGAAGATGATCGCCGCCGAGATATAGGGCATGATGCCTAGGCCGAAGATCGTCGACTGGCTGAACGAGCCACCCGAGAAGATCGCGACGTACTGCGCAGCCCGGCCGGCGGCGCTGCCTGTTTCAGCCTGCAGCTCAAAGAACTGTGTCAGTGCGCTCTGATCAACACCCGGCAGCGGGATCCAGTACCCGATGCGGTACACGGCGAGCATGCCGAGCGTAAATAGGATCTTGGTCCGGAGCTCCGGGATCCGGAAGACGTTTGCAAGTGCCTGAAACATGCGTGCGAACGCTCCTCCGTGCCGTTCCGATCCATGAGCCTCGCCCGCCGGATGCCCGGCACGGCGTCAGCCGCGCGGCCGTATGCCGGATGATTGGCACCTACTCGCCGCGACGCAGCTTCTTGGTCAGGTTCTTCGGGGTCTGGTCGTCGCTGTTGCGGTCGATGCCACGGACGCGGTCCCGGCGGGTCCCCGTCTCGTGCACGCTGCCGCCGGCACCCTCGATCATCGCACGGGCGCTCTTGGTGACCCGGTTGACCTTGACGGCCAGCTTGACCTTGACGCCGCCCTCCTCGGCCGCTCCGAGGATCTTGATGTCGCGGCTCGCATCGCGGATCAGACCCGCGGCGATCAGCGAATCGGCGTCGACCGTGCCGCCGGACGTGAACGCCTCGTGCCGTGTGATCTCGCGGAGGTTGACCGTCCAGAACCTGGTCTCGAACTGCACGTTCGAAAACCCGAGCTTGGGCATGCGCCGGAAGTACGGCATCTGCCCGCCCTCGAACTGGAAGCGCGTGCTGTGACCGCGACGCGACCCGGCGCCCTTGTGCCCGCGGCCGGCCTGCTTGCCCCAGCCCGAGCCGTGCCCGCGGCCGATGCGCTTGCGCTTGCGGTTCTTGCCGGCGATCGAGGTGATCTCGTGGATCATCATGGCTCTGCTACCCCTGGGGCCACGCCCCGGCACGCGGTGCGCGCGACTCGCTCATCCGTCCGAAGGCTTCTCGTCCGACGAAGCGTCACCGGCGCCGCTCTCGGCATCCGGCGTCTCCGCCTGCGACGTCTCGGCAGGTGCGTCATCGGCCTTCGGCTCGTCTTCCGTCTTGTCGGCCTTGGTTTCTGCGTTTTTCCCAGACTTGTCCGACTCGACCCGGACATCCTCCGCGGTCAGCACACGGCCGCCCGACTTCCCGCCCGAACCACCGCTGCTCATGAACCGCTGCGCCCGGACGATCCGCTCCTCGATGTCGGTTTCGCCGAGATCCACACCACGGAGCTCGGCGATCGAGTCCTTCGTCCGCAGCTGCGAGAGCGCATCGAAGACCGCCTTGATCACGTTGACCTTGTTGGTCGAGCCGTAGCACTTGGTCAGGCAATCCGTGACGCCGACCAGCTCGAGGATCGAACGCACGCTCGAGCCCGCGATGACGCCCGTACCCGGCGACGCCGGGATCAGCCTGACACGGGAGGCCAGAAACCGGCCCTCGACCTCGTGCGGGATCGTCCCGCCGGTCAGCGGGACGGACATGGTCGAGCGGCGGGCCTTCTTCTCGGCCTTCTCGATCGCCGAGGGCACCTCGGTGGACTTCGCGTGGCCGTGACCGATCTTGCCGCGGCGATCGCCGACGATGACCATCGCACCGAAGCTAAAGCGACGTCCGCCCTTGACCGTCGCAGCCGTGCGGAAGATCCCCGCCGTGTGCGACTCGAGCTGGCCCGACTTTTCCATCAACTCTGCCATGTGTGCCTCATGTGCCTCGGTGTGGGCTGCCGCGTGGGACGGCCCTGCGTTAGAACTTCAGCCCGCCCTCGCGTGCGCCGTCGGCCAGGGCCTTCACCCGGCCGTGGAATCGGAACCCACCGCGATCGAAGACCACCGACTCCACGCCCTTGGCCTTGGCTTTCTCGGCGAGCGTCTGCCCGACTGCCTTCGCGGCTTCTGCGTTGCCGGTCGCCTTGATCGAGACGCCCTTGTCCCGGCTCGACGCCGAAGCGATGGTGACGCCCTCCATGTCGTCGATGACCTGGGCATAGATGTGGTTCAGGGATCGGTAGACCCGAAGCCGCGGCATCGCAGCGGTACCTGACACAGTCTTGCGGATGCCTTTGCGCCGACGCCACTGCCGCTTGGACTTGAGCTTGTTCCTATTCATCGTGCCGCCATCCCGGGCATGGACCGCCCGCTTCGTTGCCTGTGTGCGTCAATTGCCGAACTGCTTGCCCTGCTTGCGTTTGATAACCTCATCGCTGTACCGGATGCCCTTGCCGTTGTACGGCTCGGGCTCGCGGATCTTGCGCGTGCGGGCGGCGAACTCGCCGACCTGCTGCTTGTCCGCACCCTCGATCTTGATCGTCTGCTTTTCCGCGGTGACCGTCAGACCCTGGGGGATGTCCAGCAGCGCGGGAGTCGCGTAGCCGACCTGGACCTTGATCTTCTGGCCCTGCACCTCGGCACCCCAGCCGACGCCCTCGATCTGCAGCGACCGCTCGTAGCCCTTCGATACGCCCAGCACCATGTTCTGGATCAGCGCCCGAGTCGTGCCCCAGAGCGCCTTGGCCTGCTTCGAGGAACTGTCCTCGATGGAGCAGACAATCTGCTTCTCGTCCTCGCTCCAGCCGATCTTGACCAGAGGGGAGAACTCGCGCGACAGCGTGCCCTTCGACCCCTCGGCCGTGAGCGTCTGCCCGCTGATGGTCACCTTGACCCCGCTGGGGATGTCGATGGGTTTGATTCCGACTCGCGACATCGTTCGCTCCAGTCCTTGCCTAACCGCCTTATTCCACCGTGCAGAGCAGCTCGCCGCTGACCCGCTTCTCCCGGCACACGCGGTCGCTGAGCACGCCCGCCGAGGTCGAGACGATCGCGATGCCCATGCCCTGTAGCGGACGCGGCAGCTGATCAACCTTCTGATAGAGCCGGCGGCCCGGCTTGCTCTCGCGGCGGATGCGGCTGATCACCTGCTCGCCGCGAGGCCCATACTTGAGCTGCACGCGGATCAGCCCCTGCTTGTTATCCTCGATGACGTCGTAGCCGCCGATGTACCCCTCGCTGGTCAGCACATCGGCGATGCCGCGGCAGACCTTGCTGTTGAGGCAATCGACCGTCGCCGCGCGGTTCCGCACCGCATTGCGTATGCGGGTGAGCATGTCAGCGATCGGGTCACTCAGTGCCATGATTCAGAGGCTCCCTGCCGGACAGACCGGCACTTGCTTGTCAGCTCGCTTTACCAGCTCGACTTCCGCATCCCGGGCACCTTGCCCTCGAGCGCCAGCTTCCGCAGCATGATCCGGCTGATGCGGAACTTGCGGTAGACGCCCCGGGCACGACCCGTCAGCTCACAGCGACGCACCGTCCGCGTCGAGAACTTCGGCTCTTTCTTCGTCTTGGCGATCTGCGCCTTGCTGGCCATCTTCGCTCCTCAATACACGCCGCCCTTCGCACCGGCGGCAATCGCGTCAGCTCTTCTTCGGCTCCGGCTTGCTGAACGGCATGCCCAGCTGCTCAAGCACGAAACGGCTCTTCTTCGCGTCCGAGTTGCGGAACACGAAGTTGATGTGCATGCCGTGCGTGAAATTCACCTCGGCCATGTTGATCTCGGGGAACACGCCCTGCTCGACCAGGCCCATCGAGTAGTTGCCCTGGCGGTCGAACGACTTGGGTGACAGGCCCCGGAAGTCCTTAATACGCGGCGTCGCGAGGTGGAACAGCCGATCCATGAAGAACCACATGTTCCGCCGACGCATCGTGACCATCACGGCCGACTCGTACCCCTCGCGCACCTTGAAGTTGGACACGCTCTTCTTCGCCCGGATGAGCACCGGCTTCTGCCCCGAGATCTTCGTGAGCGTATCGATCACAGTCTGGCGCACGTTGGCGGGCACCTTCGTGCCGTCGAGATGCCGCCCGATGTTGACGTTGATAACGATCTTCTCGAGCTTCGGCTGCGCCATCGGGTTGGCGATGCCGAACTCCTCGGCAACCTGCTTGCGGACGCTGTCCTCGAACAGCGTCGCGAGCCGCGGCTCGGGCAGCGGAGCTGCCGGAGCGTCGTCCGTCTTCTTCTTGTTCTTCTTGCCGTCGGCCATCGGTCAGCTCCGCTTCTTCGCCGGGGCGACGCGGCTGAGCACCTGGCCGGTGCTTGCCGCGACGCGGTCCTTGCTGCCGTCCTCGTTGATCACGAACCGGACCCGTGTCGGCTTGCCGTCGACGACCGGGCTCACGTTCGAAATGTGGATCGGCGCCTCTTTCGTCAGCTTCTGGCCCTGCGGGTTGATCTGGGTCGGGCGGACGTGCTTCGTCCGCAGGTTCAGGCCCTTGACATACACCCTGTCCTTGTCAGCCTCGACCTTGCTGACCTCGCCGGTGCGGCCCCTGAGAGCCCCCGACGTGATCATGACCTGATCGCCCTTGCGTACGTGCATCGGCATATCACACCACCTCCGGCGCGAGCGAAACGATCTTCATGTAGTTCTGATCACGCAGCTCGCGGGCGACCGGCCCGAAGATGCGCGTGCCGCGGGGGTTCCCCTCGTCGTTGATCAGCACCACCGCGTTGGTATCGAACGAGACGTACGAGCCGTCCTTGCGACGGGTGGGCTTCTTGGTCCGGACGATCACGGCCTTGGACTTATCGCCAGCCTTGATGTCCGAGCCCGGCAGGGCCTTCTTGACCGAGATCAGCACGCGGTCGCCGACGTACGCTGTCCGGCGCGTCTGCCCCGCCCGGCGGGTCGACCCGCCGTAGACGCGGATCACGTACGCGACTTTCGCGCCCGAATTGTCCGCCACCTCGCACCGTGATTCTTGCTGCAGCATCGCTCAGCCCCAATCCATCATCCGGCGCCGAACGGCGCCAACTGCCTCAAGCCCCAGGGCTCTTCTCGACAACCCGCACCAGCTCCCAGCTCTTGGTCTTGCTGATCGGCCGGCACTCGCGGACCTCGACGCGGTCGCCCATCGACGACGTGTTCTGCTCGTCGTGCACCTGCAGCACCGTCCGGCGGCGGATGTACTTGCCGTATTTCGGATGCTTGGCCATGTAGCTGACCACGACCTTCCGCGTCTTGTCCGCGCGGTCGGACTCGACCACGCCGATGCGCGTCCGGACGTTGCCCGCCTTCTCCGCGGCCGTGCTTGCCGTTGCCTGATCGCTCACTGGCATTCCTTCTGCGCCGCTGGGCGCCCCGCAGCCCGCCACGCTTGCCGGGCGGCCTCACACTCACTCATACCGCTACGTCGGCCCGGCGCCGGGTCTGCTCGGTCCGCAGCCGGGCGACGTTGCGACGGATCGTCCCGAACTGGCTGTTATCCTCGACCTTCTCGGTCACGGTCTGGCTCCGGAGCTTGTAGAGCTGATCGCGGAACTTCCGGATCGAGACGCGCAGCTCCTCGTCGGTCATGCCCCGGACCTTCTCGCCGCTGAGTTCTTCCTTCTTCGCCATCGCGTCCTTCCCGCTCAGCCCTGCCGGCCGAGATCAACCGAATCAGACCGAGACCCGCCGCTTGACGAACCGGCACCGCACCGGCATCTTCATCGCGATGCGCACCAACGTCTGCCGCGCAAAGCTCTCGGGAACGCCGCCCATCTCGTACAGCATCGTCCCGGGCTTGACGCGGGCTGCCCAGTAGTCCACATCGGCCTTGCCCTTGCCCATGCGGGTCTCGAGCGGCTTCTTGGACACCGGCTTGTCCGGGAAGACCCGGATGAACAGCTTGCCGCGACGCTTCGAGAAGTGCTGCGCCGCGATACGCCCCGCTTCGAGCTGGCGGGCCGTCACCCAGGCGCCGTCGAGCGCCTGCAGGCCGTAGTCGCCGTACGCGACGTAGTTGCCCTTCGTCGCCTTGCGGTCGCGGACACGCCGGAATTCTTTCCGGTGCCGAACTCGTTTGGGCATCATCGCCATGATTCAGCTCCAACTCTCGCCCGCTGCCCGCAACGCCGCGGACGCGGAACACACCCATTCGCTCAACGACGCCCGCGCGCCCGCGCCTGGCCGCCCGCCGCCGACGTCGCCGTCTCGTCCTGCTCGGTCGAGTACGGCCCCTTGTAGATCCAGACCTTCACGCCGATCACCCCATAGGTCGTGTAGCTCTCGGCGAAGCCGTACTCGACGTTCGCCTGGAGCGTGCTCAGCGGAAGCGAGCCGTGACGGACATCCACCTTGCGGCTCATCTCCGCGCCGCCCAGACGGCCAGAGATCAGGATACGGACGCCCTGCGCCCCGGCCTGCATCACGGCCTCGCTGCGCATCTTGATCGCCCGCCGGAAGCCACGGCTCTTCTTGAGCTGCTCGGCCACGCCCTCGGCGACCAGCTGCGCCGACAGGTCCGGGTTCTTGATCTCGATGATCGAGATCGCGACCTTGCGGCCGGTCATGTACTGCAGCTCCTGCGTGATCCGCTCGACCTCCGCGCCTTTCGGCCCGATCACCAGACCAGGACGGGCGGTCCGGACGATGATCTTCAGCTCCTCACGGGTCCGCTCGATCAGGATCTCGCTCACGGCCGCGTAGGGCGGCTTGCGGTTGAGCCGGTCATCCAAGAACTTGCGGATCTTCTCGTCCTCGACGAGCAGCTCGCCGAACAGCGCCTTGGGCGCGTACCAGCGGCTGCGGTGCGTCTCGGTCACGCCGAGCCGAAGCCCAAACGGGTGCGTCTTCTGTCCCATCAGCTCCGCTCCTCGATCGAGATCGTGATATGGCTCGTGCGCTTGAGGATCGGGTGCGCCCGGCCGCGGTCCTTCGGGCGGAACCGCTTGATGTGCGGGCCCTCGTCGACCCGGCTCTCGACGACGTACAGCCGTCCGTCGTCCACGTCGGCAAGCTCCGCCTCGGCATACGCCGCGGTCAGCGCCTTCTGGATGTTCGTCGCCGCCCGCTTGGTCGAGAAGGTCAGAACCTCGAGCGCATCGCTGACGCGCTTGCCGCGGATGGCGTCGGCCACGAGACGCGCCTTCAGCGGGCTGCCGCGATGGTTCCGCACCTCGCTGGTGAACCGGGCCAGATCCTTGACGGGTGCGCCCAGAGCCGCAGCGAGGTTGCGAATATCGTCCGCTTTGCACCGTGGATGATCACGACCGGCCATCCAGTTCCGAACGGCCTTGGCCGCCGCGTCGGGCTTGAGCCCTGGACGGGCAACGGCGTCGGCGAGCTGCTCGACCGTCACGCCGCCCGACTGCGCCAGCCGCTTGAGTTGTTCGCTTCGGAGTCTCATCGATTCACCTCTGCTCGGGCTCGATCACCGAAGGCGGCACCGAGCATCTGACCACCGCCGTATCAGCGGGACTTGATGCCTTCCTTCTTGTTCGTGTGCCCGCGGAAGGTCCGGCTCAGGCTGAACTCGCCGAGCTTGTGCCCCACCATGTCCTCGGTCACATACACATCGAGGAACGCCCGACCGTTGTGCACCTGGAACGTGTGGCCCACGAACTCGGGCACGATCGTGCACCGGCGCGACCAGGTCTTGATCGGTTCCCGTCGGCCGTCGGCGTTGAGCTTCTCCACCTTGCGGTAGAGGCTCTCCTCGACGAACGGTCCCTTTTTGAGGCTGCGTCCCATGGCTTGCTACTCCGACCTCACTTGACCTGCCCGTAACGCTTGCTGACGCGGCGGCGGATAATCAACTGGCTGCTGGGCTTGTTCTTGTCACGCGTCCGGCCACCCTTGGCCGGCGTGCCCTGCTTGTTCACCGGCGCCCGGCCTCCCTTCGACCGGCCCTCGCCGCCGCCGAGCGGGTGTGCATCGTGGCTCATCGCCACGCCGCGCGTCTTCGGCCGACGGCCCAGGTGACGGTTGATCCCAGCCTTGCCGAGCCTGCGGTTCTGGTGGTCCGTGTTGCCGACCTGCCCGATCGTCGCCCGGCACTCGACCGACACGCGGCGCGTCTCGCCCGAGGGCAGCACAAGCGTCGCGTACTTCTCGTCCCGGTTCGTCAGACGGGCCGACATCCCCGCAGACCGGCACAGCTGCCCGCCCTTGCCAGGCTGCAGCTCCACGCAGTGCACGTTCATGCCCGTCGGGATCAGCTTGAGGGGCATCGAGTTGCCGACCTGCGGCTCGATCGCCTCCGTCGAATGCGCCATGACCTCGTCGCCGTCGGTCAGGCCGACAGGGGCAAGGATGTACCGCTTCACGCCGTCGGCGTACTCGATGAGCGCGATGTGGCAGGTCCGGTTCGGGTCATACTCGATCCCGACGACCTTGCCAACGACGCCGTCGCGGTCGGCCCGTTTGAAGTCGATACGGCGGTAGCGCCGCTTCGCCCCACCGCCCCGGCCGCGGACGGTCACCTTGCCCGTGTTGTTCCGGCCGCCGGACTTCGTGATCGGTGCCAGCAGCGACTTCTCGGGACTCTTCTTGGTGATCTCGTCGTTGGTCAGGACGCTCGCGTTGCGGCGGCCCGGGCTCGTCGGCTTGTAGACTCGGATGCCCATTCGTTCAGTCCTTCCGTCCCGTCCTCAAGCCCTGCTCAGAACAGCTCGATCGTCGCGCCCTCGGCGAGGGTCACGGTGGCCTTCTTGGTCGACGACTCCGTCGCGTACCCGTAGCGGTATCGGCGGACCTTGCCCTTGCGGAGCTGCGTCGCCACGCCCTCGACCTTCACGCCGTAAAGCTGCTCGATCGCCTGCTTCACGTCCGTCTTTGTCGCCCGGCGGTCGACGAGGAACGTGTACTTGCCCATCTCCATCCCGGCCGTCGACTTCTCGGTCAGGATCGGCTTCTTGATCACATAGGCCGCGTCCATCAGGCACCCTCCTTCGCAGGAGCATCAGCAGCGGCAGACGCCTTGCCTTTGCCGCGGACTTTCTTGCCGCGCGGGGCCGCCTCGCGACGGGGCTTCTTGGCCTGCTTGCCCATCGGCTCGACCTTCGCCTGCTTGTCGGTCTGCGAGCTCGGGCCGGCCAGCCACGCCTCCAGCTCGTCCCGCCCGATGACCAGGTAGCGGTGGTTGAGCATCTCGAACGCGGTCATCTGGCTCAGAGGGCAGAGCTCGATGTCGCCCACGTTCCGGGCACTCTTGCGGATCGCTTCGGACTTCTCGGCGTCCTCGGAGAGCACCACAAGAGCCGATCGATCCAGCTTCAGCGCGTCTAGAAAGGCCACGAAGTCCTTGGTCTTGGGCGCCGACATCGACAGGTTGTCGATCACGCGGACCTCGCTGCCGAAGGCCTCGGAGCCGAGGATCTTGGCCAACAGCGCGTTGCGATTCGCCTTGCGACGCATCTTGGTCGGCATGGTCTGGCGATAGTCTTCGCGTGTCTTGGTCTTGGCGAAAGCCCGACCTCCGCCGCGGAACTGCGGAACCTTTTTGGTCGAGTGCCGCGCCCGACCGGTGCCCTTCTGCTTGTACATCTTGGCGGTCGAGCCGGCGATGCTGCCGCGCCCACGCGTCCGGGCCGAGCCCTGACGCCGGTTCGCGTGGTACATCACATACGCCTGCTTGATCAGGGCAGCATTAATGCCGTCGTCGACCAGAGACGCGGAAAGGGCCGCTGTATCGATCGGCATGTCGCCGACCTTCGACCCTTGCATGTTGTAGACAGGCACGTCCATTCGTGTCTTCCGTCCTGACGCCTTCGCTCACGCCCGGCACGCCGCCGGACGCTGTGTGCTTCGCCTACCCGTTCCGCCGCCTGTTGCCTGACACCCCCTTCGGGGCTGGGGCTCTCCGACGAGTCGCCTCGAAGGAGCGGGACGGCCCGGGTTCGACTCGGCCGTCGTGATCGGGCCGGGGCCCGGTCACCAGTGATGTCTCGACCGGCGGTTCCTTCCGGCACGGCTCTCGCCGCCCCGTCCGGCCTGCCGGCCCCGCCGAGCGTTGTCCACCGCCCGACGGACCGTTCAAACAACCAGAGCCCGGCGACCGTGCCGGGCTCTTCTCATCCTGCCGCCACGACGGCGGCCTTCGACCTGTACAGCCGGCTCGCGGGTCGGACACGGACCATCGCCGTGTTGTGCCCGGGGACCGGCCCTTTGACGAGCAGGAGATTCCGCTCCGCATCGATCCGGACAACGTCCAGGCTGCGGACCGTGACCTGCTCGTTGCCGGTCTGACCGGCCATCTTCTTGCCCTTTTTAATTCGACCGGCCTTGCCCGCGTTGCTCGCGTGACCGCCGATCGAGCCCGGCGAGCGGTGCTTCCGCTCCACGCCATGGCTGGCCAGCTGACCCTTGAAGCCGTGCCGCTTCATCCCGCCCTGGAAGCCCTTGCCCTTGCTCGTGCCCGTCACATCGACGAACTTGACACCTTCCAGATCAGCCACGGTCAGCACCTGGCCCAGCTCATAGCCGGCATCGTCGTTGTCGGTCCGGAACTCCGCGTGGTGATGCTTGGGCGTGGTGCCGGCTTTGGCGTCGTGGGCCATAACAGGGATGGTCGCGGTCCGCGGCTTCCGCTCGCCGAAGCCCAGTTGCACCGACGAGTAGCCGTCGGTTTCCGGCGTCTTGACCTGCGTCACCACGCACGGCCCGAGCTCGATGACGGTCACGGGCAGGCTCCGCCCGTCCTCGGTGTAGACCCGGGTCATGCCGCGTTTCGTGCCAAGGAGGGTCGGGACCATCGGTTACGCCTTAATCTTCACAAACACGCCCGCGGGCACCACGAGCCGGTTGAGCGCCTCGACCGTCCGGGCGTTGGGCTCGAAGATGTCGATGATCCGCTTGTGCGTGCGGATCTCGAACTGCTCGCGGCTCTTCTTATTGACAAACGGGCTCCGCAGCACCGTGTACTTCTCGATCCGCGTCGGCAGGGGCACAGGCCCGCTGACCTTCGCGTTGGTCCGCTTGGCGTGGTCGACGATCTCCTTCGCCGACGCATCGAGGGCGATGTGGTCGTACGCTTCCATCCGGATGCGGATCTTGCCGCCGTTCATCGCGCCTGCTGCTCCGTGCCGGCCCCGAGGGGACGAAAAAGCTACGCCGCCGGTCGGCCGGCCACGCCTCGGACACCGGCACGACGCCGGCATCCCCGAAAAGACTCTGGAAACGCCGACGATATGGCCGACGACACCACCACAGAACGGGCCGTTTCCGACCCGAACGGACGGAAAGCGTAGGCCCCCCCGGCCGCCGGTCAATCACCAAGGATCCGTCAAGAGCACTTTTATTCGCATCGCTCGGACCGGATCTCGCAGCACCCCGCCTCGGGCTGCGTCGGAGACATGCCCCATGACGCATCGAACAGGCCCGAACCCAGCCTCTCCGCCGCAACGGGTGGCGTGCACCCGAGCCGGGATCCTCCGCATGTGCATCGCTGCCGCGGGCATCGCGGGTCCTGCTGTCTTCGCCCCCGTGCACGTTCAGGCTCAGTCGCCCGCAGACTCCCGAGCAGACACCGCTCAGCAACCCGGCTCGATTGAGCTGGCGGCGACCGCTTTCGAGCTGCCATCGCTGGGGATGCGGTTCCGGCTGCCGGTCGGAGCTACCGCGACATCACGGCGTCTCGGCTCAGCCACGCACGCCGATATCGTCGGACCGGATAGCCGCTACCGCATCGCCGTCTCGTCGCGGACCTCGGCCAACACCAGCCTGACCGCCCAGGCCGCGGCCGAGGCCGTGCTGCTGAACCTCAAAGAGGCCTTCGCGGTAACGGACGGCGACGCAGATCGCCCCAGCCGAGTCCCGTTGGCGACCTTCGCACGCCAGCTCAGGACCGTCGAGCCCGTCGGGTTCCTGGGCGGTGAGGCCTACCGCTTCTTCATCCTCCAACCCGCAACCCGCAGCGAAGGCGAGACCGTCCGGGGCGTCGCGTTGATCGATCTAGGCGAAGGACGCATGCTCGTCTGGGACTCGACCGCCCCATCCGAGGGGTTCGATGAGCTCGCCGGCGTGCTCGACGGCATGCTCGCCACAGTCACCTTCGATAGCGCCGAGGCTCGCTACGAGCAGCGCGGTGTCGCAGTCAAAGAGGGCGAGCAGCTCCTCGCAGGCCTCGCATCGGAACAGCTCCGGAGCGTGATCGATGCCTACGGCGAACGATGGGCGCGCCTCTACGCACCTTCCGGCGGGGGCGAGGACGAGGAGATCGGGTACCGCCGTGTGAGCGCCAGCCTGGGCTCCCGGCGCGACATGACCGCAGGCGGCAGCTCGACCGCTTCGGAGAGCCCCGGCTACATCGTCCGCCTGGAAGCCAGGACCCTCGAGCGGCAGGGATCCAACCAGCCGCTGGTCATCTACGACTCTCGGGGCACCTACTGGGTCAGCGAGGACTTCTCCGAGGAGGCCTGGGAGATCACGATCGCGATCAAACGCGACGGACGCACCTCGACGTTCAGCTCGGTCGGCGCCCGCGACGGGTTCGAGCAGCTCCTGGTCACCACGCAATCGCCCAACGGCCGATCGGAGACCGTCCAGCTGGCGATCCAGCGCGAGGGCTACCTTCCGACCGCGCTCGCGTTGCTGCTGCCCGACATCCTGGCACTCGCAGAGACGCCCGGCGAGTTCGCCTTCTACGCCTACCGTCCGGATGCAACGAGCGTCTCCTACCGCAGGGACATCTTCCAGAAATCCGACAACAGCCGCGGCTGGACGCTCCGCTCAACGGTGACCCCGGGCGCTCCCGAGCTGGTCCGCGAACTCAACCCTTCCGGGGCACTCATCCGCGAGCAGCTGCCCGACGGCAAGGTCTGGGAGCCCATCGACCTGCGATCACTCGCCTCGCTCTGGCGACGCAAGGGGCTGCCCCTGGACTGAAAGCCCGAGCGGCACAGGCTGATCCGCGTGAGCCGGCTGCGCCGAGCCGGTATCGCCGACCTTCTCGTGGTCCTGTTGGCAGCACGGCCTGACATCCGATGCCTGCCTGCGCCCGATCCAGCGATCGAGCCGCGGGCGAAGAAGCGCGAATGTCAGCAAGGCAGCGAGCAGCGCTCCGCCGAGATCCGAGGCACGGACACCGTGGCCCGCGGCCGCACCCGCTTCGGGCACCAAGGCGAACGTGCCCGCCGCGAGATCCATCCCCAATCCGGCCAGGAAGGCGACGCCACCGATCGCCAGCACATAGATCACCAGCGCCCGCTTGCCTAGATCCTGGCGGACCCAGGCCATCGTCGCCGGGTTCGTCGCCGGACCAGCGAGCAGGAACGCCAGTGCCGCTCCGGGGCTGAGTCCCTTCATCACGAGCGCCGCGGCAAGCGGGGTCGAGCCGGTCGCGCAGACGTACACCACCAGCCCGATGCCCATCGCCGCGAGGATGCCAAGCGCTCCGGCCCCGCCGCCGCCTTCAAGAACCGACGCGGGCAGCGTCACCTCGACCACCGCCGACAGCACCAGACCGATCGTCAGCCAGAACGCCAGATCGATCGGAAGATCAACAAAGCCATAGCGGAGTGCCCGGCCGAGCCTGGCAAGGACCGGCCTGTTCAGCGGCCTGTGCGCCGGTTCGGGCTCGTCTTCGAGCCGCGGGACGTGATGCTCATGGTGGCAGCTCGAGGATGTCTCCACAGCGTCGGTCGCCGCTGTTCGCTCCTGCTCCCGCCGATCGAACGCGTCGATCAGCAGCCCCGCGGTGATCGCCGAGACCGCGGCTCCAACAACACGCGCGACCGCGATGACCGGTCCAAGCAGCGCCCAGGTCAGCCCAGCCGCGGGCACGTCGATCTCCGGCGTGGCCACGGCGAACGAGGCGGACGCCCCCTTGGAAGCACCCCCCCGCCGGAGCGAGGCCGCCGCCGGTATGACCGAGCAGGAGCACAGCGGCAGCGGTGCGCCGATCAGCGTGCCCTTGACGACCGACGCGGGCCCGGGGCGTCCGAGCTGAGATCGCAGCCATCTCGTGGGGATCCACTCGTGTAGCAAGCCCGCGACCGCGAAGCCGAACAGCAGCCACAGCCCAGCTTCGGCGAGGATGCCCCACAGCGCCGCCGGGAATGCCTGGATCGCATCGGTCACAGCCGGCTATCCAAACGCGAGCGCCCTCCGCGGGCATCAGGTAGGATGCCGATCAACACACACACTGTCATGCTTGGAGAACCCGCGAACATGGCTCAGTCATCCGTTCCGTCTCGACGCAGGGACCGATTCCCGATCGCCCGATCCTTCATCCTTGCCGGTGCCTCGATCGGTGTGCTCGCGGCGACGGCCTGCTCTGGTCCCTCATCGAGCGCTGATCACGGCTCCGTGCAGGCCGAACGTCCTGCGCTGGGCGAACCCGGATCACGATACGCGGTGGTTGCGGGAGAGGTTGTGCCGGTGCCCGACATCCCGATGGGCGACGAGCGCACGATCCGGGCGATCCTTGAAGAGGGCAAGAACCGCAACGCGGTGATGGACCACCTGCGTCACCTCTGCGTCACGGTCGGACCGCGACTGACCGCCTCGACCGCGCTCGAGGAGACCAACCTGTGGGCAGCCGAACGCTTGACCGAATGGGGTCTGGTCAACGTTGAGAACCGGGTCTGGGAAGAGGCCACGCTCCGCTTTGACCGCGGCCCATCGTCCGGGCGGGTCCTCGCGCGTGATGCAGAAGGCGACGAGGCGACATTCAACGAGGTCCGTGGGCTCGAGTTCACCACCCTTAGCTGGGCACCGGGCACCGACGGCCCGGTCCGGGGCCGCGTTGTCAAAATGCCGACCACGCTCGACGAACTCGAGGCCGCCGCCGGCTCGTTCGAAGGGGCCTGGGTGCTGCACTCGCCCTATCAGGGCGGGCGCCAGGGGATCCGCGGCATCGGTCGTGCAATGGCCGCCCGGCACCTGCTCAAGGCCGAGATCCGCCAGATGGTCGTTAGCGGCCAGGCTCCAACCTTCACCAGCGACCCGTCCTACCGCGACGACGGGGTCTCCGGCACCTGGCTCGGGACCGCGAGCGGCCCCGCTGTCCCGAACGGGCGGCAGGTCTTCCAGATGAACGTCCGACTCGCGGACGACGGCGGCGTGACCGGCAGCGTCGGCATGCCCGGCCTCGGCTTCATGAGCGGCATGGTCGATCCCGCGTATGAGGATGGCATCCTCAGCTTCGTGTGGCGGACTCCGGTGGGCGATCGGCCTCTCGAGTTCCCGCTCATCGATGGCTCCACCCGCATCGAACGCCTCGAGGAGAGCGATGAGGCGGTCTACGTCTTCCAAGCGGAACTCCAGCCGCCCGAGGTCGACCCGGCCAAGCTCGAAAAATACATCATGCACGCGATCTTGCTGGAGGGCCCGGCCGGCTTCGTCTCGAGCTCGCAGGATGAACGCGTCTGGACCACCTCCGTCAAGCGAGGGCAAGACCTGCTGCGACTGACGCGTGAAGACGTCGGCCAGGACGTCGAAGTCAACATCCGCGACTCTGATTACCGCTGGATCAACTCCGATCTGGCGGACGGCCAGGGCGTCTACCTCGAGTTCGATCTGGACCACACCTTCGAAGATGGCCCGATCCCGCTCTACAACACCATAGCCGAGATCCCCGGCACCGAGCGACCGGACGAGGTCGTGATCGTCTCGGCCCACGTGGATTCCTGGAACGGGCCCGGCAGCCAGGGCACCCTCGACAACGGCACGGGCACCGCCGTCACACTCGAGGCCGCCCGCATTCTCGCGGCGGTCGGTGCTCGGCCCAAGCGGACGATCCGCTTCATCCTGTGGACGGGTGAGGAGCAGGGCCTGCTCGGCGCCAGGGCATATGTCGCGTCGCTCTCCGATGAAGAGCGGGCCCGTATCTCGGCGACCTTCGTCGACGACGGTGGCACGAACTACGAGGGCGGTATCCCCGCGGCCGACGTCATGGTCGACTATCTCGCGGCCGCCACCGCGCCCACCAACGGCCAGTTCTTCAGCGAGATCGATCGCGGGGTGCTCCTGGCAGATGACAACCCCGACAACGACGACCGCGCCGGCTGGCTCGACGTCAACATCCGGCCCACCGGCGCGACGATCAACACGCACAGCGGATCGGACCACGCCGCCTTCAACGAGGTCGGCATCCCGGGCTTCTTCTGGGACGAGGTCGGCCGGAGCGACTACCGCTTCGGATGGCACACGCAGAACGACCGCATCGAGCTGGCGATCGAGGAGTACCTGATCCAGTCGGCGACGAACGCGGCGATCACCGCCTACAACCTCGCGTGCGCCCCCGAGTTGCTGCCCCGTGGCGGCGAAGGAGCGTTGGCCGCAAACGACTGACCGGACCCGGCGATACAGCGCCGTGACACGACCGGATGGAGGGTGCATGGCGACGGAACGCCTGATGAGCCCGGCTGGCACGCCGGAAGACCACGCCGCGGGCAACGCGCTCCGTCCGGCGACGTTGCCCGAATACATCGGCCAGCGCGACCTGATCGAGCGGCTGACCATCGCGGTCGAGGCCGGCCGGCAGCGCAGCGAGGCCGTGGAGCACATCCTCTTCCACGGTCCGCCCGGCCTGGGCAAGACCACGCTTGCGCACGTGATCGCTGCCGAGATGGGCTCGAAGGTCCACGCCACCAGCGGCCCCGCGCTGGCCAGGGGGACGGATCTGGTCGCAACGCTTACACGCCTCGAGCCGCGGGACGTCCTGTTCATCGACGAGATCCACCGGCTGCCCGTTGCAGTCGAGGAGTTCATCTACCCCGCGATGGAGGACTTCCGTATCGACATCACGATCGACAGCGGGCTGCACGCGCAGACCGTGCAGGTCAACTGCCAGCCGTTCACGCTCATCGGCGCAACCACCCGTGCCGGGCTGCTCAGCGCTCCGCTGCGTTCCCGTTTCGGACTGGTGCACCACCTGAAGTTCTACAGCCCGGCCGATCTGCTGGAGATCCTGCACCGCTCGGCGGGGATCCTTGGCATGGACCGGTCCGACACGGGGGCGCTCTCGCGCATCGCCGGGCGGAGCCGCGGCACTCCGCGTATCGCGAACCGGCTGCTGCGACGCGTGCGCGACTTCGCCGACGTTCGGGCGGATGGCCGGGTGTCCGAATCGACGGTCGACGCGGCGCTCGTCCTTGAGGGGATCGACGCGGTCGGGTTGGACGAGCTCGACCGCGCGTACCTGCGCGCGATCGCCGAGGTCTACCGCGGCGGCCCGGTCGGGCTGGAGGCGATCGCCGCCACGCTCAGCCAGGACGCCGGCACCCTTGAGGATGTCGTGGAGCCCTATCTGCTGCAGATCGGATTCCTCGCGCGGACGCGGCGCGGGCGTCAGCTAACCAAGCTGGGCGCGGATCACATCGGGGCGGGCGTCGAATCGCTCGATGAGCCATCGATCTTCGAACAGCAGTAGGCCGCTACTTCTTGGAGCCGACGCCCAGTCGGGCGCCCGCTTCTTCGCCGATGTACAGGAAGCAGCCGCAATTCGAGCAGTTCGTCAGGTGGCCGCCGAGCAGCGAGTTGAGCACCTCGATCGGCAGCGTCATCATGCAGGCGCTGCAGGAGATCTCGTGGCGACGCTTGTCCAGGACCTCGATGCTCGCCATGGCGTCCTCGTCACGCTCCTCGAGCAACCGCTCAAGCTCGGCGAGGACCCCGGGGTTCACGGCTTCGGCGGCTTTGACTCGGTCGGTCTCGAGCTCTTCGACCCGGCCCTTGATCTCATCGTGACGCTTCTGCTTGTCCGCGTCCGCCTGATCGCGGACTTTCACCCGGTGTGAGTGCTGCTCGCCCGAGTTGGCGAGCTCGGCCTTGACCTGCTCGACCTTCTCGAGCAGCTCGAGGGCTTCCTCTTCGACGCGGCCTCGCTCGACCTTCTGGCCGTTCACCTCGACGAGCAGCGCCTGATACTGCTTGTTCGTGCTCGCTGTGTTCATCTGCTCGCGGAGGGTTTCGATTCGGCCGTCGAGCCGGGCGATCTCCCCCTCGCGTTCCTTGGCGGAGGCTTCGAGCTGGCGAAGCTGCGACTCGAGCGACGAACGCTGTCCGTCGAGCTTGCCGAGGTGGAGTTCCTGTTCGGTGAGGAATCTCTCCGCGGACCGGAGCCTCGATTGCAGCCCCCGCAGCTGCCGTTCGATCTTGTACACCGCCAGCAGCTGCTCGGTCTGACTCATGCGTGTCGGGCCCTCGTTGCGTTCACAGGGTGAAGTCTAGCACATCACGCCACGAGTTGGAGGCACCAATACGCAGCGACACCCACGAGCAGCGGCGAATCGAGCACGTCCAGCCACCCGCCGAAGCCCGGCAGCGAGCGGCTCGCGTCCTTCCGGCCCGCGTCACGCTTGAGCAGGCTCGCGATCAGGTCGCCGACCTGACCCAGCAGACCCGTTGCCGCACCGACAAACGCCGAGCCCAAGATGCTGATCGGCGGCGCCGCGTCGACGGTCCGCAGCAGGAGCATGCCGAGCATCGCGATCGCGGCCGAGAACAGCACACCGCCCAGCAGCCCCTCCTGTGTCTTGCCCGGGCTGAGCCATGGTGCGAGCTTGTGCCTGCCGAACCAACGCCCCGTGAAGTACGCACCGATATCGCACGACTTCGTGATGCAAAGCACCCAGAGCCCCACCCAGGGGCCGTACGCCCCGATAAGAAGCACCCAGAACCCGCCCAAGATGCCGAGATAGACGAACACGAGCTGCGCGCCGCCGGTCGATGCGACGACCCCCTCAAACGTCTTCCGCTTGGCGAACACACCCAGCGAGATCAGCAGCACGGCCACGCTGGCCGAGGCTACGGCAATGCCTGAAACATCGGACAAGGCTGTACTGAGCAGCCCAAGAGCCATGGCGATGACATTGACGACCGTCGATGCCTCCACGCCGTTGTCCCGAAGCATGCGTGTGACTTCCCACGCGGTGAAGCCCAGCAGGATCAGAAGGGTCGGAGTGAAGGCGGTGCCGGGTGGCAGCGTCATGTCGCCGAGCATCAGGCCCGCGATCCGCTCGTCGAGCCAGAAGACGCCGAAGACGACAGCGATCAGCAGCGGTCCCAGGAGCAAGCGGTCGCGGAGCACGCCGAGGTTATACCGGGTCTTCCGTGTCCAGCCCGCCGAATCGGCGTCGGCGGGCTGCGTAGGCACGGATGGCCGCGTGCAGCGAGGCCTCATCGAATTCTGGCCACAGCTCGTCACAGACGTACAGCTCGGCGTAGCTGATCTGCCACAACAAGTAGTTGCTCAGCCGCATCTCGCCCGCGGTCCGGACCAACAGGTCGGGATCCGGCAGCCCCGTGGTCATCAACTCAGACTCGAACCGCCCGGCATCGATCGCCTCCGGCTCGAGCCGGCCATCGGCGACCTGCGATGCCAGACGCCGGGCCGCGCGGACGATCTCCTCGCGCGACCCGTAGTTGACCGCGAGGCACAGCGTCGGTCCGTGGGGCTTGCCCATGTTCGTCGTCTCGACAAGCCGATCAAGCGACGATCGCACACTTGCCGGCAACGCGCCCGTATCCCCGATCACGCGGACCCGCACGCCTTCCATCGCGAGCTCGTCCCGCTCGCCGTCGCAGTACGCAACGCAGAGCTCCATCAGCGCCTCGACCTCACGCTCGGGACGCTTCCAGTTCTCTGTACTGAATGAATACAGCGTCACGCACTCGACGCCGCAGAGCCCCGCCTCACGGACTGTCTTGCGGACCGAGGCCGCGCCGTTCTTGTGCCCGAACTCGCGCGGGAAGCCCCGCTGCTCGGCCCAGCGGCCGTTGCCGTCCATAATGATCGCGATGTGCCTGGGGATCCGCTCGGGGTGAACATCCGGCAGACGCGTCAGCGGATCGGCGGACGGGTTGACTCGGCGCATCCGTTCAACGACCGATAGGGCCCGCGGGCACTCGGCGTGCGGCGATGCGGCGCAGGGATGCCCGCCTGCCTCTCCAAGGTTCATGCTGCCGGTCATGACGCCGCCCCGGTAGCGGCATACACCGTCTGTGTCCGCTCTGGCCCCACACTGACGACCGTGATCGGCACGCCGACGAAGGATTCGATACGGTCCAGATAGCCACGCGCCGCGGCGGGCAGGTCGCCGATGGATGTCACACCGGTGATGTCTGTGTCGAACCCTTGCAGCGTCTCGAAGACCGGTTGGCATCTGGCCAGCGCGTGCGTCTCCGGGATGTAGCGGTCTGTGACATCCCCGTCGGGCAGGCGGTACGCCGTGCACACACGCAGCTCTTCGTGCCCGGCCAGCACATCAAGCAGCATGACCGCCAGTTCGGTGACGCCGTTGAGTCGAGCCGAGTAACGCAGTGCAACGAGATCCAGCCAGCCGACCCGCCTCGGCCGCCCCGTCGTGGTGCCGAATTCTCGGCCCTGCTCGCGGATCGCCTCGCCGGTTGCGTCGGTCAGCTCTGTCGGCATCGGCCCGGCCCCGACCCGCGTCTGGTACGCCTTGGCCCCGCCCAGAACACGCTCTACAACGGTCGGCGGCAGCCCGGTGCCGGAGCCGATGCCGTGCACGCCGGGGTGCGAGCTTGTCACGTAAGGAAACGTGCCGTGGTCGATATCAAGCATCGTCGCGTTGGCACCCTCGAACAGCAACGACCCGCCTTCATCCAGGATGGTCTCCAGCAGGTGTGTGGATTCCACGATCCTGGACCCGAGAGACTCTCCCCACGCCAGGCCGCGCTCGACGAGCGCATCGAGCCCAAGGTTGTCCAGGGCCTCAGGTGCGTAACGCTCGAACATCGGCTGCTTGAACGCCATCGCCGTCGCGACACGCTCCCGGAGCGCATCGGCCTCAAGCAGGTCCGCGACCCGGACCGCGGAGCTGCGCTGGACCTTGTCGGCATAGGCAGGGCCGATGCCACGCCCGGTGGTTCCCAGTGCGCCCATCCCGCCCGAGATTCCGGCCTCGCGGACGCGGTCCTCGGCGATGTGATAGGGCATCACCACGTGTGCCCGGCTTGAGACGACCAGACCGTCGGTCTCGATGCCTCGTGACTCCAGGCCCTCAAGCTCAGTCAGAAGCTGCTGCGGGTCAACGACCACCCCGTTGCCGATCACGGACCGGACGCCCCGGGCCAGGACGCCCGAGGGCACCAGGTGGAGCGCAAACCGTTCATCGCCGACGACCACAGAGTGGCCCGCGTTGGCCCCGCCGTTGTATCGGACCACCGCATCGAACGAAGGCGCCAGCAGATCGACGAGCTTGCCCTTGCCCTCGTCGCCCCACTGGAGCCCGATCACCGCCGTGCTGCGTTGGGTGCCGCTGAGCATCATCCGGCATTGTTGCCGCGCAGCGGCCGCATATCCGCCCCACGCGGTGATGCCTGACCCGCCGACCCGGCCTCAGGTCACCAGACCGCCGGGCCGATACTCAGCCGGGAGCGCGTAGACGATGGCAGAGTCGATCCAGATCATGTGTCCAAGCCTGACCTGCCGGAAGATTCTGGCTGTGCCCGGCTCGGCCCGTGGCAAAACGGTCCGCTGCAAGGCATGCCAGACCGTCATCCGGATCCCGGGGGGCCCGAAGAACACGCCTTCGCCGAAGAAGTCCGCATAACGCTGGGCCTGTGGACTCGGTCAAAGGTCCGGCCCCAGCAGCGCAGGGCCTCAGCAGCCAGATCAGAGCGAAGGCTGATCGTCCTCGTCCTCATCCTCAAGATCGAAATCGAAGTCGAGCATGCTGGAATCGTCGAGATCACCGCTCGCCAGCGGTCCGTCGATCGCCAGATCGGAATCATCCGGGTCGCCCGGGGCACCGCCTCCGACACCGCCAGCAAGGGCTGCGGCGAGCGCGGCGCCGCCCGCGGCCGGCTTGGGTGCATCCTCGGCGAGTTCGACCGACCCCCGGGCGTAGACGTCTGCCGGCTCGAGGTCGGCCGGCTCCCCGTCGAGCCGCAGGGCGAAAACAGCCGGGCCGACGGAGACAAGATCCCCCGCGTCCAGAGCTGCCTGCCCGTCGATCCGCTCCCGGTTGACGAACGTGCCGTTGCTCGAACCGAGATCGCGCACGATCAGGCGTTCATCCTCGATCGTGAACTCGCAGTGCTGCCTGGACACGCTCCGCGCCGGAACACGCAGCGGCGCGGATTTCTCCCGGCCGACCACCACGCGCTCCTGCCGGAGTACGATCTCCTGCGACGAGCCGTCCGCCTTGACCACCAGCAACGATGCGTTCATCAGGATCCCCTCGATCGCAGCCGAGCCGAGCCTAGCGGCGATGCTGCACCCACAGGGCGTGCTCCGCTCTTCGCAGCCGGGGAACGCTGCACGCTCCGCCCCGGCCGAGGAGCCGCCCCGGCATGTCCGACGATACCGCGCTACCGATCCTGGGGCAACGCGTCGGCCCGCTGACCGCCCGCCACGTGCTGGAGGCCTGCCTCGCCTCCGGTGCCGACCCCGCCCGCTCGCTCTATATACACACGCCGTTCTGCGCGCACAAATGCCACTACTGCGATTTTTACAGCTTCGTCGACACGCGGGACCGTGAGGCAGCGTTCGTCCAGCGGCTCGGCGACGAACTCCGGGCACTGGCACCGCTCACAAAGGGTCAGCCGCTGCGGACCGTCTTCATCGGGGGTGGGACGCCCTCGCTCCTGTCGGATGGTGCGTGGCAACGGCTCCTGGCTGACCTGCACGGCGCGTTCCGGCTCGGCACCGAACACGAACCGGCGGAGTTCACCGTCGAATGCAATCCCGAATCCGTCAGGCACTCGCTCGCCGCGATCCTGGCCGAGGGTGGCGTAAACCGTGTCAGCCTCGGGGCGCAGTCATTCGATGCGCATCATCTCGCCACGCTCGAACGCCGCCACGACCCGGCCAGGGTCTCGACGGCGCTGGCCATGCTCGCCGACGCCGGCATCGAGCGACGTTCGATCGATCTTATGTACGCCATACCCGACCAAACGCTCGACGAACTCGTGCGGGATCTCGATGCTGCGCTCGCGCTGCCGATCGACCACCTATCCGCATACAACCTGACCTACGAGCCAAACACCGCGATGACGACCCGGCTTCATCGGGGCGAGTTCCTTCCGACCGGTGAAGACCTCGAGCTCGCCATGTTCGATCTGATCGCTGAGCGTGCGGCGGATGCGGGCTTCGATCGCTACGAGGTCAGCAACTATGCGCGTCCGGGCGGGGAGTGCCGGCACAACCTCGCATACTGGCGCCAGGAGCCCTGGCTCGCCGCGGGCCCTTCCGCCAGCGCGCACGTGGGCGGCCACCGCTACAAGGTCGTCCCGAGGCTCGACAGCTACCTGCAACGCTCGGATCAAGGCCTACCGGCGATCAACGATCACGAGCCACCCGACGCCAAGCGACTGATCGCCGAAACGATCATGACCGGCCTGCGTCTTCGCGAGGGTGTCGACGGGCCGGCATTGACCGGAACGCTGCTCCGAATCGATCCTGGAGCCGGGACCGCGCTGCAGGAAGAGGTCGAGGCCTGCCGAGCCCGCGGCTGGCTCACCCCGGATGCCAGCCGGTGGACGCTCACACCCGCGGGGCTGCCGCTGGCCGACCACGTCGCGTCAGAGCTGATGTCACGCGTGCTCGCCTGAGCCCGCGTCGATCGGTGCTTCGGGCGTGGCATCCGGCGAGGCGTCCCTGCCGCCCTCTCGTAGCGGCGGCGTGGCGCTGAAGACACCGGGGTCTTCCAGCCGTAGTTGGCGGATCAGGCGTCGGACATCGCGTGGGCACCGGGCCCTGCAATCGACCGGCTCGCCTGTCCGTGGGTGCAGGAAGCCGAGCCTGTGCGCGTGGAGTGCCAGGCGGTTGGTTGCCTTTCTGGAGGCGACGGGGCCGTAGTAGCGATCGCCAAGGATCGCGCACCCGATCGAATCCAGGTGGGCACGCACCTGGTGAAGCCGGCCGGTGAGTGTCCGGCACTCGAGCAGCGCGCCGGCCTCGCTGACGGCGAGCGTCCGGAACGCGGTGATCGCGGGCTTGCCCCTCGGGCTGATCCGCGCAAGCTTGACCTTGTTGAAACGCCGGCGGGACGGGTCGTCGATCCAGACATCGCGACGGTTGGCCATGTGCTCTTCGAGCGGCTTGCGTATGACGCCGCGCGCTTGAGCGGGCGCCCGACGCGTGACCGCCCAGTAGAACTTCTTGACGATCCGCTCGGCGAACTGCTCGCGCAGCCGCTCCCACGCCGGAATGGTGCAGGCGATCAGCAGCAGCCCGCTCGCATCCCGGTCGAGCCGCTGGAGCATGCCGTAATCGCGGTCCGCGCCCAACTGGCGGAGCCGGTGCCCGTGGCTGGCGAACAACCCGTTGAGCAGGCTGTCCGACTCGTGCGCAACGCCGGGCGTCGTGACGACGCCGGCGGGCTTCTCAACCACGAGCACATCCTCGTCCTCCAACGAGACACGGAACGTTACCCGTGGGTTCGGCTCGATCAGACCGCTCATGACGGGCTCTCGCTGGGCCACGACGCAGCGTCGACGTACCAGCGCAGCGAGCCGCCGAGCATCGTCAGCCCGTCGGCCTCTTCACGCACGCGCTCGCGGCCGACAGCTTCGCGCGCATCCCCGCCGAATGCGCTGACCGAGACAAGACGCGCGGCTCGCACCACCGCCGGGTTGATCGCAACGAACGATCTCGCCCCCGATTCGGCCCCTGCTCCTGGCCCTGCTCCTGGCCCCGGTCCGGACCCCGATGTAGCTTCGCACGCCAGCGGCGCGGTTCGGGCCGACCCGTGGCGCCGGCCGAGAGACTCGATCAGCCCCATCGCCTCAACGTCGAGCACCACCGCGTCGATCCGATCATGCCCCCGCTCACGCCAGCCAAGCTGCTCGCGCAGTGTCTCGCCGTAGGCCTCGGCCGAGACGGCGTCGCGAGGCGTGTGGCACTGGGCCGCGGGCACATCGGCATGGGCGACAAGCAGGTCGTCGAGCATGCCCGACGTCGGCCATGACCCGATCGTGTCGACCGCCGCCCAGATACGCACGCGCTTCCAGGGCAGCGGGCGGAACTGGGGGTCGAGCATCAATACGTGGCAGACCCGCTCGATCGACGCGCCGCTCGACATCGCCAGGTGGCAGTCACCGAACGCGCGGACGCAGTTCTGGATATGGACGAACAGGTCCGCCGCGAGCTGCTCGACGGCCTCCTCAGCCGTCGCCGCCCGGACGAAGCGCTCGGGCAACGTCGGTCGGTCGGGTTCGGGCTCGAGGCTGTACGCGGCTGCCATCGTGACATTCTGGCGTGCCCGCGGCGGCGCCGCCACCGTGCGGCCCAGCAAACCCGCGGCCCCCGACTACCATCGGACATGCGGCATCCCGGCCGGATGATCGACGCGAACGCCAACCGAGCCGCCGAGGCTGCTCGGACGCTCGAAGATCTCGCGCGCTTCGTGCTCGACCGTGCCGACCTATCTGCGCTCTTCAAGACAATCCGTCACGATCTCGCTCAGGGTCTCGAACAGGCCGGATGGTCACTCGCTGAGCGGGCGAGCCTCCGCGACACGCGCGGAGATCCGGGAACCGAGATCACGACCCCCCGTGAGCAGACTCGGCCGGATCTGGCTTCGATCGCGGGTGCGGCCTCTGGGCGGCTCGGCGAGGCGCTCCGATGCATCGAGGAGCTCGTGAAACTGGAATCGCCCGAGCACGCGGCAGCGATCCAGCGTGCGCGCTACCGGGGGTACGACGCCGCGGCCGACGTGATCGCAGGCCTGACCAAGCCCGGCTCGCAGTGGCGGCTGTGTGTGCTGATCACCGAGTCGCTCTGCGCCGTACGCCCCTGGTACGAAGTGGCGGAAGCAGCAATCGCAGGCGGCGCCGATTGCATGCAGCTGCGAGAGAAAAGCCTTACGGACCTGGAGCTGCTCCATCGGGCAGAGCGGCTTGTCGATCTGGCGCGCCCACGCGGTTGTGCCGTCATGATCAACGATCGCCCGGATGTCGCCGCGCTCGTCGACGCCGACGGCGTCCACCTCGGCCAAGACGACCTGCCCTGCGCACACGCTCGCGAAGTCGTCGGCCGAAACCGTCTTGT
>JBCCZQ010000006.1:0-68212 GCA_039187315.1 Planctomycetota bacterium | reverse complement strand
CGTGGATAGCAGCACGATCAGCAAAATCAGAGCCCACGGGGCGTCCCAAAGGTCTTCTTCGTCTGGAATGCCCGCCAAGGTCCTTGATCTGTTTGGAAAAAGATCGGAAAGTGAAGTGAGATCCTCCCGGCTCAGGACACGTCCACCGGAGGCTTCGGCGAGTGCTCCCAGAGCGGCGTGGTCGGCATCGGATCGCCGCCGCTCGTCGTCGGGAGCGAAAACCTCGACATCCTCGGTCAGCCGTACACCGCCGAGCGAAGGATCGTCGGCGACGACCGCGAATCGGCCGGGGCGGCTGGGGGTCCAGACGGCGTCGAAGCGGCGTGAAGCGCCGACCTCACCTGTGGCCTGGAGCGGCAGATCGGCGACGGGCTGGCCGCCGTCGTCCACGACACGCGCCCGGAGCGTGCTTGGAGCGGCGGAGACCAGCTGAGCGTCGAGAAGGCGGAGCGAGATCACCGAGCGGTCGCCGAGCTCGATCGCGGCCGGGTCGGCGGCAAGCACCGCCGGGTCGCTCGTGGGCGCGAGCGTCTCGCGTCCGAGCAGGCGGAGGATCGGGATCCAGAAGCGTTCGGGCAGGGCCTCGCCGCGCGCGTACCGCCAGCGCCAGATCTCATCGGTTGCGATGTAGACGACACGGCCTGCGCCGTAGCGCATCGAGAGCACCGCGGGGCTCGGAGGCTCGTCGCCGGTGGCCGGTGCAAACGAAGCAAGCACGGACGCGGTGGGCTTGACCTGATCGAGCGAGAACCGCTGAGCCCACCGCAGCAGGCTCCAGCCCGTCTCGGGGCGCGAGAGCCGGTCGGGCCAGGCGTCGCCCTCATCGCTGAGCGCGAGCAGGCCCAGGCGCTCGGCCTCAACCCCGCGTTGGAGCGTGACCGGCTGCGACCAGGCGCCGGGCTTGCCACGCACGACGAGCGGAAGCAGCGCCTCGAGCGGCGTGCCGACCCAGGATTCGGGCGTCGCCTCGGGCCCGGCAACGAACAGCAGGCCCATGCCCCGATCGGCGACCTGGGATCGGATGGCCTCGAGCTGCGCCGCGCTGAACAGGTCGGCGCGGACATCGCCGAGGATCATGATGTCCACGCCCTCCCAGTCGCCCGGCGAGACGGGCACGGAGTCGATCGGCAGCGGCCCCTCGCGGATGTGCCGGCGGCCGGTGGTCAGCAGCAGTGAACTGGAGAGGATCGACCGCTCACGCAGCAGCAGATTCTTGAGATACCGGAACTCCCAGCGCGGCCCGCCGTCTGTGTGCAGCACGCGCAGCGGCTGGTCGACAAGCCGGATCGTCAGCGAGGCCGCGTTGTTCTCCGCCAGCAGGTCAGGGCCGTCCGGAACGAGCCGAACGGCCCAATCGGCTTCACCGGCGATGTCCGGCTGCGCCGTCAGCGTCACCTCCGCGACGCCGTCGCCCGTCTCGGCCGATGGCACGCGGACGCGGTCGAGCACCCGGTCCGTCGCGACCTCGACCAACTCCACCCAGGCGACGCCCCCATCAACCGAGGCGCTGGCGTCGGGCCCTTCGGCTTGTCCGATCCCCCCGCCGGTCCGTTCGATGCGGACACGCACGGGCACGCGGTCGCGGACGAAGGCGGCATCGGGCGCTTCGACCCTGGCGAGCCGCAGGTCGCGCACCGGATCGGGCGAGCCCAGCGGGAGGACGTGGACGGGGATGCGTTCGGCGCGGAGCCGCTGCATCGCGCGCCGGCTGACGGTGTCCGTCGATGCGCCATCGCTAAGGACCAGCACGCCCGCTACGGGCCTGGCCACGACACTGTCGAGCGCTGTGTCCAGCGACGCTCCAAGCAGCGTGCGTCCGCCGTCCGCCTCACCGAGCGATGCGGTCAGCCCGCCCTGACCGGGGCCAGTCTCTACGAGCTCGAATGCGCCCGCATCGAAGCCGAGCGTCAGCAGCGAACGCGATTGACCGACCGAAGCGAACGCATCGGCGTAGGCATCGAGGACGCCGCGGAGTTGCTCCTCGCGGGTGATGGGGGAGCCGGTCGAGGCGTCGCTCTCGGCAGGCGCGTCAGCGATCGTCAGCGATGCTGAGCGGTCGATCAGCGTGACGATCCAGTCGGGCTCGGTCCGTTCCGTGGTGCGGGTGAGCTTCGGCCCGGCCAGCAGGAGCAGCAGCGTGAGCAGCAGCCCGGTTCGCGCGCCCGCGAGCACGGCCCGTGTCGCTGCCCGTCCGGCGAGGCCGCGATACGACCACCAGCAGAGCGCCGCCACAGCTAAGCAAACCACGAGCCACGCCCAGCCGGGCATCGTCCATGCCCACTCCAGTCGGACGGCCGGGTCGGCCGGATCGAGGCGGTCGATGCCGAAGAGCCACTCGATCATGCCGCGACTCCCGCATGCTCCGCGGCCTTCTTGGGCGATGCGTACCGCCCGAGCACCAACTCGAGCACCGCGACCGCCATCCCAGCTAGCAGCAGCGTGACGAGCCAGGGCCGGCCGATCGAACGCCCTGCGTGCTCGCCCGGCGCGGCAGTGTTCGGCGAGGCTCGGTCGGCGTCCGGCTCGACCCAGCGCACCTGACCTCCGGGCAGGGCCGGGCCGAGCCAGGCCTCGACCGCGTCGCGCTCCAGCGTCGAGGTATTCGACGCGGCCGTATCCGGGACGACGATCAGCGGCGGCAGCGGGCGGCCGTCGGGCGCGACTTGGTCGTAGACGCCCGCGGTGCGCAGCGGCTGGTTGATCGGGATGCCTGCCCGGTCGCGCAGCTGGTTCGGTGAACGTGCGTCGTTGCCCGCGACGCGTGGTCGGTCGACCCGGCCCAGCGAAACGCCCTGGCGCACCAGCTCCTGCATCAGGGGGACCATCACCGAGCGCGCGGGCAGATCGGTCCAGCCGGGTTCGGGGCGCGACGCGAGATAAGCGACCAGCCCTGGCGCGATACCGCCATCGGGCGACTGTGGCGCCGAGGCCACAAGCATCGGCTGGCCGTCCGTCAGGCTCAGCTCAACTGTACCCCGGCCGTCGGTCGGGCCTGCTTCTATGGACACCGGCAGCAGACGCTGCACGCCGACGCCCTCGACCAGTCCTGCGAGTTCGTTCCGCAGGACCGCGAGCACGCGTCCTTGAGCGCCCGGCTCGGGCGCTGCCAGCGCGAGCCCGTCGGGCTCCACGGGCTCCCGCGCGAGCGTCCATGGCAGGCCGAACGTAGATGCGACCCGGTCGGTCCAGAGCTGAGCGCCCTCGGCTTCGGCGGGTGTCAGGACCACGAGCCCACCGCGATTCGTGATCAGCCGGAGCGCCCGCCAGCCCTCGTCGTCGAGCGCATCGGGCGCAAGGACGAAGGCCGCATCGAGCCCGGCGGCTGTGGGGCGGTCGAAGCCGGCGGGCGCGAAGCCGATGGACTCAATCGGCCCGCCCACATCGGGCGCGAGCGCGACCCGGACCCAGTCGGCGGCGCCGAAGCGCTCGAGCCCCGTCGGGTCGGCCAGGCGTCGTGGTGCCACGAGCCCGACGCGGAGTGACTCACGCAGGAGCACCGCCCTGCGCGACATGTCGTCCGCGGGCAGCGCATCCCCGTCGATGCTCGCGGCCAGCACTAGCCTGTCAACGCGTGCCGAGGCGGGGAGCCGGTACGGCACGATCACGCCGGCCTCGGTCTCGCCGCGGTCGAACACGGCTTCGCCGGTTGCAAGCGGGACGGTGCGCCCATCGGGCAGTTCCGCGATGAGCGATACGCCGATGCGCTGGGCTTCGACGACGCCCGCGCGCCTGAGCCGCACCGTTGCCTCCCCAGA
Organism: Planctomycetota bacterium; assembly: GCA_039187315.1. GTDB lineage: Bacteria > Planctomycetota > Phycisphaerae > Phycisphaerales > UBA1924 > JANQQZ01. The sequence continues at coordinate 64,457 of JBCCZQ010000006.1, read as the reverse complement.
AACGCCGTCGCGACCGATGAGCACGCTGCGGAGCGGCTCGACCGCAGCTACCGAGACATTGGAGGTTGGCTGGTCGGCCGGCGCGTCGAGCGTGACGGGCCCCTCGATCGCGGGGAACGTCGGAAGCGTCTGGGATAGATCCACCGAACCAGCTCGCAGGCCGCTGAGCACGCGGACCTCCGCCGGCGGCGCGTCGTCTTGCGCTGCGACGGCGTTGCTGACGATCGTGAGTCCCCCGGCAAGGTCAGCGGCGCTGTCGACCCGTTCGGCCTGTTGGACGAGGCGGCGGACGGCGGCGAGGTCGTTCGACGGTGGGGTGACGCTGGCCTCCGCAGGCCCGCCCAGCAGCACGAGCGCCGCGCGGTCGCCGCGGGCAGCGTCGAGACCGTCGAGCGCATCCAGTGCGGCCGTCTGAAGCTGATCGAACTCCGCGGCGCTGTCTGTGATTGCTCCGGCGGTCAGCGAGTTGTCCAGCAGCAGGTACAGGTCCCGCGGCCCTGTGATCGCGGTTCCGCCAGAGCCCAGCACCGGCCGACCTAGCACCGCGGCCAGCAGCAGCACGAGCAGGCACCGGCTTGTCAAGAGCACCCAGCGCTCGACGGTCATCCTGCGGCGTTGGCGCCGGGCCGCCTCGAGCAGGAAGCGCATTGCGCCCCAGCGTACAGGCGGCCTGCGGCGGCGCAGCAGGTGCAGCACGATCGGCAGGGCCACAAACGCGACGCCGAACGCGGTCAGCCATGGATTCACGAAGCTCATCCGGTGTTGGACCTTCCCGCGGGGGTTCGCGTCTGCATCGTTAGCCCATCTTGCTGCTCTTGATCTTCGCGTTGCGGACCGCCACGAACTGCGCGAGCGTCGGCCCGAGATAGGACCCGTTGCGGACCAGCTGGTAGTCGAAGCCGAAGCCCAGCGCCGCCTTCTCGATCGCGGCGAGGTGCTCGCCGACGACGCGCTTGTACCCCTCGCGAATCGTCTCCGGGTTGACCCGCAGCCGGGGCTCACCTTCCAGACCGTCGAAGACCGTCGACTCGTCGAAGCCGAGCTCGAGTTCGGACTCATCCATGATCTGGAAGAGGATCGCGTCGTGCCGGCGGTGGCGGATCCTGGCCAGCGCGGACCGCACAGCGTCCGCGTCCTCGAACAGGTCGCTGAGGATCACGAACAGGCAGCGGTTGGTGACCTTGGCGAGCGTCTGATCGACGACGCGGCCGATGTCCGTGGGCCGGTCGAGCGTGCGGGTGCTGAGCGTCTCGACGATTGGACGCCAGGTCGATCGCTGCCCAGAGCGGTCGACGATGCCCGTGATCTCGTCGGCAAAAGTGACCAGCCCGACGCGGTCGCCCTGCTGGAGGGTGATGTAGGCCATCGCGGCCGCGGTGCCAGTCGCGTGATCGAATTTGGTCCAGTCCTGCCTCCCGCCGGGGCCCGATTTCTGTCCCTCGCCCGAGGCGCGCTCGAACGGGATGGAGCCGTAGGCCATCGAGCCTGAGTTGTCGACCATCAGGACGAGGTCGAGGTTGGTCTCCTGCTGGAACTGCTTGATCTGGAGCTTGTCGGTCCGGGCGTAGACCTTCCAGTCGAGCCTTCGGATATCGTCGCCGGGCGCGTACGGGCGGTGCTGGGCGAACTCGACGCTGTAGCCCTGGTAGGGCGAGCGGTGCATGCCGCTCATGACCCCCTCGACGATCATCTTGGCTCGGAGCTCGAACGAGCCGAGCCTGGCGAGGGTCTGGGGGTGCAGGTACATCGAGGGGTCGGTGAACCCCGGCGTCCCTGCCGCTGCAGCGCTGTGTGCTCCTGGCTCCGCCATGGATGGATGATACTGCCGACAGGCCTTTCGGGTGCATCGGCATGGTTTGCGGCTGCGCACGCCCGAATCGGCACGACTTTCTCGTACTGTCGGCTTGCAACGCCCCCAGCGTAGGGTGCGTTGAACGCACACGCGTCACAGATTCGCAGCTCCGACGGGCAAGGAGCCCTGCGGAGAGGACACGGCATGAGAAGCACGCATCGGATCAACGCCACCGTCGGAACGCTCGGACTGGCAACCCTGGCAGGTTCGACATATGCGCAGCCGGCCTTGACGATCCGCAGCGAGATCGAGATCGTGATCAGCGACGAGAGTATCTTCGATTCCGGGTCTGATGTAGTTGAGATGCAGCTGCCATTTCGAATCGGGGCGGGGTTGGAACACGAGCGGTCGGGTTTCTTCGACGGCCCCTCTGGTACCGGCCCGGTCTTCGCTTCGACATCCTTCTCGGTCGATGCAATCCGGAGGGACACGGTCGTCGGTGCGCCGTTCTACGAGATCGACATCTCGGGTCGGCTCGTCCGGTCTGTGCCCGATGGCATCAGTGCCGGAGCGGGTATCACCGCGGCTTCCGACCTGACGTTCGGGATCGAGTTGTCCGACGACATCGATGCCCCAGACTGGGGCTCGCCACGCGTTGCCTCGGGCACTGTCTCATACGAATCGAACCAGACCGGACTGCCCGCCTTCAGCATTTCGAAATCGGTCTTTCGCATCGACGAGTTGCTGGCAAACGGGAAGGAACGACCCGTCTTTGATTTCCAAGCCGTCGAAACAAGCGATTCGACAGCAGTATCCGTGCCCTTCAGCGGTATCTTCGGGTCCGATTTCCGCCTCAGTGCTACGTCGGACCTTTCAGACGTGCTCGTGTCGCGTGCTGGTACAAGCGTGCTTGAATTCGACATCACTCTGGCTGTTTTCGGCACGGTGCCCTCGCCCGGCACCGCGGGCGTGCTCGCCGTCGTTGGCTTGGTCGCTGCGCAACGCCGACGTTGAAGATGCGTGCGGGGCTCGGTCCGTCACACCATGCATGTGAGCGGCTCCACCGTGTGGCCGCTCGGTGATGAGGTTCTGGACTGATCACGGCGGATGACTATCATGTAAGCTGATGTAAGTATGCGTGATAGGCTGCTGCCTCTGCGGCGGCATTCAGAGAGGGGGCAGCATGCGATACGCAAATCTGGCGATGTCTCTGGCAGCAGCATGTGTGGCGGCCTTCGCAGGGGCACAGCAGGGGATCGGCCATCCGGCGATGGCGGACGCCGAGCGCGCCGAGTCGATCGAACGAGCGTTCCTCGACCGCGTCGCGGCTGCGCGGGGGATGAAGTACTACACGAAATCGACCTACGTGAGCGATCCACCCAGCGCGGCGCTCTGGTCCTTCTCATCCGACTCTACGATGGTCATGTCGGGCGGGCTGTTCCGATTCGAGCAGCCGGGCATCGTGCTTGTCGCCGAGCCGGAGTCGCTCACGATGGTCAATCTTCAGGGGCAGAACTACGGCCGCCTCGATCGGCCTGCGCCCTCGGAGATGCTCGGGAGCATCTCGATGCTCTCGTTCGGCCAAGCCGACGACATCTGGCTGCTACACCTCGCGGGCGATCCGGAGGGCGGCGTGGCGATGATGCTCGACTCGACAGCCTATGAGGGCATCACGGAAGCGCCGCTAGACGACCGCCCGGGCACCTGGGTCTTCAAAACCACGACACTTGGGGGTGACCAGGTCCGAGAGCGGGCCTGGTTCGATGCCGAGACAGGGCTGCCGGCCAGATACGAGATGGATGTGACCGATCTGTGGGCCGAGTTCATCCCGGACGGGATGTTCGGTACCGAGCCACCAACGCTGACACGCGTCCGGCAGATCGAATCGCTTGAGTGGCTGGATGCGGCACCGGAGCCCGCGGCTTTCGAGCTCGCCCTGGCTGGTCTCGAGCCGATGGACACGTCGTACTTCGAGTACTGGCAGGAGATGATGGCCAATGGGACGGCAGACGAGGACGGGGACAGCGCCGGGGCGCTGCACGGCCTGAACGAACCGCAGCTGTCGCTTGTGAACCAGCCTGCACCGTCGTTCGAGTTGCCGATCCTTCCAGCAGACGATGCGGCAGCCCAAGTGTCGGAAGAGCTCCGCTCGCTTGAGGACTACCGAGGCCGCGTAGTGGTGCTGGATTTCTGGGCGTCGTGGTGCGGCCCATGCCTCCGTGCGATGCCCGAACTGGAAGCCGTCAGCACCTCGTTCGCCGATCGCCCGGTTGCATTCATCGGGATCAACTCGGACTCGCCTGATCAGTACGAGGCGGCGCTCGAGGCGGTGGAACGCACAGGAGTGACGTTCGCTCAGCTCGCGGATGCCTCGGACGCGGTGGGCAGGGCTTACGGTGTGACGGGTATCCCCTGCACGGTGGTGATCGACGCCGAGGGCGTGGTACGCGATGTGCACGTGGGCTATTCGCCCGATCTGGGTGCGCAGCTCACCGCGACGGTAGAGACGCTGCTCTCGGGTGGTTCGGTGCACGACGAGGCGATGGTCGAGTCTCTGGCGTCTGCCAGACGCGAATCCGCCGAGCGCCGCCGCGCCGCCATGCCTGGAGGTCAGGAGGTCCTGCCCGCGGTGGTGACGCTCGGTGCCGATCGAGGCCCGGCCCTAGGTGAGTTCTCGATCATTCGCCCTCAAGGCTCGGACATGGCTGTGCTGGATATGGGCGATGGCTCGCTCACGGTCTTGGGCAACGACGGTGTCTCAAGGCGAGTGGAACTCGAGGTGCCCGACGAGGGCTACCCAGCGTTCCTTCTGCCGGTCAGGTCGGAGGCCGGTGACACGAGGTGGTTCGGCGTTTTTGAGACGTATGACGAGGCCACATACGAGACGTCCTCGATCCTCATGGCCTCGTTCGACGCCGATGGGAAGCAGACCTGGGCCCAGCCACAGGCGGCCGGCGACGGATTCACCGTGTATTGGTACGGCTGCACCGCCGACATCGCCGGCACCGGCGTTTCGCACGTGGTCCTGGGCTGTCACATCGTCGACAGCAGTTCCGATGAGGAGCGCGCCGTGATCGAAGTTCGTTCCTCCGCGGGCGAGCTGATCTCACGGACCGATATTGGCGGCCGACTAGATGGGCTGGTCACGGTCGGATCGCCGGACGGTGACCGCGTGATCGCAGCGGTCGATGGACAGCTCCGTGAGCTGGCGATCGATCTGCTCCAGGCCGAATAGCAACCTCGGCCGACCGGAAAGGTCGGCCGAGGTGTGCGACGGGCTGAACCAGCGGATGTCCGGCCCGACGTTTCGGGAAGCTGTCCTCGCGGAGGTATCTTTACTCGAAGCTCCGGATGCGTTCGGCCATCAGCGCCAGGTCGTCGGCGGTCTGCTGGCCGTCACGGTTCAGGTCCGGGATCCGCTCGCCGGTTGCGAGTCGCTCGGTCGCGGCCTGGAGGTCCTGTGCATCGACCGTGCCGTCACGGTTGGCGTCGAGCATGCGCTGCTCACGGTGATGGGCCCGTGCGGCGCGGCGCTCCTCGCCGTTGAGTTCGCCATCGCCATCCGCGTCGAACCGTTCAACGATCTCGGCCTTCTTCTGCTCGAAGTGGGCCTTGGCGGCCGCCTTTTCGGTCTCGTTGAGCTCGCCGTCTTCGTTGGCATCGAACAGCTCGAGCGCGCGCTTGTGCATGTGCGCTCGGCGGTGCCGATCGCTGCGGCTGGCCCGTTCGCGCCGCTCCATCAACGGTCCGAGTGTTTCTTTGATCTCGGCCCACTCGTTGTCGTCGAGGGCGCCGTTGCCGTTGTCGTCAAAGCGGGCGAGCAGGCGGGCCTCGATCTCGGCCTTGCGGGCCTCGCGCTGCGTCTGGATCGTTTCCTTGGCGGTGGCCCGTTCGGCTTCGGAGAGCTCGCCGTCTCCGTCGGCATCGAAACGTTCGAGCACGCGCTCGCGGGAGGCGCCCCGGCGCTCGGCACCCCGGCGTGCTTGCTCGCCGACGGCCTGACGGTCGGTCGAACGCTCAGGCTGGAAGCTGACCGAGGGTCCCGCAAGCTCTGGCTGGCTCATCGCGAGCCCGGCCGTGGCGAGCAGGCTGGCTGCGCTGACGATGATGGCGGCTGTCTTCGGTCGGCTCGTGTGCGTGCGGCGTTTCATCGCGTGTCCTTTCGGAGGCTGTTCGCGGCCGAGCGATCCTGCTCGGGCTCGGTGGGCTGAACGATGCCCCCGTCGATCTATTGCAGCCGAACTTGGGGATTCCACGGGGTATCCGGCCGATACCCACGCCGTATGACTACTGATCACACGACCCATCTTCCCTCCCGCATCGGCGTCCTGACCGGTGGGGGCGACTGCCCTGGGCTCAACGCCGTCATCCGGGCCGTGGTCAAGGATGCGATCTACCACGGGATCGATGTGATGGGCATCGAGGACGGCTTCCTTGGCCTGATCGAGGACCGGGTTCGCCCGCTGTCCAAGGACGACGCCTCGAACATCCTGACCGATGGAGGCACGATCCTTGGGTCGTCCAACAAGGCCAACCCGCAGGCGTTCGCCATCGGCAAGAACCCAGACGGCTCGGTCAAGCTCAGGGACATGACCGACGTCTGCATGACCCACATCGAGACCAACGGCATCGAGGCGCTCATCTGCATCGGCGGCGACGGGACGATGTCGGCGGCCGCGCCGTTCGCGCAGCGGGGCATCAACTGCATCGGTGTGCCCAAGACGATCGACAACGACCTGTGGGGAAGCGACATCACGTTCGGCTTCCAGACCGCGGTGAGCGTCGCGACCGAGGCGCTCGACCGCGTGCACACGACGGCCGCGAGCCATCACCGCGTCATGGTCGTCGAAGTGATGGGCCGAAATGCCGGCTGGCTCGCGCTGCACGCGGGCGTTGCCAGCGGTTCGGATGTCATCCTGATCCCGGAGATCGAGTTCGACCTGGAACGCGTCGCGGAGGCGTGCCTGGCGCGCTCGCAGCGCGGCAAGCGCTTCACGATCATCTGTGCCAGCGAGGGCGCCAAGCCCAAGGGCGGCGAGCAGATCGTCGACCGTGTCATCGAGGATTCGCCCGACCCGATCCGGCTCGGCGGCATCGGCAAGTGGCTCGCGGACAAGCTCGAGGCTATGACCGAGATCGAGAGCCGCTACGTGGTTCTGGGCCACGTGCAGCGGGGCGGGACCCCCGTCGCTGCCGACCGCGTGCTCGCCACGCAGTTCGGTCACCACGCGATGGAGCTGCTCAAGCACGGCAAGCGGAACCGTCTGGTCGTGGTCCAGAACGGCGGGCTGACCGATGTGGAGATCACCTCGGCCGCGGACAAGCAGCGGCTCGTCCCGCCTGAGCACCCGCTGATCGAGGCGGCACGGAGCGTCTACACCAGTTTCGGCGACTGACCGATCCGTCGTAGACTCGTCGCAGATGGGCAACGACCAGGACAGACAAGAGCTGCTGGAACGGATCGAGATCCTCGAGGCCGAACGGCGGACGCTCTTGGACATCCTGGATCTTGCGCCGTTCTTTGTCTACGCCGTCGATGCTGAGGGTAACTACCGATTCGCCAACCGAACCGCGGCGGAGGAGGTCGGCCACACCACCGAATCGGTGCTGGCTGTGCGCTGGCAGGACGTTGCCGCCGATGGCGACCAGGCCCGTGCCGTGCTCTCGCTGGTGCCCGACAAGATCGCCAACGGCAAGCCGGTGCTCACGCCCGATGTGTCCTTGCGGTTGCACAACGGCACCGAGGCCATCATCGATCTCTACGAGGCTCCTTTTCGCGACGCCGACGGCAAGGACTGGTTGCTGGGCATCGGTCGCGACAAATCTTCCGAGGTGGAGCTCGAGCGTGCCCGCGTCGAGCGTGCCAAGCTCGACCGTGATCTCTCGATCGCGCGAACGATCCAGCGATCGCTGCTCCCGACCGCTCCACCCAACCGTCCCGGACTCGACGTAGCCGGCTGGACACGTCCGGCCGATGATACGGGGGGCGATTTCTACGACTGGTTCACCACGGACAACGGGCATACCTACCTCGTTCTCGGCGACGTGACGGGTCACGGGATCGGCCCGGCCCTGATCGCAGCGACCGTGCGTGCGTACGCGAGGGCCGTCTTCGATGGCACCGGCAGGCTCGATCACAAGACCGCAAGGCTCAATACGCTGCTCGCCGACGAGCTGCCGGGCAGCATGTTCGTCACGCTCGCGGTCGCGCAGATCTCGCCCGACCCGTCGGGCGCGAGCTTTGTGGCGGCGGGGCATGGGCCGACGTACTTCGTGCAGGCGCTGCGGTTCGGGGGCGGGGTGGTCCAGCAGCTCGACAGCCACGGCCCGCCGCTGGGGATACTCGATGGGGCCGTGTACGAACCTCCGACGCCCATCCCGCTGCTACGCGGGGCCCAGCTCGTGCTTGCCTCGGACGGGCTGCATGAGACCGCCGATCCGACCGGGCGATTGCTCGGTGTTGATGCCCTCGCCTCGGGGATCGATCCGCAGGCCGCTGGTGCTGGTTCGCTGATCGATGGCCTCCGCCGGCTTGTCGAGGAGCACGCGCAGGGGGCATCGCAGGCCGACGACATGACCGCTCTCGCCGTGGTCGCGCTCGGGGGGCAGGGCTGATCGGACGCCCACCGCCCGCGGCTCTATCCTCTTTCTCCGCAGCGAACGACCGCAGGAGCCGCAACGATGCCCGATCCGCAGCCCGACGATCAGCCGGACACCACCGAGCGGAGCGCCGAGGCCCAGCCTGTACCCGCCGCGGCACCGACGCACCCGCGGCCGAAGGGCAAGCGAAAGAAGGGCAAGAAGCCCAAGAAGAAGTACGACTCGATTGTCGCCTACCTCTGGGGTGAGTGGATCCGGCCGCTCGGGATCATCTTCGTCATCATGGGCGTGTTCCGGCTCGTCGCCTTCGATTGGTTCGACGTGCCATCGGGGTCGATGGAGCCGACGATTCTGATCGGCGACCGCATCGCCGTGCACAAGTGGACCTACGGCCTGCGTGTGCCGTTCAGCAAGGACACCTGGATCGCTCGTTGGGGTGAGCCGCGCCGCGGAGACATCGTGGTCAGCTACTCGCCGCAGCAGAACGACCAGGTCCGGCTGGTCAAGCGTATCGTCGCGGCCCCGGGCGACACCATCGAGATGGTCGAAGGCCGGTTGATCATCAACGGCAACCCATCGGAGTACGCGCCAGCCGACGCGAAGTGGTCCGATCCGCTCAACCCGGTCGAAGCTGCCGAGTCCGAGTTCTTCATCGAGACCGTACACCCCGACGGCAACGGCCCAGGCAACGAGCATCCGGTGATGTTCGACCGCACGCCGAACGACAACGCGATCCGCAGTTTTCCTGAGACCACGGTTCCCGAGGGACAGTACGTGATGATCGGCGACAATCGCTACCGCTCGAGAGACAGCCGGAACTGGAACCTGCCGGAATCGGAACTGGGGCTGGACATCGGATTTATCGGCGTGGAGCGGATCCACGGCCGGGCATTCGCCGTCGCCTTCAGCCTTGACAAGAAGAATGCCTACCTCCCGCGGTGGAACCGCTTCTTCAAGCCGCTGGACTGAACCCGGCCCGGGAGACTGCTATCCTTTTGTTTGAGTGTGGTACGCCCCCTCCTCCCTGAGGGGGTCATCGAAGGGGAAACGGACCATGAACACGACGACCGAGAGCAAGAAGACCGACCCGAAGCTGCTGGCGCTGGGCGCGCCGTTCCTGGCGCTCGCCATCGCGATGGCAGGCTGTGAGCAGTCGGGCGATGGCGATGCCGCTGCCGAGACCGAGTCGGCAGTTGAGTCCGCGGCCGATGCGGCCGGCGACGCCGCCGAGGGCGCGGGTGAAGCGATCGAGGACGCCGCCGAGGGCGCACAGGAAGCCGCAGAAGACGCCGGCGATGCCGTGGAAGACGCCGTTACCGGCGGCTGATCGATCCAGGCCAAACGCATCTTTCAAACCGAGTAGCACGCCCGGCCCAGGCCGGGTTTTTTTGTGCGCACGGCTGCGCGGGTCAGAAGGGTGCGATGTCGTCGCCGTCGAACGGATCGTTGTCCGTCGGTCCGCCGCCATCGCGGTGGTTCTCGGCGGGCCCGGTTTGGCGTCGGCCCCCGAACGCGCCTGGCGGCTCGGGCTTGAATTCGACATCGCGTCCTGGCATTGTGTTTTCGCGGTGTCCGTTGGTCCGCGGCTGATCGCTGTAGCCGCCCCCGAGCCCGGCGCCCGCATCGGCGTGGTTCTTGAACCGCGTCGTCGTGTTGTCCCAGGTCAGCTTGACAACGCCCGTCGGCCCGTTGCGCTGCTTGGCGACGATCAGCTCGGCGAGGCCGACCTTCTCCGGGTTGTCCATCTGCCAGTCTTCGTCGCCGATGTGGTAGTAGTCCTCGCGGTGCAGCAGCAGCACGACGTCCGCGTCCTGCTCGATGGACCCCGACTCGCGAAGGTCGCTGATCCGCGGCTGCTTGCCTTCGCGCTGCTCAGGGCCCCGATTGAGCTGCGCCAGGCAGATCACGGGCACGTCCAGCTCACGCGCGAGGGCCTTGATGCCCCGGCTGATCTCGCTGACCTCGACCTGACGGCTCTCCCGTCCGGCGCCCGGCGCCGAGAGCAGCTGCAGGTAGTCGATGACAATGCAGCGGATGCCGTGCTTGCGGACCAGCCGCCGGGAGCGGGCCCGCAGGCCGAGGATCGAGAGGCTGGGCGTGTCATCGATGTAGATCGGGGCCTGGCTCAGCTCGCCAGCGGCGTTGATCAGGCGTGAGAAGTCGTCCTGCGTGAACCGGCCCGACCGCATCTTGTGGCTGTCCACGCCCGAGCGTGCGCTGAGCATCCGGCCCGTGACCGCAGACTTGGACATCTCGAGGCTGAACAGCGCGACGGCGAGCTTGTCCGACTTCGGCCGCGCGCCCAGCGGTGCACCGCCGAGGGCGATCTGCTCGGCGATGTTGAGCGCCAGCGCGGTCTTGCCCATGCTCGGGCGGGCCGCGACGATCACCATCTCGCCCTCGTGCAGGCCGGTTAGCATCGTGTCCAGGTCGTTGTAGCCGGTCGGGATGCCGCTGAGCCCCTGGCCCTCGATGGCCTCGAGGCGTTCAATCTCTTCTTGCAGCAGCGATTCGAGCGACTGGGCCTCACCCGTCTGTGCCTGCTCGGCGATCGCGAAGATTTTGCTCTCCGCGGTGTCGAGCACCTCGTCGACCGCCTTGGCGCCCTCACCCGGGTGGTAGGCCTGGTAGAGGATCGCGCCGGTGGCTTCGATCAGCGATCGCAGGCGGTGCTTGTCGGCGACGACCCGCGCGTAGTAGGGGGCGCTCGTCGGCGCGGGCACGCCCTCGGCGAGCTTGACCAGATACTCTTCGCCGCCGGTGTCCTTGAGCTGATCGGCGTTGCGCAGCAGGTCGACGAGCATGACCAGATCGCCGGCCTGGTGCTGCTCGTAGAGCGTTAGCAGCGCCTTGAAGATCGCGCCGTGGGCGGCCGAGTAGAACGCATCCGGCGAGTTGACGACGGGCACAACGTCGGCGATGACCTGCGGGTCGAGGATCATCGACCCGAGCAGGCTCATCTCGGCTTCGAGCGAGTGCGGCGGGAGCCGATCGAAGAGCCGATCGACCGATGGGATGGCGGAGGCCATGCCTGCGTTGTCGCGCCGCGGGCGTCCGTGGCTCCGCGCGTTCGGGTCCGACACGTCCGAGTCCTTTCGTGACAAAAGACGGGCCGGCGACCGGCCGCGGTCCATCGCGGCGTGATCGGTCGGGCCCAGCGTGACATCCTACAGCTTTCCGAGTCGGACGCCATGCTGACCATCGATCCCAACGCACGCTCCACAGGAACCGACACATCACGGGTCTCGGGCGTGTCGGCTGCGCGCCGTGCATCCCTCAGGTCGGGGATCGAGCGTCGCTTAGCACTACTACGATGCACCATGACTCCGCATGCCGCCGACCACCACGACCCGTTCTGCTGGGAGGGCACCCTCCCCGAGACGCTGCCCGAATCGCCCTGGGAGCTTTTCACCGCCTGGTGGACGCTGGCGCACGAAGGGCTCGATGGTTCCGGCAAGGTCCAGCCGAACCCAAACGCGATGAGCCTCGCGACGGTCGATCCCGATGGCCGGCCGTCCAACCGGATCGTTTTGTGCAAGTGGTACGACGCCGAGACCGGCACCATCGTGTTTCATACGAACTACACCAGCCCGAAGGGCAGGGCACTGGACGCCTCGCCTCGGGTCGCTGCGTGCATGCACTGGGATTCCTTGAGCCGTCAGGTCCGGCTCGGCGGCGCGGTGACCCGCTGCACTCCCGAAGAGAACGAGCGCTATTTCGGGACGCGGGCCCTGGATCGCCGGGTCGGCGCCTGGGCGAGCGAGCAGTCGGAGCCGATCGCGTCCAGGGATGCTCTCCTGGCGAAGTTCCACGCGGCCAGGGAGCGGTTCGGGGTCGAGGTTGATGCGTCCGGTGCCATCCCACGCAGCGCGCGGGCGGACGTGCCCTGCCCACCCTACTGGGGGGGGTTCCGTGTCTGGGTGGACACGGTCGAGCTCTGGATCGAGGGGACCGGCCGTTTTCACGACCGGGCGCGCTGGAACCGGACGATGACGCCGAGCGGTGACGGTTTCACCGCCGGTCGCTGGTCCGCCTCGCGGCTCCAGCCTTAAACCGAGTCCACCCCACCGAGCCGACTCGGAGCACCATGCGGCCTGACGATTTCATCCACGACGACACCCACGACACGGCACCGGCGCCCGCGTCCGAAGGCGGGCTGCCGGAGGGCGTCCGTGCGATCGTCACGCTCGCCGGCCAGACGGACAGGGTCACCGCTGTGGCCTTCGCGCCTGGCCGATCGGATCGGTTGCTGTCGTCAGGACGCGACGGATCAGTGGCGGTATGGGATTTGCCCGAGTCGATCGACAAGTCGGGCACCGATGCCTCCGAAGTCGAGGCCGAACTGATCCGCCACGACGCGGCGGTGATGGACGCCAGCTTCTGGCCCGATGCCGGCGGGATGCTGCTGAGCTCAGGTGATGGCACGGCCCGGCTGGTCGACATCGCCTCGGGCGAGGAGACCCTCAGGCTGACGCGAATTGAGTCCATGCGCGCCGATGCGCCGCACCAGAGCCGACTTGTTCGCTCGATTGCGTCAACGGCCAATGCTGCGGGTGTGATCGTTGCGGCGGTGGTCCCGCTCGGCGGGCTGCTTGCCGCCGCGAGCCAGTCACGAGAGGCGGGCGCCGGTGTGGTCTCGGCCACCGTCGATGCGGCGCAGGGCCGGGCGGTGCTGCTTGATGCCTCGCCGGCGGTCACGCTCTACGACTTGTTGTCCTTCGAGCCGCTTCGGACCTGGAAGCTGCCGAGCCAGGGCCCGCTGGGCGTATGGCTGACCGAGCGAGGCGTGGTCGCCGCCAGCTCGGAGCATCTGATGGTCTTCGCGCCCGATGAACCCAAGCCGGTCGCGCGGTTCCGACCCGGCCGTGGCCCGCTGCGCGCGATCGTACGGGTCGGTGAGGCGTCGTTCGTCTGTGCGGTCGGGACGAAGTTCTTCGAGCGGATCGATCTAGCCTCCGGGCAGATCGAGCCGCTCCGGCTGCTTCAAGGCAAGGTCGCCCAAGCCGCCCCGCTCGGTGAGCGCGGGCTTCTGCTGGCACGAACGGACCGGGTGGTCGAAGTCTGCGCGGCAGCGGACAGGGCGCCAGCGTGCGAACTGGTCATGGATCAGCCGATCCGAGCCATCGCTGGCAGCGACGATGGTTCGCGGGTTGCTGTCGCCGGGGCAGATCACCGCGTGCGTTTGTTCGAGCTTGACCCTTCGGTGCTGCGGCCCGTCTGAGCGGGCTTATCCCGCGGGCGGGCGGTTTCGCAGGTGCGACCACGCGAGCCGTGCGGCCAGGGTCGGTCCGAGCGCTGCTCCCGAGCCGTCGCCTGCGCGTGCCGCTCCGAGCCGGTATGCGGTCGACCACTGCTTGGCGAGAAGCCGCCACGCGAAGAGGGGTCCGCGTTGCGGATCGTAGAGGCTGGCAGGCTCGCTTGTGACGCCGTTGACCTCAACGACCGCGAACTCGCCGCTGACGAGCGAGGCCTCGTCGACAGCACGCAGATCGAAGCGGCCGACATCAAGCGGCGGAGCATCCGGCCCTCCGAAGCCCTCCGCGAGTGCGCAGACATGGTCTTCGAGCTCCGGTGTGATCAGCTCAGGCGCATCGATGAATGCACAGCCTTGCGCATGGTTACCAAGGCTGCCGAGGCGCACGGCCTCGCCCTCCGCAGGCACGCGAGATGCTTCGATACCGAGTCGTTCAAGAAACAGATCTGCCTGGCACCTGAAGCGCTCGTGCGACCAGACGAGCTGTTCGAGCGAGCGTTGGCCGTCGCCCGTGACGGCCGGCAGCTGCTTGCGGTTGATGCACAGGATCCGGCCGGGATTTCGCGATCCGGGCGCGGGCACGCGGATGTACATCACGCCGTACTCGCACGGCCCCGGGTCGTACCGCTGCAAGAGCGCTCGTCCGGGCTGGCGTTCGAAGAAGTGTTCGATGTCGGTCGCGGTATCGCACCTGGTCACGCCCCGGCCTTGCTCGCCGGCGTCGGGCTTGAGCATGACGGGCAGCCCGCCGAGACGCGGTTCGGCTTCCAGGCGATCGAGCATCGCGGTCGCGCGCTCGCCCGGCGTGCCGACGGGTTCGCAGGCCTCGCCGTAGAGCACACGCGGATCGCCGGTCGCGACGAGCGACGCGGTGATATCCGCCTTGCTCTCGCCCGCGAACCCGCCGCCGTTGGGGATGCCCGGGTTGCAGGCCGTGAACGCAAGCGGGTGGCGGTATTTGATCGACCACCACGCGAAGAGCGGCAGCAGCGGGGCGTAGAGCGTCCAGCTTGGCCACCACTCGTGGTGGATGAGCCTCGTGACCGCGGCCTTGAGTTTCTGTCGGCCTCGCGTGGTCCAGATACGCGGCAGCGCGACGAAGAGCGCGGCGAGAACGAGCACCGCGAGCAGCCAGCCGATGCCGTGGAGCGAGTCAGGTCCGACGCGGATCAGCGGTCGGACGATGAGCTGCACGAACAGGAATCCGAGGCCGAGCTGCGCGAGCGGGTCAAGGACAACCATCGCCCATTTGACCGGCTTTCGTGAGTTGCCATTCCGGACCGCGCGGATGGCTTTGCCGATCGCAAGACCCAGCCACGCGACACCGATGTCGAGTTCTGTCGCGCCGACCAGCACCGCCACCCACGCCCGGCCCGGCAGCAACCAGCCGACGAGCGTCACCAGCGGCAGCACGAGCAGGACGGGCGCAAAGTGAAGCCAATCGAGCGCTGCCTCGCCGGCGTTGCCGAACGGCTTGACCCGTGGCGCGAGGTCGATCGTCTGCCTTGTTGGTTCTGCGTTCGGATCATCGAAGCGTGCGACAAATTTGTTGATGTGGTTCGCAGTTTCTTCGGCCGCAAGAAACGGCATGAAGTGATCATGCTCGGTCATGATCAGCGTCGAGCGCGGCATCAGCCCGTGATGATGCTCGGCCGCCCAATCGGCGACGAGGAAATCGTCCCGGCCGTGGAGAATGAGCGTCGGCGTGTCGAGGTTCTGCATGATGCCAGCGAGCGGCCGCTGGTCGGTGTCGTCGAAGTTGCGGAGCCCGTTGCGAGGCTCACGGAGCTCAAGCAGGCCAATGTGAGGGGTCAGCCGCTCAAGCATGTAGGTCGCCGCGAGGCCGATCTCGTACTTCAACTGTTCGAAGCGGTAGCTGCCGGACCCCTCGACAGCCTGGTCGCCGACCGAGCCGAGCAGCACGATCGATGCGACCCGTTCGATGTCGATGTCCGCCATATTGAGGGCAACCGCGCCCCCATTAGACCAGCCGACAATGTGCGCACGCTCCGTGCCGATCGTGTCCATGAAGGCAAGCACGGCGTGGGCGTGTGAACGCGAGGACCGGGTCGGCGGGTCGCTCCGGCTGCGGCCCATGCCGGGCAGATCAAGGGCATAGGTCCGCCGAGTCTCGCCAAGAAGACGACCGAGACCGGGCCGTGTCGTACCGCCGTAGAAATTCGTAGCACTACCCGGAGATCCGTGGAGCAGGATGATCGGCGCCTCGGTCGCATCCTGTGCCGGTTCGCCCCAGCTCTTGTAGATCTGTGTCAGTGGCTCGCCGTCGATCGGTCCATCGTTGGACATTGGTGGCAGCGAGGCTGTCTCCGGGTACCAGCTCAGAGGAAACGTGAAGTCACGCCGGCCGTCGATCACCAGATTGGTTGCGAGCACACCGACTGCGTACACCGCTGCGAGCGCCAGCCAAAGCGAACGCCGGGTTGTGCTTGGCCGGGGCTGGCTTGTCCGGTTCGCAGAGTCGCGCATGTCAACCGCTCGCGTTGATGGTAAGCCCCGTCGTCACGCCGACCAGCTTCCGGCCTCGGATGTGCTCGGTGCCCAGCTGCCCGCACGCGGCCATCTGATCGCGCCCCTTGGTCTTCCGGCGTTTGGTAAAGACCTTCAGGGATCGCAGTCGATCGACGAACGCCTCGACGACGTGCTCCTCGGGCGCGGGCCAGGGCGAGTCTCGCCTTGGGTTGTAGGGGATCACGTTGACCGCGCACAGAAGCGGCTCGACCCAGGCGGCCAGCTCGTCGGCGTGCTCCAAGCGATCGTTCACGCCCGGGATCAGCACGTACTCGATCATGATCCGGTTCTGGCCCGATCGGGGGAAACCGATCAGGCTCTCTTGGAGCGCTGCCATGTTCCATCGCTTGTTGACGGGCATGATCTGGTTCCGGATCGTGTCGTTGGGGGCGTTGACGCTGACGGCGATGCCCAGCCGGCGCCAGCCGTGTTGTTCGCACTGCTTTCGCAGCTTCATGATGCCGTCGACCCGGCCGACAGTGCTGACGGTGATGCACCGCATGCCGATGTTCGCTGCCGAGCGGTCGTTGAGCACGCCGATCGCGCGGATCACGTTCTCGGCGTTGTCCAGTGGCTCGCCCATGCCCATGAAGACGATGTTCTTGATCCGCTTGCCTTGAGGCACGGCGTGGCGGTGGTGGGCCGTGAACCACTGCGCAACGATCTGGTCTGCAGTGAGATTGCGGACAAGCCCCATCTGCGCTGTTTCGCAGAAGTCGCAGCCCATCGCGCAGCCGACCTGGCTTGAGACGCACAGCGTATAGGTCAGCTCGCGCTTCCGGCCGATCATCGGAATCACGACCGACTCGACGGGCAGGGTGCTGCCGTGGCTTGCCGCATCGCGCTCGGCCCGCGACCTGGCGGCCGCGTCCGCCTCGATCTCGGTCAGAAGCTTGACGGTCTCGCCCTCGGGACCGTCGCTCTCACTGACTTGCTCGCCGACGATTGGCAGACAGGGGTCGAATCCCCGCCACGGCTCGACGAGCTCAGAGCTATCACCCTCGCGGAACAGCTTCTTGTAGGCTTTGACTGCCCATTGGCGGCCTCCCCTGTGCTCTGCACAAGCATCGGCCCATTCATCGCATACCAGCGTCAGCGGGTTCGGTGGCATTGGAATGCCCGGGCGTGCAATCACGCCGGGACGATATGCCGCTGCTCTTGACTGCGCTGGTGTGGCTTAGCCCGGACAGGGGTTCTTGCACGTGAAATCACAGCTTGATGAGGTGATGTTGCCGTTGCCATCGGTTGTAAATTCGTACTCCACGGAAGCCACACAGCCGCTACCGCAGATGTTGGCGGCTGCGTTCTGGCATTCTCGAAAGTTCACATGGTCTGAATTCGCGCATGTCAGCAGACCGTTCACGGCGAATGTCAGAGACTGAGCGATCGCCAACTGGACGGACCCTGCGGTATGGAGGTTCGCTGCGGCGGATTCGAGATCTGCGTAGCTGCCGGTGCTGGCAAGACTGCCCGTGCTCCCGCCCGTCAGCAGCTGCGTCGTCGTTGCGGCGTTGTTCACTTCTGTCGTGGTTTCGCTCAAGGCGACAACTTGTGTGTCCTGTGTGAATGCCAGGGCGGTCGAGGTGCTGCCGAGTGTGACAGCGCAGAGAGCCGTTGCCGTTGCGAGAAAGCCTGTATCTGTACGGAACGTCACCTGTGTTGTGCTGCCGGAAGTCGAAGTAGACTGCCCCGTGAAGACCATGCTGCCGTCGTACTCAGGCGAGCTAAAGTCCTGGTCTTCGAGTTCGAGGACAAGCGTTGAGCCGTCGGGCAGTGTTGTTTCAAATGTCATCGAGCGTGGAGCCTGCGCGTTGGCTGACAGAGCCGCCGCCAGCGACAGGGCACAACCACCAAGCAGAAATCTGATTGTCATGTGTATCCCCTCAGAGTACGGTGTACGGCCTGCCACGACAGATACCGTTCATATACGATACATCTACATCGTATAGACACGCAAGGGGATGATGCGCAAAATATCTTATAACTAAGATATTTCTGCATAACGCAACTGCTGTGTGTGGTTAGTGGTGCTGATCACACACAACGTACGCTGATGGCGCCAGTTCGACACGGATCCGTGACCTCTGATCGTGTCCGGGCGCTCAGTCGCTTTCGGCCTGCCGGCGTGCTGGTGGCGTGTCTCGGCTGATCATGGTGTCGAGCATGGTGCCAATCAGGGCTGTGGTCTCAGCGTTGCCGGCGCTGTCGCCGTTGCCGTTCCCCCCGCCGGTGACCATCACGCGGGGCGTGATCTCGATGGCTTGTTCTCCGACGATCTTGAGGACTTCGATGAGGGCCGCGTTGCCGGCGCCGATCTGGCTCGCGATCAACTGGTACGCGTCGGCCTGGGCCTGGGCACGGATCTGGATGGCCTCGGCCTCGGCTTCAGCGGCGATGATCGCCCGCTGCTTGTCTTCCTCGGCGATCTGCACCTCGTACTGCGCGGTCGCGAGCCGCTTCTCTTCCTCGGCCTCCTGCTGTGTGCGGGTGAGCGCCTTCTTCTGCTCCGCCGCCCGCTGCTGCTCCTGGAAGGTGATCTGTTCCTGGACGGCGATCTCGCGGTCGCGCTGAGTCTGGAGCAATTCGCCGAGTGTCTCCTCGTTGCCGACGTCGCCAATTCGAACGGCGACGATCGTGATGCCATACTCGGCCATTGCCTCCTGAAGCATCTGCTTCGACTGCCGTTCCTGTTGAGAACGCTGGTTCACATAGTCAAGGGCCTTGACGTTCTCCGCGTTATTCCGGAAAATCGCTCGGACTGACGATTGCATTTTGCGGCGGAGTTCGGGGCTGTCATCATCTTTGAGTCTCGCGACGACAATAGGGGCGTCGTTCTCGTTGATCTGATACTCGACTCTGACGTCAACTGGGAACGTGAACCCGTCGGAGGTTCGCACCTCGATCTCACGCTCTTCAAATGCACCGTCGATGTTCCGGGCTGACTGAGCGGCGGTGAACTGGAGTGTGATCACGCTCGTCTTGATCTCCGTCACTTCGAACGCCTTCGTGTTTATCGGGTATGCACTCGGCTTCAACACATCGAGTCGCACGCCCTTTTCTCCAGGGCCGGCGAACGACACCGTCACTCCAGGAGCGACCTCGCGTTCCATTGATGACTGATTGCCAAAGTTCGCCTTGAGCACTGCCACAGTCGCATTCGGTACTTCGGTCGCCGGCACCATCTCGACCTTGAATAGCTCGGTGTTGATCCGGTACTTGCCGGGCGTCAGCACGTTCGACTGCGGGCCTTTGCGTCCGCCGTTGGCCAGGAAGTAGCTCGCGTCCTCGACCATCTTCTTGAACTCGGCCGTGTCGACCTCTGGGGCATAGAGCTGTCCGGGGTCAAGCGGTGCGCCGTCGCGCGCTTCGACGAGGCCGACCTGGCCCGCGGGCACCTCGACCAACGGTACGTTGACCACGTCGAAGACGACCGGCCAGTAGCCGGTTTGCCAGCCCGGACTGAGCACGTCGGCCTGGATGCCCATCTCGCCGTCGGTCGCGATGATCCGCCCGCCGGTGAGCTTGCCGCCGAAGGCGTTTTTCTTGACGATGCCGACCTCGGTCGATGAGACGTAGCGCACGCTCGAGAGCACGATGCCGACGAGCACGACGAGCAGCGCCGCGAGCACGATGCCGGTGCGGAGGCTCTTGGCTTCGACCTTGGCGATCAGCGACAAGAGCGCGATCGCGAGCACGAGACCGATGATGATTGACGCGAATCCCATGGCGGAGTCCCCTAGTCGTTGCGGCCGCCGAAAGCTGGCGTAGCCACGGTTTGCACAGTTCTTTTTAGGACTTGAGCAGTCGCCGTTGCGGCCGAATGCGGGATATCGGCGGGCGATCCTGCGGGTCCTACCATCGCTTTCCTCACCGGGTGGGGTGTGCTAGATGTTGGAGGTCGGCCGATGGCGTGGGTGCGGGTAGTCGAGGCGCTCGGGATGCAGCCCGGCGAGCGGGTGACGGTCAAGGGCTGGGTGCGGACCCGCCGGGACTCCAAGGCGGGGCTGAGCTTCATCAACCTGCATGACGGCACCTGCTTTGACGCGATCCAGGTCGTTGCGCCGGCGGACCTGCCCAACTACGAGGCTGAGGTCCAGAAGCTGACCACCGGCTGCTCGATCGAGATTGAGGGCGAGCTTGTCGAGAGCAGGGGCAAGGGACAGTCGGTCGAGGTCAAGGCCGGCGAGGTCCGCGTTGTCGGCTGGGTCGATGACCCGGACACCTACCCGGCGAGCGCGAAGCGGCACACGTTCGAGTACCTGCGCGAGGTCGCGCACCTGCGTGTGCGCACCAACACGTTCGGCGCCGTCGCCCGTGTTCGGCACAGGCTGGCCATGGGCATCCACCGGTTCTTCGACGAACGCGGGTTCTATTACGTGCACACCCCGATTATCACGGCCAACGACGCCGAAGGCGCCGGAGACATGTTCCGCGTCAGCACACTCGACGCGATCAACCCGCCGCGCGGCGAGGGAGATGCCGTCGACTACAGCCAGGATTTCTTCGGCCGCGAAGCGCACCTGACGGTCTCCGGGCAGTTGAACGTCGAGACGTCGTGCTGCGCGCTCAGCCGGGTCTATACGTTCGGCCCAACGTTCCGCGCCGAGAACAGCAACACGAGCCGTCATCTGGCCGAATTCTGGATGATCGAGCCGGAGATCGCGTTCGGCGATCTCGCGGACAATGCGCAGCTCGCCGAGGACATGCTCAGGTTCCTGTTCGAGGACCTGCTGACGGCCCGCGTGGACGACATGGCGTTCTTCGACCAGCGGATCCAGCCGGGGCTGATCGACAACCTGCGCCACATCGTCGAGAGCGATTTCCGCAGGCTGCCTTACACGGAGGCGATCGAGATCCTCGAGCGGGCAGGCAAGGACTTCGAATACCCGGTCTCCTGGGGCGCGGACATGCAGTCCGAGCATGAGCGTTACCTGACCGAGGAGCACTTCAAGCAGCCGCTGATCGTCACAGATTATCCGAAGGACATCAAGGCGTTCTATATGCGCCTGAACGATGATGGCAGGACCGTGGCCGCGATGGATGTGCTTGTACCGGGCATCGGCGAGATCATCGGCGGCTCGCAGCGAGAGGAGCGGCTCGACGTGCTCGATAGCCGCATCGACGAGATGGGGCTGAACCGCGACGACTACTGGTGGTACCGGGATCTGCGGCGGTACGGCACCGTGCCGCACGCCGGCTTCGGTATGGGCTTCGAGCGGCTGATCCAGTTCGCGACGGGGATGGGCAACATCCGCGACGTCATCCCCTTCCCGCGTGCGCCGAAACAGGCCGAGTTCTGAATGGCTGGCGGCGATGAAAGCCCTTTCGAGGGACTTGTGGTCGCTGGGCACGGCTCGGTGTCGTCGGCGTGCAAGAAACTCTCACCGTCGTCGCGAACGGTTGTCGTCAACGGGAAGCTCTCCGGCCGAGAGTATCGCAAGCTCGCTTCCACGATGAAGGAACTGCCCGGCGTCGGGCTCCGGCTGATCGACTACGAAGAACACTCCAACTTGTCCTTCCTAAAACACTTCACCGGGATACAGACGCTCGGAGTCATCATGCTCGGTGTCGAGTCATTTGATCCGATCGCACAGCTTGGCGGATCATTGAGAGTTTTGTCGCTCGCACGTACCTACAGGCGTTCGCACTCGATTCGCTGCCTGGAGTCGCTCCCTAACCTGCGGGCACTGTCGATCGAGGGCCACAGCAAGAGCTTTGAGGTCGTGGAAGGCCTCACAAAGCTCGAGTCGCTCCGAGTTCGTTCGCTCCGTCTCGAGGACGCAACGCCCCTGAGCAGGCTGGCCGATCTACGCCAGCTGAGTGTCGGCTTCGGATCGTTGCACGACCTGTCGCCGGTCGGGACGCTCAAGGATGTTGAAACGCTTGAGATCGGCGGTAACCGAAACCTCACAGACCTCGACTGGATCCAACACCTTGGCAAGCTGAAGCACCTGAGCCTCTACTGGCTGAGCGCGGTCGAGCGGCTTCCGTCGCTGCGACCGCTGGCTTCGCTGGACCGTGTGGCCATCGTACGAATGAAGCGGCTGGAGTCGCTCGAGTCGATCGCGGATTCGCAAAGCATCCGGATGCTGTTGCTCGAGTCGCTCCCGTTCAGGTCGCCGGAGGCGTACCGATGCCTGGCCGCGATGCCCGCGCTCCAGTCGTTGATCGTTGTCGGACTCGGCATCAAGGCGCGGGCCGAGATCCTGCGGGCGGCAGGGTGCAGCAACCACGGATTCGAACCAATCCCGTGGCTAGGCGACCGGTCCGACGGTCTTTGAGCAGACCAGGTACAGTTGCTGGGCGAGAGCCCGGATTTTGCATATGCAGGTTGAGAGCGGAGGGTTCATGCTGACACCCATTGCCAGATCGCTGATTGTATCTTCAGCAGCCATCGTGTCGGGCATTGCCGCCGCGCAGCCCGGCGTTGGCGATATCGAGGCCGCGTTCAGCCGGGGTGAGCGGAGCGTCGACTTTGCGCAGTCGATCGCCGGGCTGGTGACGGTCCGAGAGGGCGTTGAATTCGGCGTGACCGCGTACGACCTTGACGACAGCGACAGCACAGAGATCGTACTGCTCGCACTCCAGGCTTCCAGGACCTTCCGCCTCTTCGGTGAAGACGCGCCCGGTCTGCTGGTCGAAGGATCGGCGAGCTACGCGCGTTCCGAAGGGGATCTGGAAGACCTGTTCTTCGGGCTCGCACCGGGCTCCGAGGCCTCAGTGGACTACGAGTTCCGCACGCTGACCGCGCAGGTTGGCGTGGGCCCCGCGTTCGAGACCGCTGAGGGGCTGACGCTCACGCCGATGATGAACGTCGGTGGCTCGCTGGTCGAGAGCGACGCGGACTACGCCGGTCCGGGCACGGTTGTCGCTACCGCGGTCGCCGACGGCATCGCGTTCAACTGGGAGGCGGGGGCGCTGTCATTGGGCTTCGTCGGACGGGCCGAGTACGTCACGGAGCTGGACGAGGGTCTCGAACTTCGGCTGCTCGGACGGTACGACGTGCGGCTGGTCGAGACAGTCGGCGAGGACGACCCCGCGCAGGACTTCAGCGGCACGCTGCAGTTCTTTACCCTTGGTGCCGACGTCACAGGCGGCACCGAAACCAAAGTGTTGGGCGGTACGCTGGGCTGGCAGGCCGGGCTGGCCTACACCGTCTTTGCTGAGGGTGATGCGTTCGGATCTGATCACTACGTGCAGTTGTCTGGCGGCGTGGGGCTGAACGACGATCTGAACCTCGGCTCGCGGCTCGCATTGAATGCTGTCGTTGTGCTGGGCGAGGATCTGACGGGCATAGGCGGTTCGGTCGAGTTGGCGTTCTGAAGCCAAGGGCAGGTGTGCCGGTACACTCCGGTATGCTGACCACGCTTCCCGCTTTTGGACAGACGCTTGCGTTCAGTGCCGCTTTGGGCGCCGCGCTGCTCAGCCCGAGCACATGGGCGCAGGCCACGACCGAGACGGCTGCGGCCGGGATCGAACGCTCGCTTTCCGCCATGGCTGAGGCCGCGACCGCGGGTGACGGCCAGGCGTACCTCGAACATGTCGCGATCGATGAGCCCGAGTTCCGTACCGAGCAGATCGCTTGGGCGAAGGACATCGGCCGGATCGCGCCCGATGTGCTGGTCTACGAGCTGCTGACCGAGCCTGAGTTGGCAGCCGACGGCACCGCCACGGCCGATCTCCGGATCACGTGGAATACGCCCAACTGGGAGGCCCCCGACAGGACGATCGAGCTGCCGGCGCGGTTCGTGCCCGACGGTGGCGGGGGCTGGGGCTTCGGCGGGCGAGCCTGGAACGAGCTTGACGCCGAAGGCCTGCGTGTGCTGTACACCGACGGGCTCCGCTCGCAGGCGGAAGCAGCGGTCGATTTTTGGCCCGAGGTAAAGGCGCACGTTGAGACGGGCTTCGAGATGCGACTGGATCATCCGCAGGTCGTCAAGCTCTACGCGGACATGAGCGAGCTGCAGCTGTCGATCTACCCGTCTTACGCCGAGCCGCTCGGAGGATGGAACGAGCCGGGCGAGTCGATCAAGCTGGTCGCGGGCGACTTCGGGCCCGGGTATCTCAAGACGGTGCTGGCGCACGAGTACGGCCATGCGCTCTCGTTTGCGATGGGCCCACCCGAGATCGCGGCCCAGGTCGAGTTCGCGCACGCCGTGCCCTGGTGGGTACTTGAGGGCACCGCTGAGCTCGCCGCGGCCCGTTTCAGTCGCGACTGGTCACGCACGCGGCGGATGGTCGAGCACTGGCACGCCAACGGCAAGTTGATCGCGTTCGATCGCATCACCAACTTCTACGAGACGGACCCTGCGGACTACCGCTACGTGTACACGATGGGTGAGCACATGGTCGCGTACCTTTCCGAGCGGTTCGGGCGGACGAAGCGCAACGAGTGGCTTCGTGCGATGATGAACGGCAGCACGCTTGAGGAGGCGTCGAGCGATGTCCTCGGCGAATCGTTTCAGGACCTCGACAATGCGTGGCGCGCCTCGATCACCAGCGATGTCCAGGGGCAACGCCCGGGCGTTGACTGATCGCTACTCGGCTGGATCCGCTTCCGCTTTGTCCGGCTCGATCGCTTCCGAGGTCTGCACTCCCGCGGCATCGGCTACGTCGGCGGAGGGAGTGCTGCCGCCAACCGTCAACCAGAACACCCAGACGGCTGCGGCGTTGAAGAGGGTGACCGCCGCGAACCAGCCGACGATGTCCCTGGTGTAATCGGGCTTGCTGTCGAGCGGGCGGCTGAGTCGCAGGGCGATGCGCTCCGCAGCGGCTGCGCCCCGTGAAGCGGCTGCGGCTAGGGCCGGTTTTCGGCTCTTGGTTGAGGACTCGGTCCGGGCCTGAGCGGCTGCGGGACTCTCGGTGGGTGCTCCGGGCTCACTGGCCGCGTCGGTGTCGCTGTCCGGTCCCACGGCAGGGGCGTTCACCGTGTCGGTCGCAGGGCCGGTCTCGTCTGCTCCGCTCTGAGCCGATTCCGTGCTGGAGCCCTGCTCACCGTCCTCGGACGACGCGGTCGCCTCGGGCTCGCTGGGGGCTGATTCGTTGTCGGCTCCGCTGACGGCAGCTGGATCATCGGATGCACTTGGGTCGTCCAGATCGTCCGAGCCGGGCGCGTCACCATCAGCTGCGCCCGAAGCATCTTCTTCGGTCAGGTCGATCGAGTCGGTCTCGGGGGTTCGTGCGGTCGAATCAACGCCGTTCATCACGTCGTCGACGTCGTCGAAGTCGCCCTCGAGCAGATCGTCCGCTAGATCCGCCAGTTCGGCGTCGAGATCCTCGACGGTGCTTGGCACAGCGAAGTTCTGGTCAGATGTCGTTTCGGATTCGGGTACGGTTTCAGCGTGATGTTCAGTAGCCGGTTCGGTCTCGTCTTCAGGTGCCTGGTGCTCTGTCGCAGCCGCATCGAGTGCCTGTTGATCCAGTTCGGCTTCGACGGTTGCGGGTGACGCGGGCTCGTCTGTCTCGGCAGACTCTGGCTGAGGCTGGGGTTGCTCCTCTTGCTCCGGCTCGTTGCTCGACTCAGGTTCTGACTCAGGTTGTGAGTCTGGCTCTGGCTCTGGGTCTGGGTCTGGGTCTGGGTCTGGCTCTGGAGCAGAGGCTTGCTCGGACACCGGGTCTGCTGGTTGCTGCGAGTCTGGCTGCGTCTGTGGCTCCGGCTCTTGTTCGCTCCGTGCAGCCGCTGGGCTGTCCGTTCCGGTTCCGTCGCTGTCCTCGTTTGCGACGGCTTCTGGCTCATCGCTTGCTTCTGGCTCGAAGCGAGCGCCGTCGTCGCTGAGTGCGGCACCGGAGCCGAGCGTTGACTCGGGAGAGGGTTGCTCGGCATCGTCGCGCATGGTGCGCTCGATGGCGTCGGAGACCGCATCGATCTCCTCGACGAGGCGGTCGACCGACCGCTCGAGCCCCTCGTCGCTTAGACTCGTCTGTTCTTCGATCATGCGGCGTAGTCCCGCCAGATCATCGGCCCCCAGGGGCCCTCACTCAAGGGGGATGTCGGAGGCCGGCTCCGGGAACCCGCGTGGAGGTGGTGGCGGTGCACCGCGTGTTGGTCGAGCCGATGACGGACGATCTCGCCGGTCGGGAATTGGTCGTGACCGGCGAGGAAGCCCATCACGCTGTACGGGTCAAGCGCTTGGAGCCCGGTGCGCCGGTCGAACTGGTCGATGGGCATGGCCGAGTCGGCACGGGCACCCACGAATCGGTGGTCAAGCTGGGCAAAAAGGATGGCTGGGCGCTCCGCGTGCGTGTGGATAGTGTGTCGGTTGTCGAACCTCATGCCCCCGAGGTCCGGGTGGTCGGCGCGGTGCCGAAAGGCCCGAGGCTTGAGACCATGATCGATCAACTCGCACAGGTCGGCGCCGCTTCGTGGCGGCCGCTGGTGACCGCCCGGTCGGTGGTGGATCCTCGTGGCGGCAAGCTGGACCGTCTGGAGCGCGTGAGTCTTGGAGCGCTCAAGCAATCAGGCCGGGCGTGGGCTCTGCGGATCGAACGGGGGCAGCACCTCTCGTCGGTGTTCGAAGGCGCCGAGGGGGCGCGGGTTGTCGCAGCGGACGCCTCGGGCGAGCGGTACGAACCGGTGGGCGACGGGCGTCCGGTGACGCTGCTCGTGGGCCCCGAGGGCGGGTGGACGGACGCGGAGCTCGCGGCCGTGCGTAAGCGTGGTGCAGAGGTCGTGCGCTTCGGTGTGCACGTGATGCGGATCGAAACGGCTGCGGTCGCGGCGGCGGCGATCGTGCTGGAAGCCGAGCACGCCGCGACGCACATCTCGGGAGGTGCATGATGATCTGGCTTGTTCGAACGATGATGGCTTGCATGCTGGGTATGGCTGCGATGGCAACCGCGGCGCAGGACGGCGAGCCGTTTGAGGAACGCGCGCAGCGGTTCACCGACCGAGCGATCGAGTACCTGCGGTCGGTTCGCGACCAGGACCGCGGCGGTTGGCCGCTGAACCCCGACCCCGACGCTGGCGGTCCGGAGTTCCCTGCGATCACGGGGCTGGTCGTCACGGGCATGCTGCTCGACCCGGACATCGATGCGGCCGATCCCGATGTCGCCCAGGCCCTGGCGTTTATCCTCGGGTACCGCCAGCCCGATGGCGGGATCTACGACCGCGTGCTCGCGAGCTACAACCCCGCGATCTGCTTGTCGGCCCTTTCGCACGCGCGTGGGTCACTGCCCGAGGCCGAGGCTTCTGTGGAGCCTGCGGTAGCGTTCCTTCGGGAGCTGCAGTGGGGCGGAACCGCCAGAGTGCCCGATGCGCTCGGCGACGAGGTGGCCGCGGTTGATCGAGCGCACCCGTTCTACGGCGGTGTCGGCTACGGCGGGAGCGGTCGGCCGGACAACAGCAACCTCTCGCTCTGGCTCCAGGCGCTCGAGGATGCCGGCGTCCCCGGCGACGATCCGGCCGTGCAGCGCGCGCTTGTCTTTCTCGAGCGGACGCAGATGGACGGCTCGGTGAACCCGATGGCGTATGCCGCGGGCTCGAAGCAGGGCGGATTCATCTACTCAACGAGCCCCTCGGGCGAGGCTGCGGACCTGGGCATCGGGGAGTCGAAGGCGGGTGCGATCGAGGAGATGCTCAGCGACGGGACGCGCGCGAGCCGGCTGCGGGCATACGGCTCGATGACCTACGCGGGGTTCAAGAGCTACGCGTATGCCGGGCTGACGCGGGATGATCCACGCGTCCGCTCTGCCACGGAATGGATCGCCAGGAACTACCGGCTCGACGAGAACCCGGGCATCGGCACGGATGGGTATTACTACTTCTTGATGGTCTTCGGCAGGGCGCTCGGCGCGACCGGCGAGTCGGAGCTCGACGTCCTGACCGAGGACATGGTGACGCGTGAGCTGTGGCCCGAGGACCTGATCGACCAGCTGCTGGCGATGCAGGAGCCGGATGGTTCGCTGCGCGTGGTCGATGACCGCTGGCTCGAGAACAACCCGGTGCTGATCACGGCCTACGGTCTGATCGCGGCGCAGCAGGCGCGGCGGGTGATGCGGGCTGCCGGAAGCCCGGACGAGGACGGCGGATGAGCCAATACGAGGCGCTCGCGGGGTATCTTCGGGAGTCGGCGACGCTCCAATCGATCGGCAACGTGATCGCATGGGACCATGAGACGTACATGCCTCCCGGCGGCGCGGAGGCTCGGGCCGGGCAGAGCGCGATGCTCGCCAGGCTCTATCACGAGCGGCAGAGCGCGGACGAGCTCGGCGATCTGCTCGCGGGCTGCGAGGATGCGTTCGGACCGGGCGACGAGTCGGCAGAGTCGGCGAATGTCCGCGAGGCTAGGCGGGACTTCAACAAACGCACGAGAGTACCGGCGGACCTTGTCGCGAAGCTCGCCGAGGCGCGGGCCAAGGCGCAGCACGCCTGGAAGGACGCACGCGAGCGGTCTGACTACGACGCGTTCCGGCCGAAGCTCGACACCGTGCTCGAGCTGACACGCGAGAAGGCCCGCTGCCTGACGGACGGCGGTGCCGAGCTGTACGACGCGATGCTCGATGACTACGAGCCAGGCATGACGGCTGCGCAGGTCGAGGCGGTCTTCACGCCACTCAAGGCCGAGCTGACCAAGCTGATCAACATTATCGCGGACAACGGCACCCCGCCGAACAGCGACGTGCTGTCGCGCCGTGTCGCCGTTCGAGCTCAGGAGGCCTTCGGCCGATTCGTCGCGCATGCCTGCGGCTTCAGCTTCGAGCGCGGCCGACTGGACATCACCACGCACCCGTTCTGCGAGGGCGTAGCTCCGGGTGATACGCGCATGACGACTCGCTACCGCGAAGACTCTTGGACGGATTCGCTCTACGGCATCATGCACGAGATGGGTCACGGTCTGTACGAGCAGGGTCTGCCGCTTGGGCCTGCGCACGGTGTAGAGAGCGTGGCGTCGCAGTTCGGTCTGCCCTCGGGTGAGGCGGTCAGCCTCGGGATCCACGAGAGCCAGTCGCGGCTCTGGGAGAACCCTGTCGGTCGGGGCGAGGCGTTCTGGACGTTTGCGCTGCCCAAGGCCAAGGAGTTGCTCGGCGATGCGGTCGCGGATCAGACGCCCGCGTCGCTGGCGTCGGCGGTGAACACGGCGACGCCGAGCCTGATCCGAGTCGAAGCCGACGAAGGCACGTACAACCTGCACGTGATGATCCGCTTCGAGCTCGAGCGGGCGTTGGTTTCTGGCGATCTGTCGACGGCCGACCTGCCCGCGGCCTGGAACGATGCCTACGCGGAGTCGCTGGGCGTGGAGGTGCCCGACGATGCGCACGGCTGCCTCCAGGATGTCCACTGGAGCTTCGGGCTGTTCGGCTACTTCCCGACATACACGCTGGGCAACCTGCATATGGCGCAGCTGTGGGACGCGATCGGGCGCGAGCTGCCGATGCTTGAGAGCGATATCGCCCAGGGCGACTTCAGCGGCCTGCTCGGCTGGCTCCGTGAGCGGATCCATATCCACGGCCGCCGGTACCCCGCCGCTGAGCTGACAAAGCGTGCGACCGGCTCGCCCCTCTCGGCGGCGCACCTCGTGCGGTATCTCCGCGAGAAGCTCCTGCCGAACTACGGGATCTGAACCACACACTGGCTGTTGTTTCAGAGTCGCATTTCGCGTGCGAGTTCTTCCGCAAGTGCGTCGGCAAGGTAGCGGTACTGCTCAGGGCTGTTATAGAGCTGCGCGCTGAGCCTGATGAAGCGTCGTCCGTCGAACGGGCGCCCGCCGAGCTGCGCACACGGAAGCCAGACTGGCACCTGGATGCCGTGCCGTTCGACTAGGGCGTCCTGGAGGGCGTCCGCGTAGCAGGTCGGACGCTGCTTGAGACGTTCGCGCCGGTCGGGCTCGACCTCGGGCAGCGGGACCATCGCCAGCGGCCCGATCATCCGGTCGTCGACGGGCTCTTGGGCGCCCAAGGCTTCGAGCAGCACGTCGCGAGCCTGCATGACGAGGCTGCGGTTGTGCTCGATGATGCCTGGCCACTCGGCTCCGGCGATGGTCGGCATGATGTCGATGGCGTCGGCGATCGTCAGGCGGGCGGTGTAGTCGTCGGTGCCGGTGTAGTCGAACTCGAGGTTGTACATCGAGCGGTTCTTGCAGCCTGCGGGAGCCTCGGCGTAGTTGCTGATCGCGAGCGGTCGGAAGCCCTCTTGCAGATCGGGCCGGACGTAGAGGATCGCGGCGCCCTTGGGCGTGCATAGCCACTTGTGGCAGTTGGCGGTATAGAACGCTGGGTGGAGTTCGTCGATGTCGAGCGGGATGGCGCCTGGACCGTGCGCACCGTCAAGGATCGTGACCACGCCGAGAGCTTCAAGGTCGCGCACGAGCTTGGCAGCGGGCACGATCATGCCTGTGGGGCTGGTGATGTGGCTGAGCAGGCAGATGCGTGTGCGGTCGGTCACGCCGGCCATGATCATGCCGTGGAACCGCTCTGGCGTCATGGGTCCGTCTTGGGGGACCGTCGGGATCTCGACGGTGCGGACACGGGCGCCCGTTCGCCGGGCGGTGTCGTGGACGATGTTGAGGCAGGCCGGGTACTCGTGGTCGTTGACGAGGATCTCGTCGCCGGGCCCGAGCGGGCGCGGATCGTCGAGCATGCCGTGGCCACGCTCGAGGTTCATGATGATCGTGGCGACGGCAACGGTCGCATTGGGCGGGAAGACGTAGTCCTCGGGCTTGCCTCCGATCATCCCGGCGATGGCCCTGCGGCTGCGATCGAGCAGCGGAAAGAGATCGCGGCAGAAGAAGCTGACGGCCTCTGCCTCCACGCGGTCGCGGTGGCGCTGCTGTGCCTGTTGGATCTCGATGGGGCAGGCCCCGAAGGACCCGTGGTTCAGGAACACCACCCCTGGGTCGAGACGCCAGTGCCTGGCCAGCGGTGCCGGCTTCGGCATGGCTTTGGCGGTGTCTTTTTTTTGTTGATGGTCCAAGCCCGGCATCACACCAGCTTATCGACGGGTGCTGGTGGCGTACAGGGATGACGGGTGTGCCGGTCGACGGCGTTGTTCTCGGGCCTTGTGGACCCGGCGAAGCGGATCAGGCCTGAACATCCAGCAGCGAGCCCGCCGCTGCGCGAGTGGCGGCAACGTTCTGTTCGCCGGGGGCGCGGTACATCTTGAGCGCATCGGCCGCACGTGTGCTGACGGGCTGAGCCGTTGAAGCGGTCGGGGGTGTCGGGGCCGGTTCGACCACGCTCGCGACGAGCGTGGCGGTGTTCGGGCTGGGCGCCCGAGCGGACGTGCCGGCGCCGCCGAGCATGACGGTGTCCTGGCTGTCAACGAGCCTGAGACGCTGCGAGGGATCGATAGCTCGGGGTCCGACCTGCTTGGCTTGCCCGAGCGGGTTTCCGATGGACTGACCGATGGCATGAAGGGTGCGTTGCCCGACTGAGCTCGGCGAGATCCGGTCCATAGCGATGGTTCCGCGTTCCGTGCGTGGTCAGCTTCGCCCGCCGCACGCTGTGCGGGCCCCTCGGCAGCGAGTGTAGCCGCTCGGCTGGATCCGAGCATGCGGGTCAGATGCCGCGAAGGAACTCCGCGACGGTCTGGCCGGCCTCGTCATCCCGACCGGCGGCCCAATCTGCTGCGGTCCGCCCGCCATCGTCGGCGGCGTTCACATCCGCGCCGGCGTCAACGAGGGCCTGCACGAGCTCCATGCTCGCGCGGTCGGCCGACCGCATCAGGGCCGTGACACCGCTGTCCTCGGCGGCGTTCACGTCGGCGCCGGCTTCGATCAAGGCCCGGAGGACCTCCGGGTCTTTGGCGCGCTCGGTGGCGGCGATCAGCGGTGTGACGCCGAAGTTGTCGGTGGCGTTGGCTTCAGCTCCGGCGTTGAGCATGGCGGTGATGCAGTCAAGGTCTGCCGCGAGACTGGCAGAGATCAGCGCGGTCTGGTCCCATTTGTTCCGGTTCGAAACGTCGGCGCCGGCGGCCAGCAGGGCCCGGACCGACTCGGACTGCCCCCGGCTCGCGGCGAGCATGAGCGCGGTCCAGCCGAGCTCGCTGCGCGCGTCGATCCGAGCGTCCTGCTCGAGCAGCAGTTCAACCATCGCGGTGGTCGACCAGCCCGCCGCGAGCATGAGCGCCGTCTTGCCGTCCCGGGATCGGGTCTCGGTGTCGGCGCCCGCCTCGATCAACGCCTTGGCCGCTTCGAGCTGGTTGCTCGCGATGGCGACCATCAGCGGTGAGCGGTCTTCGCCCTCGGGATCGTTGAAGTTGGACGCGTTCAGGTTCTCGCCGCGCGCCGCTGCGGCCTGGATCGCCTCCACATCGCCCGCGGCTGCGGCTGTGTGCAGGCCGTCGGCCCCGACCGTGCCTCCCGCTCCGCCAAGGTCGACGAGCAGCTTGTCGACCGCGAAGAAGAGCAGTCCGCCGAGCACGAGCAGTGACACGACGATCACCGCAAGCGGCAGGCGGGTCCTCGGCTGGTTCTGGGCGGCCGGAGCGGTCGTGTTCATGACGGGTCTCCAGGTTCGGGTCAGATCAATGGAGTCTACACGCAGGACGTCGGCCGCGGCACGGTCACTCCGCGTCGCCGTGGCCTTCGAAGGCAGCCATGATCTCCTGTTGCACGTTCGGCGGGGTCTGCTCGGTGTGGCTGTAGTCCATGGTGTAGCTTCCAGATCCGCCGGTCATGCTCTTGAGTGCGGTGGAGTAGCTGTGCAGCTCGCTCAGCGGGGCCTCCGCCTTCACAATGACGATGTCGGCACCGATCATCTCGGTGTCCTGCACCCGTCCACGTTTCGTTGATAGATCGCCCGCGATGTCGCCAGTGACAGAGCTCGGGGCGGTGACCTCCAGGTGGACGAAGGGCTCGAGCAGGACGGGCCGTGCCTTCTCGACAGCGTTGATGAAGGCGCGCTTGCCTGCCTTGATAAACGCGACCTCTTTCGAGTCCACGGCGTGGTGCTTGCCGTCTGTCACCTCGACACGCACGCCGGTCATCGGGTAGCCGGCGACGGCCCCGGTGCTGAGTACCTCGCGGATGCCCTTCTCAATCGCAGGCATGAACTGCCTGGGCACGGATCCGCCGACGGTCGCGTTGACGAACTCGAACGTCGGCTCGTCGCCGAGGTCGGGGTCGATTGGCAGGGGCGCAACCCGCAGGTGTACCTCGCCGAATTCGCCCGAACCGCCTGATTGTTTCTTGTGGCGATGGCTGGCCTCGGCGGTGCCCGTGATGGTTTCCTTGTACGCGATGCGCGGCGGGCTGGTATCGATCTCGATGCCGTACTGATCGTTGAGTTTTTCTTCAACGACGCGCAGGTGCAGCTCGCCCAGGCCGCGCATAACCGTTTGGTTGGTTGCCTCGACGCGTTCGATGATCAGGCACGGGTCCTCCTCCATGAGCTTGTGCGTGGCCGGTGCGAACTTGCTCTCGTCCTTGTGGTTCTTCAGCTCGATCGCGAGTCCAAACATCGGCTTGGGCATCGGCAGCCGCTTGAGGTGGACGCGATCAGCGTCGTGGTCGCCGTGGAGCACCGAGCCGAAGTGGACTTCGTCGATCTTGGAGATGGCGCCGATGTCGCCGGGCCCGAGCGCCTCGACCTCGATGCTCGTCGGCCCCTGGCGTTTGTAGAGGTGCGCGATCCGCACCGGTTTCTTGTTGGCGCCGAGGTAGACCTCGTCCTTGGCCTTTATCGTGCCCTGATGAACACGGAAGACGCCGAGCTTGCCTACGTGTTTGTCAACCGTGACCTTGTAGACGTGCGCGAGCAGCGGCTTGGAAGCGTCCGGCTCGTGCGTGTAGTCGGTCTCGGCGCCGCCATCGGTCTCGCTGACGAACGGCCGCGGGTTCCCCTCGAGCGGGCTGGGCAGGTAGTCGGCGATGACGTGCATCAGGTCGTCGATGCCCACGCCGGTCTTGGCCGAGCAGAAGCAGATCGGCACCAGGTGTCCCTGCCGCATGCACTCTTCGAAGGCTTCGTGCAGCTTCTTGGGATCGAGGGCCCCGCCTTCGAAGTAGGTCTCGGTCAGTTCGTCGTTGACTTCGACGACCTGCTCAAGGATCTGCTGGTGCGCGTCCTCGACGCTGGAGAAGTCAGGCGCTGCGCCGTCGGCATGCTCGGCCTCGAAGACGTTGATAACGCTGCCACCCTCAGACCTGCCGCCAGCGGGCAGATTGATCGGCAGGCACTCGCTTCCGAACTGCGTTCGTAGCCCTTCAACAACTGCGGCGAGATCGATCCCGCTCTCGTCGATCTTGTCGACAATGACGCACCGCGGCAGGTTCCGTTCCTTGGCGAGGTTGAACATCCGGCGGGCGACGGTCTCGACGCCCTTGGCCGGGTCGATGACGACGGCGACGGTGTCGACCGCGGGCAGGGCGGCTACGGCGTGTCCCATGAAGTCGGCCAGCCCTGGCGTATCGAGCAGGTTCACGAGCACCTTCGAGCCCGACAGGCGGCTCTCGGCCTCGAAGTGGGTCATCTTCAGGCCCAGGGTGTGATGGTGGTGGTGCTCCTCGGGGGTGAAGTCCGTGACGGTGTTCTCTTCCTCGACCGATCCCATGCGCTGGATGACGCCGGCGGAGAACAGAAGGCGCTCGACGAGCGTCGTCTTTCCGGAGCCGCCCTGGCCGACGAGCGCAACGTTGCGGATGGTCGACGGATCGCGGGCAACCGCGAGGGTTGGCTGTCCTGCCATGAGTCCGGCCCTGCCTTTCGTCCTCGCGAGCGCGAGGCCTGGGGGCCGATCGGTGCGGGCGTGCGTCAGATGGGGCACGGCAACGGGCCGGTCGGCCCGGGATGAAGCTGTCGACACGGCGTACCACCCACACCGCGCCGGGCCAGTATACCAGAAGCCCGGGCCGCTGCCCGTCGCCGGGGTGCTGCGCGGATACGGTTGCCCGATGACCACGACCGAACTGGCTCAGAACCTGACTGTTACCCGATTCGCCCCCTCGCCGACGGGCCATCTGCACATCGGCGGGGCCCGGACGGCCCTGTTCTGCGCTGCCCTGGCCCGGGGTGCGGGCGGACGGTTTGTCCTGCGCATCGAGGACACCGACCAGAAGCGGTCGAGCGAGGCCGCGGCTGCCGGCATCCTCGACGACCTCGCGTGGCTGGGCATCGGTTGGGATGATGGTCCGGAAGCGCACGGTTCCGGCGGCGATGTTCGCGGCGTCGGGCCGTTCGAGCAGTCCAAGCGCCGGGAGATCTACGACCTGTTCTTCGCGCGGCTGATCGAGGCGGGCGTCGCGTACCCAGCGTTCGAGACGCCCGATGAGCTCGCTGCGATGCGCAGGGCCGCCGAGGCCGAGAAGCGGACGTTCATCTACCGTCGTTCTGAGATCTACGACCACGCCGCGGCGCTCGAGCGTGCCGCGACGGAATGGCATGTGCTGCGCTTCGCCATGCCGCCGGGGCCGATCACCGTCCGCGACGCTGTGCTCGGCGAGGTGTCGTTCCCGTACGAGGAGCTGGACGACCTCGTCATCCGGAAGCGTGACGGATTCCCGACCTACCACTTCGCCGT
Organism: Planctomycetota bacterium; assembly: GCA_039187315.1. GTDB lineage: Bacteria > Planctomycetota > Phycisphaerae > Phycisphaerales > UBA1924 > JANQQZ01. The sequence continues at coordinate 28,829 of JBCCZQ010000006.1, read as the reverse complement.
GGTCGTCGACGATCATGAGATGGGCGTGTCGCACGTTCTCCGCGGACAGGAGCATCTGAACAACACGCCTCGGCACATCGCGCTGATGCGGGCGCTCGGGTTTTCCGAGCCCGTGTTCGCGCACCTGCCGCTGATTTTCAACCCCGACGGCTCGAAGATGAGCAAGCGCGACAAGGACAAGGCCGTTCGTACCGCGGTCAAGCAGAACCAAGGCGTGCAGGAGGCGCTTGCCAACTCGGGCTCGGACACCGAGCGAGCGGAGCTTGCGAAGTGGCTCAAGGACAAGACGGTGCAGCTGCCGCAGGAACGGCTGCTGCCGATGGCCGAGCAGCTGGGCGTCTCGCTTCCCGAGATCGATGTTGAGGATTTTCGGCGCGCCGGCTATCTCCCAGAGGTCGTCATCAACTACCTTGCGTTGCTGGGCTGGAACCCGGGCGTCAAGACCGAGCACGGCAAGGACTTGGAGCGATTCGAGCGGGCGTATCTCGACGAGCATTTTTCCTTCGAGCGCGTTGGCAAGACCGCGAGCAAGTTCGACCGCGACAAGCTCCGTGCCTTCAACTTCGACTCGATCCAGGCGATGGCCCCGGACGAGTTTGTCCACGCGTGGCGCGGCTGGGCAGCGCGGTACGATGCGGAGTTGATCGACACGCTGGACGAGACCACGATGCGCATGCTTGCGCCGGCGGTCCAGCAGCGGGCCGCGGTGCTGGGCGAGGCCCGCCAGCCCATCGCGTTCCTGTTCATGGCCGACGATGCGATCGTCTACGACCAGAAGGCGGTCGCCAAGCACGTCACCAAGGGCGAGCCGAGCGGGCTGGAGCTGCTGCAGGGCTTCGGCGAGGCGTTGGACTCGGTTGAACCGTTCGAGCCGGAGGCGATCGAGGCGGCCGCGCAGGCCTGGTGCGAGTCCCGCGGGACCAAGCTCGGCAAGCTTGCGCAGCCGATCCGGGTGGCGATGACCGGCACTGCCGTGAGCCCACCGCTCGGAGTGACCCTGGCAGCGCTGGGTCAGGACCGCGTGCTGGCCCGGGTCGATCGGCTGCTCGCCGCGTTCGGCTGAGCGGTCGGCCTATTCTTTTGAACAATTGTTCCAAAATAAGGCCGTACCCGGGAATCGAGGCGGCCGCTGCCGCGTTCCTCGCCGGCACCCACGAAGGAGATCTGCCGTGACAAGCTTCCCGAACCTGCTCAGCCCGATCGCTGTCGGGGATATCGAGGCTCCCAACCGCGTTTTTATGGCCCCCTTGACCCGCAGCCGGAGCAAGCAGCCTGGGGATATCCCTTGGGAGCTCAACGCCGAGTACTACCGCCAGCGCGCCGGCGCGGGCCTGATCGTCAGCGAGGCGACGCAGATCAGCCCGCAGGGCAAGGGCTACGCCTTCACGCCTGGCATCCATAGCGACGAGCAGGTCGCCGGCTGGAGGTTGATCACCGATGCCGTGCACATCGCGGGCGGGCGGATCGTGCTCCAGCTCTGGCATGTAGGCCGCATCAGCCACACTGGGCTTCAGCCCGATGGCCAGCAGCCCGTCGCTCCCTCGGCGCTGCGCGCCAAGAGCCAGACCTACATCGACGCCGAATCGGGCATGGTCGATGTTTCGGAGCCGCGTGCGCTCGAGACGGACGAGCTGCCCGGGATCGTGGAGCAGTACCTGCTCGCCGCCAAGAACGCGAAGCGCGCCGGCTTCGACGGCGTCGAGATCCACGGCGCCAACGGCTACCTGTTGGACCAGTTCACCCGAGACGGGACCAACAAGCGCGACGACAGCTACGGCGGCGCGATCGAGAACCGCATCCGACTGCCCCTTGAAGTCGCCCGAGCTGTGGTGAGCGTCTGGGGCGCCGGCCGGGTCGGTTACCGCATCAGCCCTCTGGGGCAGTTCAACGACCTGACCGATTCGTCGCCCGAGGCGACGTTCGGCGAGCTTGCCGCGGGTCTGGGCACACTCGGGCTGGCGTACCTGCACGCGGTCGAGAGCTTCGGTGGGACCGAGCGCGACGCCGAGAACGACCGCGTCCACGGCTCCATCTCCGAGCGCTTCAAGCAAGCGGGGGGGCACGTTTACATCGGCAATGGCGGGCTGACGCCCGAGACCGCCGAGCAGCGATTGGCCGAGAGCCGGGCCGACGCGATCGCCTTCGGGACCATGTACATCGGCAACCCGGATCTGGTCGACCGCATCCGCGTTGGCGGGCCGTATAACGAATCGAACCGCGAGACGTACTACAGCGGGACCGAGGTGGGGTACACCGACTACCCGTCGCTGGCCGAGGCGACGGCCTGAAGCTCGGAGCGATCTTGATACCATGCGGGCATGCCTGTGCCGTTGCGTGGCTCTGATGTCGAAACGCCTGAACCCCCCGAGCGTTCGGTTGTCGATGCCGAGATCGGCGCCGAGCTTGCATCCGACGATGAGATCATCGGCGCAGCTATCGAGCGCTGCCGGGCGGTGGGGGCCGTGCGGGTGCGTCGCCTGCGCGATGTCACGCTCCGCGCATGCGATCTGGCGAACCTGCTCTGCACCGATCTCGGGGCGACACGCGTCGAGCTGCGCGATTGCCGGCTCACCGGAGTCGATGTCTCGGGCGCGACGCTCCGCGATGTTCGCTGTGTGGACTGCCAGATCGGCCTCGCCCGCGCCTTCGGTACGCGCCTTGAGCGCTGCTGGTTCGAGTGTTGCGACCTGCGCGAGGCGGACTTCGAAGAGGCGCAGCTCAAGGGTGTTGTCTTCCGAGGCTGCGACCTGCGCCAGGCACGGTTCGCATCGAGCCGGCTCGGCGAGACGGATTTCCGCGGTTCACGCGTAGACGGGCTGGTCGTCAATCCCGATCTGCTGCGAGGTGCGGTCATCGCGCCGGAGCAGGCGGACATCTTCGCGGCCGCCATGGGCCTGCGCGTCGAGCCGATGCCCGAGGACGAGCATCCCTCCTAGCGAACGCCGGCGAGCGAAAGATCCGTCATGGCGAAACGCACGGACGCTCGCGCGACACAAGCAGATCCAGAGGGTGATGTGATCGCTCAGGCGTTGTCTGTTTCGCTCGGCCGCTTGGGTGATCGATGGCATCGGCAAGCTGCCCCACGCGACGCTCACCGTGACCTCAGCCGAGGCGTGCAACGCTAGCGTTCGGTTCGGCTCGCAAAGCGGACCAGCCTGCCGGCGGCGTACTTTCTCGCCGTCTATACCCTGCTGCAAGGCTCAGCCAAGAAGCCGATGGGCGGCACCTGGAAGATCAGGATCGAGCTGGTCGGCGAGCCCGATGCACCGTTGCAACTGATCGTCTCGCCTGCGAAACCCGGCGATGTTGATCTATCATCGCTGCGATGACCAACAGCGCCCCCAACGATGCCGCCAGCGAACCAAAGGCCGAGCGCCGGCACTTCATCCAGCAGCTGATCGACCGGCACATCGCCGAGGGACGATGGGGCGAGCCCGGCGACGCCACGGCCGTCGTCACCCGCTTCCCGCCCGAGCCGAATGGCTTCCTGCACATCGGCCACGCGAAGGCGGTCTGCGTGAGCTTCGGGCTTGCCGAGTCGTACGGCGGCCGCTGCTTCCTTCGCTTCGATGACACCAACCCGGCCAAGGAAGAGCAGGCGTTCGTTGACTCGATCGTCCGCGACATCCGCTGGCTCGGCTACCGCTGGGACGGTGCGGACGACGCGGATCCGATGCGGGGTGTGCTGTTCGCGAGCGACTACTTCGAGCAGATGCACGCCTGGGCGGTGGAACTGATCGAGAAGGGCCTGGCGTACGTCGACACGCAGGACCCTGAGACGATCCGCCGGCAGCGCGGGAGCGTCACCAGACCCGGCGAGGCGTCGCCCTTCCGTGATCGTCCTGCCGAAGAGTCGCTTGGGCTGTTCGCGGAGATGGTCGGGGGCGGGCTCGGCGATGGGGCGGCGGTGCTGCGCGCCAAGATCGACATGGCCAGCCCGAACATGAACCTGCGCGACCCGGTGATGTACCGCGTGGTAAACGCCACGCACCACCGCACGGGCGACCGCTGGCACGTCTACCCGATGTACGACTGGGCGCACGGGCTGGAGGATTCGATCGAGGGCGTGACGAACTCGCTCTGCACGCTGGAGTTCGAGAACCACCGCCCGCTGTACGACTGGTTCATCGACGCGATCAACCGGGACAGGCCCGAGCCCATCCATCATCCGCAGCAGACCGAGTTCGCCCGCCTGAACCCGAGCTACATCGTCACTAGCAAGCGGAAGCTCAAGCAGCTAGTCGATGAGGGCCGTGTGTCCGGATGGGACGACCCACGGATGCCGACGCTCAGCGGGCTCCGTCGGCTCGGCTATACGCCCGAGGCCATCCGGAACTTCTGCCAGGGCGTGGGCGTAACCAAATTCAACGCGGTTCACGACATCGGCCTGCTCGAGAACGCGGTGCGTGAGCACCTGAACAAGGCTGCGCCCAGGCGGATGGCGGTCCTCGATCCCGTGAAGGTGGTGGTGACGAACTGGGAGGCGTCGAAGACCGATTGGCTCGACGCGGTCAACAACCCCGAGGACGACGCCGCAGGGAAGCGGCAGATCCCGTTCACCCGTGAGCTGTGGATCGAGCGCGAGGACTTCATGGCCGACCCTCCCAGGAAGTTCTTCCGCCTGGGCCCTGGAAGAGAGGTCCGGCTGCGCTACGGCTACTGGATCACCTGCACTGGCTTCGAGACCGACGACGCTGGCAGGGTGACCGAGATCCACGCCACGCACGATCCGCAGACACGAGGCGGTGACTCGCCGCCGCCCGACGCCGAGGACAACGTCCGCAAGGTCAAGGGCACGCTCCACTGGGTCAGCGCCGAGCACGCGGTCGATGCGGAGGTCCGTCTGTTCGACCGGCTCTTCAGCGTGGAGCGGCCGGACAAAGAACCCAAGGACGCGGCGGAAGGCTGGAGCTTCCTGGAGAACCTCAACCCGGAGTCACTGAAGGTCGTTGCGGGTGCCAAGCTGGAGCCTGCGCTTGCCGAGCACGCACGCCAGGCCGCCGAGGCCGGTCGCTTCCACAGCGAACTCGGCGATCTCGGTCCGGTCTTCCAGTTCGAGCGGCTAGGTTACTTCTGTGTCGATCCGGACTCGACGCAAGATTCGCTCGTGTTCAACCGGACCGTATCGCTGCGTGATTCGTGGGCCAAGCAGAACAAATAGGTTGTCGGTTGCATTGTCGGGTGAGGGTTTCGATGGGAACCTGGGGGCTCGGACCGCTTGAGAACGATGCTGCCGCTGATGTCGTCGCTGATATCGAAGAGGATGCAGACTCGGTCGCGCGCCTGCTCGCCGAGATCAAGGATGAGATCGAGTCCGAAGACGGGTTTCTCGAAGCGTCCACTGGGGAAATCGCGATTGCCATGGGTGTCTTGGTGACCGGTGTCGCGATTGATGACGATCGAACGTGGATGTTGGCCAAGGTGCGTACGGAACTGAATCGCGATCAACAGGCGTACCTGCGTACCCTCATCCATCGGGTCATGTACGACCCCAACTCCGAGCTTGCGGAGCTTCACAATGAAGCCGGGCACCTGGACGAGTGGCGGGCTCAGGTGCAGCCCATTTTGGATGCTTGGCCATAAGGCCGGGCTTCACGTGACTCGTTGCTCATAGGCGTCATCGATTCCGTGTTTTTTCGGACGAAACACCGACTTCCTTGCGGCCGGGTCTCAACGAGCAATCGAGACGTCTTCTCAGCATCCCGTGGCCGATGTGTGTCGTAAACAACTACGGAACTCAGGAGGTGTACGATGCTGAAGGTTGACGACGGTCAGTGCGGCAAATGTGCTCATTTCGGCGGCGATGAGGCCGGCGAGCGCGTCATCCAGATCCGCATCAAAGGAGAGGCCCCGGCCGACGCCATCGAGGAGTGCGGCCACCCGGAGCTGACCACGGCCGGCCTGCGGGTCGCCCCGATCAGCTCGTGCGATCGGTTCACGCCCTACGCGCACTCGGCCTGATCCTGCCGCGAGCCCCGGAGCGTTGATCGGCTGAAGAGATTAGACTCGCGGCATGCCATCGCTCCGCGCTTGCGCAACATGCGGTCTGGTCCACACTGTTGGTGACGTTCCGGAGCGGCACGTCGCGAGGTGTGTTCGCTGCGGCTCGGTGATCCGCCACGGCACAAAACCCGGTGCCTCGTCGCGGACCGCCGCTTTCGCCACGACGGGTCTGATCCTTTACCCGTTCGCGCTCGTATTACCCGTGATGACGCTGACGCGCCTCGGGCATGAGTCGGTCGCATCCATCTGGTCGGGCATGATCGATCTGCTGGCCGAGGGGTACCTGTTCGTCGGGCTCACGGTGCTGTTCTTTTCAATCGTGACGCCTATTGCCAAGCTGTCGGCGCTGTTCATGCTGACGATGGGGGGACGGCTGCTGTCGTCCTCGCACCGAGCGGCCACGTACCACGCAGTGGAATTCATCGGGCGGTGGGGCATGCTCGATGTGCTGCTGGTGGCGGTCTTGGTTGCGGCGGTCAAGCTCGGCGATCTCGTGACGGTCACGCCCGGGCCGGGCGTGGTCGTGTTCGGCGCGGTCGTGGTGCTGAGTCTGTTGGCGTCGATGAGCTTCGACCCGCACGCGATCTGGGAAGACCCGCGATTCGAGGGCGGGTTCGGCAGCGCGGGTCGGCCGGCATGAGCGAGGGCCCTGACAACCGAGCCGAGCCGAAACGGGAGCCCGAGCCTGATGGTCCGCCCGAGGCCCGCATCGTGCGGCAGCCCTCGCGTGTCAGCCTCGCGTGGCTGCTGCCGGTCTTGGCGGTCACGGCTTTGATCGTGGTGCTCTTTGTCCAGGTCAACCGCGAGCGCGGGCCGACGATCGTGATCCGCTTCGACGATGCTCAGTCGATCGAGCCGGGCGCATCGATCGTGCACCGGGGGATCAGCGTCGGTGTGGTGCGATCGGTCCGGCTGACGGAGGATCTCGAGGCTGTCGATGTCGAGGCGGAGCTTGCCCCGCACGCCAGGGGGCTGGCTGTCGAGGGGTCGCGGTATTGGGTGGTTCGGCCGGAGGTCAGCCTGCAGGGGGTGGAGGGGCTCGAAACGATCATCGGGCCGCGGTACATCGCGGTCCTTCCCGGCGACCCCGGTGGGCCGGTGGCTCGGCGGTTCGAGGGCAAGCCGTCTGCGCCCATGGGTGTCGATCTCGAGGCCCCCGGGCACCCGATCGTGCTCGTGGCGGGCTCGGCTGGCACGGCCTCGCCGGGCTCGCCGGTGCTCTACCGGGGCATGCCGATCGGGCTGGTGCGTCGCGTGGGCCTGGCGCCCGACGCGACGCACGTGCGGATCGAGGCGGAGATCAACCTCGCGTACCGTGCGCTGGTGCGCGACGACAGCCGGTTCTGGGACACCGGGGGCGTGGGTGTCGAGGTCGGCTGGTTCAGCGGGATCTCGCTCGAGGCGTCTTCGCTTGACAGCGTGTTACGCGGCGCTGTGGCCATGGCCACGCCCACGCGCTTCGGCGAGCTCGCCGAGGCGGGTGCCGAGTTCGAGCTGGCCGCGCGGGCCGAGCCGTCCTGGTTGCGGTGGGAGCCAGACATCCAGCTCGGCGTAGCGATCGCTCCCGAATGACGCCGGCCGTTGCGCCGGAAGCAGCACGGCTACAGTCATCGCATGAGTTTGATTGTCACCGGAACGGTCGGGATGGATACGGTTGAGACGCCCGCGGGCGAGAAGCGTGAGGGCGTGCTCGGCGGTTCGTGCGCATACTTCGCCGCCGCGGCTCAGCAGCACACGACTGTGCGCGTGGTGGCCGCTGTGGGGGACGACTTCCCGCCCGAGCACCGCCAGCAGCTGGAGCGCTACGCGAACATCGATCTGGACGGGCTCGAGACGCGGTCGGGCTCGAAGACCTTCCGCTGGGGTGGCAAGTACCTCGACAACATGGACCAGCGGGAGACGACGTTCACGGATCTGAACGTGCTCGTCGAGGAACCGCCGGCGATCCCCGACGGCTACCGAGACTCCAGGAGCGTCTTCCTTGCCAACACGCACCCAGCGGTGCAGCTTGGCATGCTCGAGCAGCTGCCGGATCGCAGGCTCGCGGTCGCCGACACGATGGACCTGTGGATCGAGACCGCTCGGCCTGAGCTGGAAACGCTCTGCGGCAAGGTCGATGGCCTGGTGCTGAACTTCGACGAGGCTGAGCAGTTCACAGGGCTGAAGAACACGGTCGCGGCCGCGAAGAAGATCCTCGAGATGGGACCGACGTTCGTGGTTGTCAAGAAGGGCGAGCACGGCTGCCTGTTCGCCATCCGCGAGGCGCACGGCATCGGCATCGGGGCTATGCCGGCCTTCCCGACCGATGATGTCGTCGATCCGACGGGCGCGGGTGATACGTTCGCCGGTGGCATGATGGGCTACCTCGCGAGCCAGAACCAGACGGTCCGGTCGGCCGAGACCCTCAAGACCGCGCTCGCGCACGGCACCGTCATGGCCAGCTTCACTATCGAGACGTTCAGCCTCGAGCGGCTCTCTTCGCTGAACGCCGACCAGCTCGGCGAGCGGTTCGAGACGTTCGCCGACATGCTTCGGCTCTGAGCGAGGCTTTCGCAAGGGAGAACGCCAGCGATGCCCGAGCCGCTCGAGCCCTATCGGCGTGCGGTCGAGGCCAGCGGTCCGGGGTTCGACGCTCTTCTGTGGCGGAACAAGGCGTACCAGGAGATCCGGTTCAAGGTGCTGCTCGAGGTCGCGGCGACAGGGCTCGCGGGCCCGACCGAGCTCGGCACGATCCTGCGGCTGGAGGGCCGGACCGTCATTGATATCGGCTGCGGGGTCGCGGATCTGGCGGGCTGGATCCGGTCCATAGGTCTGGAGGTTGGCGGGTATATCGGTGTCGAAGGTGTGCCGGAGCTAGCCGCGGCGAGCCGGGCGAGGATGCCAGGGCTGGGTTTCCAGCGCGACGCGGTCATCGAGGCGGATTTCGCACAGGACGATGCGCTCTTCGACCGTCTCGCGGCGTCTTCCCCCGGGTGCGTGTTCGTGTTCTCTGGATCGCTGAACACGTTCGAGGTCGCCGGCGCGACAGGGGTCATCGAGCGTGCGCACCGCGCGGTGCTCCGATCTGTGGATGCCAACGGGTCCGGGCGTGCCGATCGGTCTGGCGGCGTTGTGTTCAATTTTCTCAGCGCCGGGCTGGGCGCACCGGAGAACAGCGACACCGGCCCGGCGCATCGTTTCGATGCGCTCGAGATGCTTCGGCATTTCGCGGATGCCGGGACGCGGTCGATCTTCAGGCGTGACTATCTCGGTGCGCACGATGCGACGATCGGGCTGTTCCCGCTGCTGCCGGATGCTTGAGCGCGAGCCCGATCAGCGCCGCCGACGCGCCACGGCAAGGCCCGCAAGGGCGAGCAAGCCCGCGCCGCTGGGTGCGGGCACCGCGTTCAGATCGATGCGGAGCGTTCGGCTGTCAATGAAGGTGCCTTCACCGATACCGGGCGTTGCCGAGTAGTCCGCGACGGCGATCCCGCTCGACAGGCTGATGCGATACGAACCGCTACCGAGCTCGATCGGGTGGCTGCCTGCCGGCCCCGCGTCGGGCGTGCCGCCGAGGCCGAACACGTCGAACCCGAAGCCGCTGCCAGTGATGAAATGCGGCCGATCGAGCGTGAAGATCAGCTCGATGAAGTCGAGGCTGCCGGTCGCCTGGATCAGCCCCGTGCTCGCGGCGGGGTCGAAGCTCAGCGTCGTCTCGGAATCGAGGTCGATCACAAGCCCGAGCGAATCGGGGGTCTGTTCTACGCGAGCGGCATAGTCCAGCGTGATCATGGCCGAACCGAAGGTGTTGGATTCCTGGGCAGACACCGACCCGCTGCCTTCGTCGAACAGGAATCCGAAGCCGATGTCCGGGCCGAGGGGCAGGCCTTCCGCGATCCCGCCGGCGCCGGCGGCGAAGCTCAGGTCGATCAGATCGAAGTTCTCGGGCGTGGCCGAGGCCTGCGCAGCGATCAATGCGGCGGTCGCGGCGGCGATGGTGCGTGCGGTGCGGTGCATGGACCCTCCTCGACGATGCATATCGGCACGCTACCCCGGGGCGCAGAGCCCGCCAGCGACCCGGGACAAATTTCAGAAGGCTTGCGCCGTCTCAGCGGGTTGACAAGGCTCTCCCGGGGCGTCGGTGCTAGCGGAGCAGATCGAGCAAGTCGTCGGACGCCTGGCGCCGGATGCCGGCGTCGTCGAGCACATCTTCGGTCGCCTCGCGCAGGTCCTCGGTCCGGAAAACGAGGGTCTCGTTGCTGGTGCCCGCGAAGGTAAATTCTGTGTAGGCCTCGGTGTTGGCCTCGAGCAGTTCAACCATCTGGGCCAGGCTCGTGATGGGTGTGCCGTTGACGGATTCGACCACCGGCACGACGCCGAGCTCGTACCCCTTGGTCAGCCTGTGTGGGAAAAAGGGTGCTGGCACGATGACGAGTTCTTCGTCTGGCGACTCGCGGAGATCGTTCAGGCGGTTGATCAGCGGGCTGCTGTTCGATGCCAGCAGCAGTGCGGCCCGTCCGGCGGACTGCATGAGCTCTGAGTAGGCGGGGGTGAAGACCATCGGGCCGTACACAACATAAGACGGGTACGCGCCGTCGAGCGGCCGGATCAGGCCGTCGCGTCTTGAAGCGACAGTGAGCTCGAGCTCAAGCGTCTCGCCCGCACGCAGGACAGTCACAGGCACCGTCGCACCCTCGAGGCTGCCGCCCGCGGCTTGCACAAGCTTCGGGATCTTGTAGCCGAAGTGCAAGCGGAGGTCGTCGGCCTCGGACACGTCGATCATGCCGACGTTGTCGATGTCGTGCCCGCCGATGGCGGTGATGACGTCCCAGATCTTCAACTCGGGCGTGGGCCCCTCGGCGGTGACGATCAGGCCGGTTGTTCCGCGGTCGAGCCCGAGCCGGTCGCGGACGGCGTCGTTCTCGGCGGTCTGCAGCCGCGCGAAGATGCGGGGCTTGCCGTGGTACGTCCCGTCGGCCACGTCGTTGAGGAACATGCGGATCTCGTCGGTCGGGATGACGTAGCCGATGTTCTCCGCCGACGGGATGCCGCTGAAGACCACGCCGATGACGGTGCCGCCCATGAAGACGGGCCCGCCAGAGTTACCGGGGTTCAACGCCACATCGACCTGCACCCGCAGGCCCAGCGTCTCTGCCTTGTAGCCGGTGTGCTCGACGCGGCTGACGACGCCTTCTGTGACCGACATCGCGTCGCCGCCGAGCGGGTAGCCGAGCGCGGTGACGGTTGAGCCGATGGTGGGCAACTCGTCGCTGAGGGTTGCCGCGGGGTACTCGTCGAAGAACGCCTCATCCTCGAGCTCGAGCAGCGCCAGATCGATGCCCCGTGCGATGGCGACGATGTTCGCCTCAAATCGGTCCGAGCTCTGATGGGGCTGGACGAGAATGCGGCTGGCATAGTCAACGACGTGGGCGTTGGTCAGGATGCGGTTGCCCTCGAGGATGACACCGGTGCCGCCGGAGACCGAGGCCGCCGATCGTGTCCAGGGCTGGAGCAGGTTCGGCGTGCGCGAGGTGGACTCGATCTTGACCACGCTCCGGCGGTCCGGGCTGCCCGATTGCGGGCTGGCCGGCAGTGCGGCAAGTATCATGGCGAGACCAAGGGCTGCGGTGAGAGCGTGACGCATCGGCTTCCTTTCCTGTCGCGGCATCGGCCCGAGCCGCTGCGGATAGTACCGGCCCACAGAACCGAGGCTTCACGGCGGCGGTGGGGCCCAACGGCCCGGCTATCATCGCGCCATGGCACACGTCCTCGTTCTCCAGCACGGTCCGATCGGCGCCGTCCGCCTTGGGGCGACGCTCCGCGACCACGGCTTCAAGCTCGATATCCGCCGTGTCGCGCACCCGACCAGCCCGGACTCTGTGCCGGGCGATCTGGATGACGTGCACGCGATCGTCACGCTCGGCGGGCCGCAATCCGCGGCGACCGACAGCTTCGGGTGGATGGATCGCGAGATGGAGCTGCTCCGCGCGGCACACGAGGCGGAGCTGCCAGTCGTCGGCATCTGCCTCGGACACCAGCTCATCGCCAAGGCGCTCGGCGGGAGCGTCGAGCGGATGGAGACGCCCGAATGGGGGTTCGGCAAGGTCAGCCTGCCCGTGCCGGCGCAGACCGAGTCGCTCCTAGCAGGGATTCCCTGGGACAGCATGCAGTTCCAGACGCACCATGACCATGTCACCGAGCTGCCGCCCGGTGCGGTCTGCCTCGGATCGAGCCAGGCCTGCCCGGTGCAGATCTTCAAGGCCGGCCACCGAACGCTGGGCTTCCAGTTCCACCTTGAGGTTGATGTCGAGGCGATTCGGCGTTTCGCCTCGATGGAGCCCGAGCTGATGGCCGCCGCGGGTGTCTCGGAAGCCGACATCGAGGCGCAGGTGCAGCAGCACTACGCCCGATTTGCGCAGATCGCCGACCGCCTGTGCGTGAATATGGCGACGTTCCTGTTCCCGTTCGATGCGCTGACGCAGGCCTAGGTCGGGCGGGGCGCGGCGTGACCAGTCTCCGGCTGAAACCGCCTACGGACTTTGATCTTGCACGCGATGTCTGCTCGTACGGGTACTTCTTGCTCGCGCCGAACCACTGGGACATCCGGTCGCAGACGCTGCACCGCGCCCTTCATCTGGCTGACGGACCTGCGAACTGCGTGGTACGCGAGCGGGGGTCCGAGCTTGCGGCGGGCTTTGATCGGCGGCTGACCCGCGTCGAGCAGGCGGAGGCTCGCGTCCAGCTTGCACGGATGCTGCGTTTCGGTGAGGACGCCGCTCAGAGCCGGGCGTTCCACCGGGTCGATCGCCGCTGGAAACGTTCGGGCCAGTCGCGGCTGTTCCGTTCGCCGACGCTGTTTGAGGACGTCATCAAGACCGTAACGAGCTGCAATGTCGCGTGGCCCAACACGATCAACATGAACGCGCAGCTCTGCCGGCACACGGGCCGCGGCGGCGCGTTTCCAACGGCCCAGCGTCTCGCGCGGACGCGCCCCGGGACGCTCCGCGGCCGCTGCCGCGTCGGCTACCGAGACCGCAGGATCATCGAGCTTTCCCAGCTTTTCGCGCGAGGCAAGGTCGATCAGGCGTGGCTCGAGGACCCCGGAGCCGACGACGACGAGGTCTTCGCGTTTCTGATCACGCTGCCCGGTATCGGGCCGTATGCCGCGGGCAACATCATGCAGCTGCTGGGCCGGTATTCGAGGCTGGCGATCGATACCGAGACCGTGCGCCACGGCAAGGCAGCGCTGGGCATGACCGGGACGGACCGCCAGATCGTCAAACAACTCGAGGCTCATTACGAGCCGTTCGGTTCGTATAAGTTCAAGAGCTACTGGTTCGAGCTCTGGCGCTTCTATGAACAGAAGCGTGGCCCCGCGCACCTGTGGGATCGGGAGACAACGGGGCGCACGTTCACGGCTTCGCAGCTGTAGGCGTGCCGGAGGCTCGGGGCGGCATCGTCTCAGGCCAGATCGTCTCGTTGGTGCGGTGATCGATTGTGCGCTGTTCCGAGGGCCCTGGGCCTCTGGTGAGCAGAGCAAGCCGCAGCTTGTTGTTGCAGGCCGTGCATCGGACGAGCTGCAGTTTCTTGCCGGCCGCGTACCGCCGGGTCATCCCTGCTTCACCCGCGGGACGCCACTGCTTGCAGCTTCGGCATTCGAGCATCCAGCCGGGCGCCGAGTCGCCATAGAGCTTCCCACTCATGATCGCTTTGGAAAAGCCCCAGTTGAGCAAGAGCACGATCGGCATCAGCACGAGAAGCACCAGCAGCAAGATCGCCCACCAAGGCATGGCGGCTTCTCCTCTCTACACGCCGCCCGTCACGCCCTGCGCACGTTCGGCGTAGTCCTGCAGCGCCGCGACGCCCCAGTCGCCCGCCCGGAGCGCCTGGATCGCTTCGACCGCTGCGATCGCGCCTGTCATCGTAGTGATAATAGGGATACCCAGCCGAACGGTTGCGGCTCGGATGCGTCCCTCATCGGTCCCGAAGCCGGTGCGAGTCGGCGTGTTGATGACCAGCTGGATGTCCCCGTCGGCCATCATGTCGAGCACGTTTGGCCGCGCTCCGGCCGAGAGCTTCTCCAGCACGGTGGGGCGGATGCCGTGCGGCGCGAGCGACTCGCCCGTGCCTCGGGTTGTAAACAGTTTGAAGCCCATCGCGGCCAGCGACCTCGCAACAGCGACTACCTCGGTCTTGTCGGCTTCGCGGACAGAGAGGAAGACGCCACCGCCGCTGGGCAGCGTGTTCCCAGCGGCCATCGACGCCTTGAGCACCGCGATCGGGAGCGACACATCGATGCCCATCACCTCGCCGGTTGAACGCATCTCCGGCCCCAGGATGACATCGACCCCGGGGAACCGGCTGAACGGGAAGACCGCTTCCTTTACCGCGTGCGCACCGGTGTCCGGGATTTCGCTGGCTCCCAGCGCGTCGAGCGAGCGGCCAAGCATGACCTTCGCGGCAATCGATGCCCACGGCATGTGCTTGGATTTGCCGACAAACGGCACGGTCCGCGATGCCCTCGGATTCACTTCGATGATCGAGACCTCGCCGTCTTTTACGGCCATCTGCACGTTCATGAGCCCTTGGACACGCAGTGCCCTGGCGAGGGTGCGGGCTGTCTCGCGGATCGTTTCGACGGTCGGGATTGGCAGCGAGCGGCACGGGATCGTGCATGAGCTGTCGCCCGAGTGCACACCCGCTTGCTCGATGTGCTCCATCACGCCGCAGACCAGCGCTTGGCCGCGATCTGTCGATCCTGCTGGGTCGAAATCGGCGACAACATCAACATCGATCTCGGTCGCGCCGCTGAGGAAGCAATCGATCAGGACCGGGGCGTCGTCGAGGCCGGCAACATCGATCGCGCTTGTCATGTAGGTGGTCAGCGCCGCTTCGTCGTAACAGATTTCCATCCCACGTCCGCCGAGGACGTAGCTCGGCCGCACAAGTACCGGGTATCCGATGCGTTCTGCTTCTCCGATGGCTCCGTCGAGCGAGCGAGCGATCCCCGACGCCGGCCGTTGGAGCCCGAGCGATTCGAGCATCGCGTCGAACCGCTCACGGTCCTCGGCAAGATCGATGGAATCGAGCGACGTCCCGATCAGCGGCACGCCCGCGCGATCCAGCCCACCCGCTAGATTCAGCGGCGTCTGTCCGCCGAACTGGACGATCACGCCCTTGACGAGTCCTTCCGGCAAGCCCGATGCCGCTGCGTCGGCCTGCGTGTTCACCGGCCCGTTCAGCGTTTCGACAACGTTTAGCACATCCTCAAGCGTCAGCGGCTCGAAGAAGAGCAGGTCCGAGGTGTCGTAGTCGGTCGAGACCGTCTCCGGGTTGCAGTTGATCATCACCGACTCGTAGCCCAGCTCGCGGGCGGCAAACGCTGCGTGCACGCAGCAGTAGTCGAACTCACAGCCCTGCCCGATCCGGTTCGGTCCGCCGCCGAGGATGATCGCCTTCTCCGTCGGAGAGACGCGGATCTCGTCGTCGGTCCAGGACAAACCGCTGCGCGTCTGGGCGTGCTCATACGTCGAGTAGTAGTAGGGCGTGATGGCCTCGAACTCCGCCGAGCAGGTGTCGACGAGCTTGAAGACGGGTCGGATGCCGCTCGCCTCGCGCACGCGACGGACGCGCAGGATCGTGTCGCTGGAGATGCTACCAAGGTATAGGTTCGCGAGCTGAGCGTCGCTGTACCCCAGCCGCTTCGCTTCGGCGAGTGTCTCGGGCGTGAGCGCCTCCAGAGTACCTGCCGCTGCGAGGTCATCTTCGAACTCGACGAGCTGCGCGATCTGATCAACAAAGAACGGATCAATCCGTGTCAGCTCGCACACCCGCTCGATGCTCCAGCCCATCTTCAGCGCGTAGCGGACGTAGTAGACCCGCCCCTGGCTTGGCACAGCGAGCTTGCGGGTCAGCTTGTCCTCGTCGATGGGCCACTCGATCGGCTGGCCGTCGGCGGTCCGTCCGTCTTCGGATCGTTGCGCGGCGAGCCACTTGTCGTTGCGGTCGAGCCCGAGCCCGAACCGCTTGACATCCAACGAGCGCAGCGCCTTCTGGAAGCTCTCTTTGAACGTCCGGCCGATCGCCATGACCTCGCCGACGGATTTCATCTGCGTCGTCAGCGTTTCGTCCGCCTCAGGGAATTTCTCGAATGTCCAGCGGGGGATCTTGGTGACGATGTAGTCGATGCTTGGCTCGAAGCAGGCGCTCGTGGTGCCGGTGATGTCGTTCCGCAGCTCATCGAGCGTGTACCCGACGGCCAGCTTGGCCGCGATCTTGGCGATCGGAAAGCCGGTTGCCTTCGATGCCAGCGCCGAGCTCCGCGACACCCGGGGGTTCATCTCGACGACGACGTAGTCGAAGTGCGTGCCCTCCGGGTTTGGGTTGACAGCAAACTGCACGTTCGACCCGCCGGTCTCTACGCCGACCCTGCGCATCACGGTCAGCGCCGCGTCGCGGAGGGCCTGGTACTCCTTGTCGGTCAGCGTCAGGCAGGGCGCGACGGTGATGGAGTCGCCCGTGTGGACGCCCATCGCATCGATGTTCTCGATGCCGCAGACGACGATGCAGTTATCCTTGTGATCGCGGACGACTTCGAGCTCGAACTCCTTCCAGCCGATCAGCGACTTATCAACCTGCACCTGGGTGATCATGGAGGCGTCGAGTCCCCGTTGGACAAGGTCGCGGAACTCTTCGGCGTTGTAGGCGATCCCGCCGCCGAAACCGCCGAGCGTAAACGCCGGGCGGATGATCGACGGCAGCCCATATTCCTCGAGCGCGTCGAGCGCCTCATCGAGGGAGCCAACCGTTCGCGAAGGCGGCGTCGGCAGGCCGGCCTCGTCGCAGACACGCCGGAAGATGTCCCGGTCCTCGGCACGGTGGATGACCTCGCGGTCGGCGCCGATCAGCTCGATCCCGAGCTCGGCGAGGACGCCGTCATCATGAAGCTTGCACGCGCAGTTCAGGCCGGTCTGCCCACCGAGCGTCGGCAGGATCGCCTCGATCGGCGTGCCGCGATCCCGCTCGAGCTCGATGATCTTGCGGACGGTCTCGGGCGTGATCGGTTCGATGTACGTCCGGTCGCTCAGCGCCGGATCGGTCATGATCGTCGCCGGGTTCGAGTTGACCAGCACGATCCGGAAGCCTTCGTCCTTGAGGCTCTTGCAGGCCTGGGCGCCTGAGTAATCGAACTCGCAGCCCTGGCCGATGACGATCGGTCCGGAGCCGATGATGAGGATGGAGCGCAGATCCTCGCGTTTGGGCATGGGCGGGTCCTCCGCGAGCCTTCGGGGGCATCGACCGGGCCCCGCGGGTGCAAACTCGATGAATATAGGCCCCCGAGCCGATCCGTGTAGGAGCGCGCATCCGGTTCGCCTTGGGAACTACGATCTCCCAGCCGCCGCGGCAGCGAACCGGCGGGTCGCGGCACGCGTTCTAGTTCGGTCCAGAAGCCGACAGACGCAGGAGATGCCCAGCCATGTGTGGAATCGTCGCATACATCGGGAGCAAGCCGGCCGCAGAGCTCCTGATCGAGGGGCTCAAGCGGCTGGAATACCGCGGCTACGACTCTGCCGGCGTCGCGGTCATCGGCCAGCAGGGCCTGGTCATGAAGCGGGCTGTCGGACGCGTCGCCAACGTCGAGGCGCTTGTCGATGCCTCGCCCGAGTTCGTTGGCACCCTCGGCCTCGCGCATACACGCTGGGCGACCCACGGCGGCGTCACCGAACGCAACTGCCACCCACACACCGATGACGCCGCCGGCGTCTGTCTCGTCCATAACGGCATCATCGAGAACTACGCCGCCCTGCGAACCTATCTCGAAGAGCGTGGCCACACCTTTACCAGCGAGACCGACACCGAGGTTCTGGCCGTGCTCATCGGCGAGCTGTACGAGGGCGACCTCGAGGCCGCCGTTCAAGCCGCCCTCCGAGAGGTGATGGGTGCGTATGCCATCGCTGTCGTCTGCGAAAAGGAACCCGACGTCCTTGTCTGCGCTCGCAAAGGCAGCCCGTTGCTCATCGGCGTCGGCGCGGACGAGTACGTCGTCGCGTCAGACGCCTCGGCGATTGTCGCCCATACAACCCAGGCGTTCGCGCTCGACGACTACAACGTCTGCAAGCTTACCCGCGACGCGATTTCCACCTCGACCATCGACAACAAGGCCGTCTCCCCCAAGATGATGCAGCTCGAGCTGGACCTTGAACAGATCGAGCTCGGCGGCCACCCGCACTACATGCACAAGGAGATCTTCGAGCAGCCCGAGGCCATCCGCATGACACTCCGCGGTCGGGTCGACCGCAACGAGGGACGCATCGTCCTGGGCGGGCTTCTCAGCCACGCGAAGGAACTCGTCCGCGCCCGCCGATTCGTCCTGACCGGCCAGGGCACCGCCCTGCACGCCGCGATGATCGGTGAATATTTGTTCGAGGATCTCGCCCAGGTCCCGACCGAGATCGAATACGCCAGCGAGTTCCGCTACCGCAACCCGATCGTCGAGGAGGGCACGGTCGTCTGTGCGATCAGCCAATCGGGCGAGACCGCAGACACTCTCGCTGCCCTGACCGAGGCCAAAGACAAGGGGGCGCTGGCGCTCGGAGTAGTCAACGTCGTTGGCAGCACCATCAGCCGCGAGACCGATGCGGGCGTCTACCTCCGCGTCGGACCGGAGATCGGCGTCGCTTCGACCAAGGCCTTCACGGGCCAGGTCGCGGCCCTCACGATGATGTCGATCTTCCTCGGGCGCAGGCGGATGATGTCCGTCGAACGCTGTGCCGACATGATCACCGAGCTCGAGCAGGTGCCCGACAAGATTGATCGCGTGCTCGCCCAGGCGGACACCATCCGCAAGGTCACCGAGAAGTACGTCGAGCAGGAGAACTGGCTCTTCCTGGGCCGGGGCTACAACTACCCGACCGCGCTCGAGGGTGCGCTCAAGCTCAAGGAGATCAGCTACATCCATGCCGAGGGCATGCCGGCTGCCGAGATGAAGCACGGTCCGATCGCGCTGATCACCGACGGCATGCCCGCGGTCTTCATCGCCAACCGCTGTGCCCAGTACAGCAAGGTCCTGGCAAACATCGAAGAAGTCCGCAGCCGCGGCGGGCACGTCATCGCCGTGGCGACAGAGGGCGATACCGAGATCACCCGGCTTGCCGAGGACGTGCTATTCGTCCCCGACATCGCCGAGCCGCTCAGCCCGCTGCTGACCGTGATTCCGCTCCAGCTGATGGCCTACTACGCGGCCGTCGCCCGAGGCCACGACGTCGACAAACCCCGGAACTTGGCCAAGAGCGTGACGGTCGAGTGACGGGTCGAACCGAGTTCCTCACGGTCGAATGACCCCCGCACGCATGGTGCGCATCGTCCGGATCCACCGGAGCGTCATCGGCCGGCTGAGTTCTGTCATCGCTGCTGAGGCAGCCGCAGCGTAGGCGAACGCGGCGCCCTGCTGCGTTGCCGGATCGAGCCCGCCCGCCATTGCTGCCAACGCGAGAAGGATCATCGTGACGGCCGGTCCGCCTCGGAGCCACACGATCGCGAACGATGTCAGCGGCCGCCACCACCGCCGACCTTCGCCCAGCCACTTGACCGCGAGAACCCATCCCAGCAGTGCTGTATCCCCCGCGAGCACCACTGCCAGCACGATGAGCACGACGCCCCAGCCGTTGGGTATCGCCGTTACGCTCGCCAAGACCAGCGCTGCGCACGCAGGCGCAAGCACGGTGTCGGCCAGCACGCCGGGCCATCGGGGTTTGAACGCCGACCGCTCGCCCGCAATCACACCAGTCACCCAAGCCAGCCCCACGATCAGGACCGCGACCAGTACCGGTGGGCCGGCAGCGAACGCCAGTACGATCAGGCTTGCTGTCAGCGAACCGACGCCGACAGCGAGGCTTCTGCCCCGCCGGGCGGCGAGGCTTCCGCCCGCGAGCAGTGCTCCGAACAGCGCAGCGTCCGTGATCGAAGCCGAGACGACAAACCGTGCTCCGACCGCGCCCAGCAGCGCCGCGAGCACCGCCGCTACTGCGCCGAGCCCAAGCCAGCGGGCATGCGGCCTTGATGGTGGCGCTCCCGACCAGCCCAGCAGCGCCAACAATCCCGCTGCGGTGGCCAGAGCGATCAGCCCGAGCCGACGCGTCCGCCGGTCCGCCTCGGCGAGCCTCCGGAGGTGCGCGGCTTCACTGCGTCCCGCGGCCGTGTGCTCCTCAGCCGCTTCGGGCGATGCTCCCGCCGATTGGATAGCCGCGGCGTCCAGCTCCGTCTGCGCGTCAACCGCTGCGGCCTGCTGGTCGAGGCCCGTCCCACCGAGCCAGAGCCGCTGATAGCTCTCAGGGGCGATCAGCCCGAAACAGGCGGGCCCGAGCGCAACCCCTGCGCCGATCCCGCCGATGAGGGCGGCGCCTCTGGCGTCGAGCCTGAAGATCAGCCGACCGACGCATAGCGCGAGGATCGACGCGACCGCTATTGCCGCCAACGCCATGATGGCCAGTGCGCCAAGGCCGGTCATCGAAACGAGGATACCCGCCGTGACTGACTCCGCCCGCCATGAGCCCACACTGCTGGATCCGGTAGACACCTTTTCGCCGCTGACACGCCCTTCGATGCGGCCCTCCCGCCCCGTCCAGGTGCCCGCCCCTGATCAGGTCCTGCCCGAGCCGGGCCGGGCCAGCATCCGGACGCCACGCATGCTGCTCCGTCCGCTCCGCGAGGCAGACCGGGACGCATGGATCGCCGCCTACGACCGCAGCCGGTCGCATCTGGCTGACTTTTTACCGCTGGGTTCAGACGCCGCGACGACACCCGCGATCTTCGACCGGCAGCTCGAGCTGACATCCCAGGGCGACGACACGGGGCGTGCCTTCCGGCGTATCGCTGTTGATCTCGGCACGGGTGACCTGCTGGGCGCGTTCAACCTCGTCACAATCCGCCGCGGGCTCGAGTTCGAGGCCGACTTCAGCCTCTGGCTCACCGCAGACGCCTTGGGCAGGGGCCTCGCTCGGGAGGGGCTGACCGCACTTGCGTCCTACAGCTTTGCCGATCTGCCCGACGGTCTCGGGCTGGTCAAGCTTGTCGGTTGGATCTGTCCGGACAACCAACGCAGCCAGCGGCTGGTGACGGACTGCGGCTTCGATCGCGACGGCAACGAGTCCACCCATTTGTCCACCGGCGACCGGTGGAAACTCCACGAGCGATGGGAGGCCCGAGTGGATCCTTGGCTCGCAGTCCACGGCTAAGTGACGGCTTGATTGATCAATCGGCGGCTTCAGCGGGACCATCGGGTCCGATCAGCAGCCCTCCGATGGGCGCGAGCGTCCCGTCCGGTGCCACGCGCAGCTGCCCGGTCGTCAGCAGGTACTCCAGGATCGAGATCCGCAGGTCGGCCAGGGCCTGGTCCCGCGCATTCTCGGCCGAAAGCAGCGCATTCTGCGTATCGACGCGCTCCTGCGTCGTCACGTTTTCCGGGTCAAGGTCCTGGCCCCGCTGCCGGCGGAGGTTGATCTCGACCTGGCGTTCTGACAGAAGCAGCTGGAACCGCGCAAGCTCGACCTGCCGCACCGATGCGCGAGCATCGACCGCAACGTTGTCACGGCTCAGCTCGTACCCGCGAAGCGCCTGCTCCACATCGATGACAGCGTCGCGGAGGTTCAGCCGCTCGATCACACGGTCGAGCGGGAGATCGAGCGTGATCCCGGCCGAGTACGACAGGTCGTCGGGCGCGAAATTCAGGTTGCCCTCGTCGAGCTGCTCATTGGTCGGCAGGTCCAGGCGGGCGTCGATGTTCAGATCCGGCAGCACCGCGTTTCGGGCGATCGACACGCCCCGACGGGCGTCGAGCACGCGGTCGCGAGTGGTCTGGAGGTCGAGCCGGAAATCGATCGCCCGCTCCACAGCCTCGTCCAGCGCGATGTCCGGGTCGGGCAGCTCGAGCGTCACCGGCACGATCAGGATCGGTGCATCGACGGGCAGCCCCAGCCGCACCTTGAAGCGGTCCTCAAGCAGCCGGTAGCTGTCGCGCTGTTCGGCGAGCGCTGCCTCAGCCTCGAGCCGGTCGCTCGACGCGATCGCCCGCTGAAAATCGCGAAGGATGCCCGCCCCGATCTTCGCGTCCGTCTCGTCTTCGAGCGCTTTGAGCGCATCGATCCGGCGGATCTGGTTGTCGATCCCCGCGCGAGCCTGGATCAATGTGAAGTAGTTGCTCGCGATCTGGACCAGAAACGAACGCCGGAAACGCTCGAACGTTCGGGCGGCATAGATCAGGTTGCGCTCGGCCTGGATCAGCGACTCACGAGCGGCGATCCCGGCGCCGCGCAGCAGCGGGAACCTGCCCGATAACGCAAGCGTGCTTGCGCTGGTATAGCGGTCGGTGACGCCCTCGCGGAGGTCCTCGGTCGCTTGCACGAGCCATGATGCGGTGATCTCGCTGCCGTTCTGGAATCGGCGGCGGACGCCGAGCTCGTTGACAACAGCCAGTGC
Source organism: Planctomycetota bacterium (assembly GCA_039187315.1). Classification (GTDB taxonomy): domain Bacteria; phylum Planctomycetota; class Phycisphaerae; order Phycisphaerales; family UBA1924; genus JANQQZ01. The sequence continues at coordinate 6,374 of JBCCZQ010000006.1, read as the reverse complement.
TGCGGTAAACCTCCCGTCGGTCCCGTCGCCTGAGAACGTCGCCGAGGTGGTGTTGAACAGGCGCGGCTCAAATAGCCGTCGCTGGATCAGCAGCTGGATCGCCGCGACGATGTAATTCTCCTGTGCGGTCAGGAACTCCCGTGCGGAGTCCTGCCCGATCGCTAACGCGGTCGGGAGATCGATCCGCAGCACTTCGGGGTCGCTTGGGTCGGCCTGATCCTCGAGCAGGTAGGCGTCCAGCCGCGAGGCGACGTCCCGAGCAGGATCGGCGGGTGTGAACTCAAGGTCATCCGGCGCTGGGTTGTTCGTCGTGGGGGCGCGTGTGTCGCCGCGTCGCGGGTCGTCGCTGGCATCTGCGGTCTCGGCGGCCAGCTTCGATCGGGGCGGGGTGCGGACAAACTCGCCGAGCTGCTGGTTCCGCTCGGCGAGCACAGCATCGATCTCACGGTCGATCCGCGCCATCGACCACGTGCAGCCCGGCAGGCTCAGCAGCCCGAGGCCGATGCATCCGGCGCCGCACACGAGGCCTGCTCGGACCGCCCACCCCGTTTGAGCTTTCGTTCGCAAGACCTCACCGCTCCCACGCCGTTCTCGGGCACGTCCGGATACCGCCGGACGCCCCCCAGCGGGGGCAAGCCTATGTATGTCGTGCGGCAAGATTCGTTGCGGATCCCGTTCTGCCTCCCTATCGTTCTACTCGGTGCCGTTGACACGCTCAAACACCATACAAACGCCCGATCGGACCAAGCATAAACCGATCATGCGACCCTGGTCGCACCGGCGCAGCGGCGCAACCGACAGCTACGGAGCCAAAAGCGCATGGCGACGGTGACCTTCGACGGGCAGAGCTTCATCCTCGACAGCAAGCGGATCTGGATTGTCGGCGGGCAGATCGATTATGCCCGCACGCCCCACGACCAGTGGGCCGACCGCCTGCACGCTGCCCGCGTCGCCGGGCTGAACACGGTCGCGACCAGCGTGCCCTGGGCGCTGCACGAGCCACGGGCCGGGCAGTTCGACTTCGAGGGCCAGCACGACATCCGGCGGTTCGTGAAGCTCGCCGGACAGGCGGGCCTGTGGGTGATCGTCCGCGCGGGGCCGTACATCGGCGAGGGCTGGGACATGGGCGGGCTTCCGCACTGGCTCGCCCAAAAAGACGACCTGAAGCTGCGCGGTCCCAACGCGCCGCTGCTCGAGGCATGCAGCCGCTACATCACCGCGCTGACCGAGCAGCTCCGCGACTTGCAGATCACCAGCGCCGGCGAGGGCGGCCCGATCCTGGCGATCCAGAACGAGGCACGCTGGAACTGCGGCGACGATGCCGCGGCCGTCGGATACCTCGGCGAGCTTGCCCGCTACTTCCGCGAGGCCGGCTTCAACGTCCCGTCGATCAACGCCAACAACCTGTGGCAGGGCGTCGAGGGCGAGATCGACGGCTGGGTTGGTGGCGAGGACATGCTCGCCACGCTCCGCCAGCTCACCGCGGTCAACCCTGACCGCCCGCGCATCATCGTGCAGATGCGCACCGCTCACGAACGCACCGTGGGCGGTCCTGCGGCCGACCAGCCCTCGCCGGTCATGCTCCAGCGTCGGCTGGCGGAGGTCCTCGCCGGAGGTGGGCAGTACGTCATGGCGCCGTTCGCGGGCGGGCGGACCCCGGGCTTCTATGCGGGAAGGCCCGACGGCCGGGCGGACGCGTTCGGCTCTTCGGTCCGCGGGCTCGATGCGCCCGTGAGCGATGCCGGCGCACCGGGCGAGACCTTCCGGCTCGTGCGCAGGGTCAGCACATTCGCCTCACAGTTTGCCAAGATCTTCACGGCGTTGGACCAGGACTACCGCCCTGTGGTGCTCGATCAGCGGGCGCCGACAGGAACCAGTGACTCGACCTCCGTAGTCGACCTGGTCGGCACACAGGGGGGCGTGACGTTTGTCTTCGGTGAAGAGCCCAAGCCCGGCGCGAAGCCGCCAAGGCCACGCGATGTGGACCTGATGCTCGGGGACGGCTCATCGCTGACTGTGCCGCTGGGGAAGCAGGCCGTGGCGTGGCCGATGTTCGATGTGCTGCTGGGCAGCCGGGCCAAGCTCGACCACTGCACGCTCAACGCGCTGCTTCTTGTCGGCAATGTGTTCGTGTGCTACGGCCCGTCGGGTGCGAGCGGGTCGGTCTCGATCAACGGCTCACCGCTGACAGCGATCGTCCCCAAGGGCAAGCAGCCATCGGTGATCCAGCACGAGGGCTACACGGTCGTCGTGGCGAGTGAGGAGCAGGCCGACACGATCCACGCCGCCGAAGACGGGGTGTACCTCGGCGTCGAGCGCGTCGACGCGTCGGGTGTGCCCGTCGCGCTGCCGGGCGTCAAGAGCTGCCAGCGGATCCCGCGAGACGGCGGCAAGCCCGAAAAAGTGACGTTCCAGGAGACCGTCGCGGCGAGCGCCGCGACTGCGTCGATCGCGCTCGACGGCTGGGAGACGCTGATCGCCAGCGACTATGTCCTCGGCGAAAGCCCGCGGTTCGCGGCCATCGACGGACCGGAGGACCTCTCACGCCTCGGGGCACCGTTCGGGTACGGCTGGTACCGGGTCCAACTCCGCTCGTCTTCGGCGCGCAAGCCCAAGGTCCTTGCGCCGCTGTCACGCGATCGGCTGCATCTGTTCCTTGACGGCGAGCGGGTCGGCATCCTCGGCTACGGGCCCGGCGCCACGACCGAGCCGATGGCACTCCCGTTGAAAAAAGGCGAGCACACGCTGACGGTCCTTGCTGAGAACCTTGGTCGGCCCAGCGCGGGCCTCGAGCTCAACGAGCCCAAGGGCATGGTTGACCACCTCTACGAGGTCAAGCCCTTCCGAGCCGGGCGGCACAAGATTGAATCCGGTTCTCGCGTCGAGCTGCTTGGATTCCAGAGCCCGCTCTGGAACGTCCGCCCTGGCGATCAGACCCACCCGGACCGCGTGACCTGGAGCTTCACGCACCGCAAGAAGAACCCGCTGATCATCACCATCGAGGACCTGACCAGCCGCGTGCTGGTCTTGATCAACGACGAGCCTCACAGGTTCATCGACACGGCTGGCCCGGTCCGGTTCGTGCTGGACCAGCAGACGCTCTCGCGTGGCAGCAACACGCTCCAGCTCGCGGTCTTGACCGATGCGATGGACCCGTCCGAGGAGCTTGCGTCGCTGGCGTCGTCCGTTTCGATCCTCGAGGGCACCGAAGAGCTGACCGGCAAGGCCAAGTGGTCCTACGCCAAGTGGGAGCCGCCCGCTCCGAGTTCGTTCGAGGAGGTCAGCAAGACGAAGCTGACGACCGCAACGGGTCCGACCTGGTACCGCGTGGGGTTCGAGCTCGCCCCGAGCCCGACGCCTGTGCGTGTGGATTTGACCGGCCTGAGCAAGGGGCAGCTGTTCCTCAACGGCACCCACATCGGGCGGTACTTCCTGCAGGCTGGCCGCGGCGCGGTCTCCGGTCTCGAGTCCGAGATGCTCCTGCCCCCGGCCCTGCTGAGCGCCGACGGCGAGAATGAGCTGCTGATCTTCGATGAGATGGGCGCGAACCCGGTGAAGACCAGGCTGCTCGTGGAGCGGGGCGTGCGCCCGATCCTGGCGTAGCCGATGGGTGCTCCGGAGCCGGATCATGTCCTCTGGCAGCGTGCGGCTGCCTTCGCAGCCCGGATGCACCATGCGCATGTGCGCAAGGACGGCCGGACGCCTTACTTTGCCCACCCGGCGCGTGTCGCCATGGTCGTGCGCGACGTCTTCGAATGTGCCGATCCGGTCGCGATTGCCGCGGCGTATCTGCATGACACCCTCGAGGATACGCCCGCGGACTACGACGACCTCGCCGAGCATTTCGGTACGGATGTGGCGGATCTGGTCGCGGCGCTGAGCAAGAACATGCTCCTGCCCGAGCACGAGCGCGAGCAGGACTACGACCGACGCTTGGCCAGCGCAAGATGGACAGCTCGCCTGGTCAAGCTCGCCGATGTGCTCGACAATGCCCAGGATCTGGCCACCCGAGCGGACGGGACCGATGGCGATGTTCTGCACCGCCACCTGGAGCGCATGGATCGGGCGATCGAGCTGGCCGGCGGCGACGCGGGCGACCAGCCGGCCGTGCAGCGGGCGATCTCGGCGGTGAAAGCGGCGCGATCGAGGCTCAGCGCTGACGCAGCCGCACAAGCTCGGCACGCAGCGTCCTGATCTCTGCTTCCTGCTGATCGAGCGTCTGCTGGTGCTGACGGAGCAGGGCGGCGTAGTCGGTGATCGAAGCATCGTTGCCTTCGCGCCGGAACGCCTCGAGCTTGCTTTCGGTATGCTCGATCGATCGGAGCGTGCGTTGTCGGCGATCCTCAAGCTCAAGGAGCTTGGCAGCGAGACGATCGGCGTAGCTGATCGCGTTTTGCCGATCTTGTCCGTCGAGTGGGCGGTCGAGCCGGATGCCCGCCGCGAGCCCTGCGTTGAGCCTCGGTTCACCTCCGACTACCCAGCCGGCACGCGTGGGGCGTTGCCCGCGTCTGGTCGCGTCGTCCTGCTGGCTGGATCGCGGCTCGCCGAGCAGCGGGATGAGCTCTTGCGTGCCGGCCTCGGACCCGCCGAAGCGGAACGACCATGAGCGTTCGAGCACATCCAGACCGGGGGTGGCCCGCTGCCCGAGCGCCGACCATGCGCCGAGGGTGACGTCGAGCGCCATCGACTCAGGTCCGCGGAGCACGACGACGGGCACGGTTTCGCCCGGGGAGCGGCTGATGATCGCGACCTGGAGATCCTGGACCGAGGCGATCGCGTGCCCGTTGATCGAGGCGAGCACATCGTTCTGCTGCAGGATCTCGGCGGCGTTGAAGCCGGGGGTTGTGCCGGTGATCTGGAGCCCTCCGACGGTCATCGGCCCGAGCTGGATGCCCATCGCCGCCCGTGGCTGCGTGAAGAACTTGCGGCGGCCCGCGCCCAGCAGCCGCTGCCGCTGCTCGGGGTCGAGGTCATCGCGGTTCAGCGCCGTCTCGATGGCTTCGAGCGTGATGTACCGGGATGTTTCGATGCGGCGAGAGACAAGCTCTCGCTCGACAAACCCGCCCTCGGCAAGACTCGCGAGCAGTTCGTCGAGGGTCTCGGTGCCTTCGGGCTCAACGGTCGCAGGCTCGGCCAGCTGTTGTGCGTTGGTAAGCGCCACGACAGCAAGCGTTGTGGTCAACACAGTGAGCCGCGAGGCTGTATGCATCAGCTGCAGCATGTTCATAGCGATTCGATCGCCCCCGCGTGCTCGGCCACCCAGGCTGTCTTCCGCTCGACCATCGCCAGGAACGCCTCTCCGGGATACGGCCCGAAGCGCCCCGAGGTTCGGATGGGGATGGTCGCCTCGGCGATGAGCGCCTCGGTCATGAGCCAGGGCAGCGCGGCCATCTCCGCCTTGCTCAGCAAGCACCCCGGCACACGGTCGTAGGCCGTGATAAAGGCACGCAGCCGGTCAAGATCCAGCCCGTCGGGCCACGATGCGGGCTCGCGGTCGCTTCGGAGCACGGAAAACTGAAGGGCAGCGTTGGCGACGTCGATCGCCCGCGCGCCCATCCGGCAGGCGTCGAAGTCCAGGATCGCCCGCACTCGGGCGCCCGCGGGCTGGCCGTCGTCCTGCGGTGTCTGGAAGACGAGGTTGCCGGGGTGGAAGTCGGCGTGGACGACCTGTCGCGGCCACGTCGCGATGCCCAGCGATCGCACGCGGGCCGATGCGCCGGCGTAGACCGACGCCAGTCGAGAGCAGCACGCGGCCTCCGGGCTCCCGGCCGAGCGGGAAGCGATCGTGCGCAGGCCGTCGGCGACCACCGGCGCATCGTGGTAGCTGCCGTGGCCCGGCAGTGCGCTCGGGGCGCTGTCGGCCAGCGCGGTGTGCAGCCTGGCAAGGGTGATCCCGGCATCGGCTGTATCGCGCACCGAGCGGTCGTATCGCCGGCCCTCGACGAAGTCAAACAGCTCGTAGACCCGCCCCTCGTGCATGACGCTGCTCTGGCCGTCACGCGTCCGGACGAGCCGGGCGAGGGGCAGGCCCGACGCGAGCAGCTTGGACTGGATCGCGTGCGCGAAGACGAGACGCCGCATGGAATCGTGCTCCGCGGCGCGGCGCTTGAGCAGCAGCCTACCTCGCGCTGTTTCGAGCACGGCTTTTGGCGAGCGGCGTGAGCCCCTGCGGAATGGTTTGACCCGATCTATAGTGCCGAGCTCGTACCGAGAGCAGACGATCGCGATCTCGCCCACCGCGAACGACTGGTACTCGGCGTCCCTGCACGCCGGCGATCCAGGTGACGTCGAATGGGAACCGGCCTGTGGTGATCCGGCCTGTGGCGATCCGGCCTGAGGCGGGCTGCCCGCTTCGACCGTTTCGGCCCGCTCGG
>JBCCZQ010000005.1:0-83172 GCA_039187315.1 Planctomycetota bacterium | reverse complement strand
TGCCCATCATCGCGATGGGGTACCGGGAGTCGGACCACGGCGAGCGCGTCTGCATGATGCCGCTGGGCCGGGGCGGGTCGGGCTACAGCGCCCAGGCCGAACGGCAGTTCTCGGGCACCTTGCAGGGGATCATCGAGTCGCTCGGCGACCCGATCATCTTCCTCGGCCTGGCATCCCAGGACGGCGGGGCCTTCTCCCTGCTGCTGCCAACACGCAGCGACTACGAGATTATCTCGACGCCCGATGTCGTCAGCGCGACCAGCGACACCCTCCAGAACTTCTCGGCGCGCCACCAGCAGATCAGAGCCGAGGCCCAGGCCCAGTTCAGCGCAGCCTACGTCCCGATCGCCGACGAGTTCGGCAGCTTCCTCGACCAGTCGGTCGGCTTTGAGCGTTTCGACGGCGCGCACTTCAACGGCCGTGGTGGCATCCGTTCAGGCAAGCTGTTCTGGGTCACGCTGGAGGCCGACCCGTCCGTGCTCCAGGCCAGAAGGGGCGGCGGCACGGCCCAGCGCTTCATCGCCCTGCTGCGGCGTCGTAAGCAGCGCCGGATCGAAGATGAACAGCGACAGCCTCTCGGATGACAGCAGGGTCGGCGAGTTCGACCTGGCCAAGCGTGGAGATCGCACGCTGCTGTACTCGGCGCTGTGCAACGGGTACGAGCTGCCCGAGCACTTCTATCGGGAGGCACCCAGGGTCCTCTGGAGCCTCGTCGAGAGGATCTCCAAGCAGGACAACCCCAAGGACAGGGACATCGCCAGGATCATGGCCCTGCTCATGAAGATGGACGACAGCAACGCCAGCAAGGCCAAGCACGACGAGGAACAGCGACGGCTCAACAGTGGTAGCCCTACAGAGAACATCCAGATCACGGTCAACCGCACCGACCAGCTACGCAAGCCCGACGATTGACCTGCCCCGGCTGCACCCTGCCCAGCAGAAGATCAAGGACGAGGCAGAGCGCTTCAACGTGCTCATGTGCGGCCGTCGGTTCGGCAAGACCGTGTTCGTCTCGTCCGAGCTGGCCGACGTAGCGATCGACGGCGGCATCGGGGCCTACTTCGCCCCGACCTACAAGCTCACGGCCGACGTGTACCGCAAGCTGCTGTCCACGCTCTACCCGGTCGTGTCCCGGTCGGACAAGACAGAGGGCCGCATCGAGCTGATCACCGGCGGGGCCATCGACTTCTGGACGCTCGACCACCCGGACGCCGGACGGTCCCGCTACTACGACCTGGCCGCTATCGACGAGGCGGGGCTGGTGCGTCACCTGGAGGACGCCTGGAACGGGGCCATACGCCCGACCCTCGCCGACCGCAAGGGCCGTGCGTGGTTCGTGGGCAGCCCCAAGGGCCGTGGCTACTTCCACAAGCTGTTCATGCGGGGCCAGGACGAGAGCCGGCCCGACTGGCGGTCGTGGCGGTTCCGGACGATCGACAACCCGGCGATCTCATCCAGCGAGGTCGCCGACGCCAAGCGGGACATGCCGCCGGACGTGTTCGCCCAGGAGTTCGAGGGCGTGCCGGCCGACGACCAGGGCAACCCGTTCGGCATGGAGAACATCCGTGCCTGCACCGGCGAGATGTCCACCAAGCCGCCGGTCGTGTTCGGCGTTGACCTGGCCCGGTCGGTGGACTGGACGGTGGTCATCGGCCTCGATGAAGGCGGCGCGATCTGCCGGTTCTACCGGGTGCAGGGCGGGTCCTGGGGAGCCATCCAGGAGGACGTAGCGGCCATCGTGGGCGACACGCCGTGCCTGGTGGACCAGACAGGGGTCGGGTCCCCTCTCATGGAGCAGATCGCCCGTGCGTGCCCCAGGGCGGAAGGATTCACGTTCACCAACCAGAGCAAGCAGCAGATCATGGAGGGCTTGCAGTTCGCCTTCCACCGGCGCGAAATCCGTATCACAGATGATCCGGTTTTGATCGGCGAGCTTGAGGGCTTCGGCTACGAGTACCGGGCCGGCCGGATCTACTTCGGCGCAGAGGGCACGGACCACGACGACTGCGTGTGCGCGCTGGCGCTGGCGTGGCATGCGCTCGACCGTGTTCCCAGGATCGACCCGGGCTTCCTTGTGCCAAACAACCTAACAAGGCCGGGCATGTTCGGCTAGCAGCCTACCTAAGATTGGGCCTCCATGAGCTTCACAGGCCGCATCACGGCGGCACTCCAGGCACTCGCCGGCAAGACCATCACGGACCCTGCGCCCATCGTGCGCACGCAGGTCGATCACAGCGACCTGTTCGGATCCCGCTACGGCAGGCCGCACGAGTACGACGCCTGCTACACGGCCTACCGGCGCGTGCCCCAGGTCAAGATGCTGGTGGACATCCCGGCGGCCGTGCTCGCCCAGGTCCCGCTGCGTGTCTACAAGCCCGCCGAGTCGTCGCTCCTTGGCTCACGGCGCGCAGGGTCGGAGCGCATCGACCGGCTCCGTGAGCACGGATCTGCTTCGGTCAAGTCGGCCCTATCCGAGTCGGAAGAGGTCGAGGAAGTCACGGACGACCTGCACCCCTATGTCGCCCTGCTCAAGCAGTGGTCGGGGCGTCACGACGAGTTCTCGGGCAAGTACGGGCTGCTCCAGCACATCGGGATCTCGGGCGGCGTGTACCTGGCTCCCATCCAGACGGAGGGGCCGTCCCCGAACCGGCTCGAAGTGCTCGATCCCCGCTACGTCCGCCCCAACGTCGATAGGGATACGGACGAGCTGATCGACACGTACAGCGGCCACCGGGACGGGCGGGACCACTGGACGCATGACTCCAAGGACATCATCCCCATCGGCTTTGAGGACCCCGACGACCCGACCCGGTTCCATGGGTGGCTGGCATCCTCTCTGGACATCGCCAGCCTGCTGTACTGGATGACGCAGAGCCGGATCGGGTTCTTCCAGAACGGCGGCCAGCCGGGCGCGATCATCACTGGAGCGAAGACCGAAGCGCAGAAAAAACAGGTAGAAGGGTCTTGGCAGCAACGGATAGGTGATCCTATCAAGGCGTACTCACCGCTTGTACTTACGGAAGGCATGGTTGCCGTACTCGATAAGACGACGCGCGACCTTGACTTCAACGCCGGCTACCAGCAGATGACCGAGACGATGGCCGCTGCGGCCTGTGTGCCGATGACGCTGCTCCAGCAGCAGAACGCCAACCTCGCCGGAGCGATTGAGGCTCACCCGACCTTTGCCGAGCTGAACCTGGGGCCGAAGTCGCGCCTGATCGAGGACAAGCTCAACGAGCGCCTGTCGCCCCTGTTCGGTGAGGGGTACTTCGTTGCCTTCGACCCGCTGACCAGCGATGACGAGGAGCGGGAGGCACGGATTGCCACCCAGTTGACTGGGGGGCCTGTACAGACCGTCAACGAGTGGCGGGCGGCCCACGGCATGCCGGAAGTTGAGGGCGGAGAGACGCTTCGTGGGGGCCTCACAGAGGAACCTGCGGACCCGTTCGCCGGCTTGTTCGGAGGGGCCGGCCAGCTCTCGCTCTCTGAAGGAGACGTGCTGCGGGTGGCCAAGGCCGTGCGTGACCTCATGCCCGAGCGCGAGCCGGTCACGGTGCGCGAGGTCGAGACGCCGGCGCTGCCCGAGCCGGCCAAGGCATGCGGGTGCGGCAAGGACGCCTGCTCGACGGGGACCAAGAACATCACCTGGACCGACGCCGCCTACAGGGCCGTGCCGGTGTGCGACTGCGGGTGCGACTGCTCGGAGCCGCCCAAGGGGACCAAGGACATCGACGAGGAGCGTGGCTTCGAGTCCGCCTCTCGACAGCTGACCAAGGACACCGCCGAATGGTACGAGGGGCTGTACCGGGACGTTGTTGGGGAGATCATCGAGGGCGGCGACCTGAGCGAGTCGGCTGCGCAGGCGTTCGTTACCGATGCCGCCGACCAGCTCTTCAAGTCCCAGGCCGCCACGCTGGATCGCATGTTCTCGGCCGGCTGGAGCCAGGGCATCGGGGACCTGCCGCCAGAGCGTGTCCGGGTCGATGTGCAGGTGGACCGTGCGGCCGAGCTGTACCGTGAGAACCGCATCGGCGTCACGCGTGACATCGCAGAGACGGCCGTCACGGACGCGCAGAAGCTGGTGGACTCCGTCATCGAGTCGGGCATGGACGAGGGCCTGCGGGTGGACGAGATCACCAGAGCGCTCAACGAGAAGGTGCCGGGCCTGAGCCGTTCACGCGCCGAGACCATCGCACGGACGGAGGTCTCCAACGCCCTCCAGCAGGGCCGCATGGACGCCTGGAAGGAGTCCGGCATCGTCGAGGGCAAGCGGTACCTGCTCTCGTCCGACCCGTGCCCGATCTGCATATGGGTCGCTCAGAAAAACCCTGGCCCGATCCCGCTCGATCAGCCGTTCGCCAAGTCGGGCGATTCGGTGCCGCTCCCGTCCGGTGGCACATTCACGTTCAACAGAGACATCATGGTGGGCAACAGCCACCCCCGCTGCCGGTGCAGCTCGGCGGCCGAGATCATGGACCCAGGGGACGAGGTATGAAGTACGCGCGCAAGTCCGCACCGGAAGACCCGAAGGTCCACAAGGGGCGCACGGTCGCCGGGATGATGACGGCCGAGGCCGTGGACGAAGAGGGCGAGGTACTCGTCGCTGCCGGCCTCGACACGGGGTACATGGAGAAGGCGGGCGCGCTGCTGTTCAACCACGACAGCAACAAGCCGATCGGCAAGGTGCGCCGCATCGAGCCCAGGGCCGACGCTGACGGCCGTGTGACGGGCTGGTACGCATCGTGCGCCATCGCCGACACCCAGCTCGGCGAGGAGTGCCTGACGCTCGCCGATATGGGCGCGCTGCATTACTCGGTGGGCTTCCTTCGGGTAGACGCCGGCCCGCCTACCGACGAAGAGAAGTCGGCTTGGCCGGACTGCGACTATGTGACACGCAAGTGGCGCATGCACGAACTAAGCTTGACACCGATCCCGGCCAACTCAGAGGCGCTTGTTGATTCGGTGAAGAAGGCTGTAAAGCTTGGTGAGCTCCGCTACAGCACCTACGAAATGTTGCGTGTCAAAGAAGAAAAGACCCTAGGTCTTGTGTTGCCTCCGCTTAGGATGGGGGGTACACTAGGGTTAGAGGTTGGTCCGTAATAGGGCCTGCGTTTTGCATGCTCTCATTCGGCAGCCATGCCGGATGGGGGTTTGAATCTAAGCCCCGGCAGCACGCCCGGTCACTAGGTCGCGCCCTAACAAGGGACCGCCCCCGAACGCCCCGCACTACAGCCCCGGCTACGTCGCATCTACACGCACTACAGGAGCTATCGCATGGGCGCAAAGAGCGCGCAGGCGAAGGCGTACCAGGGACTGCTCAGCACGGCGAAGAAGGACTACGGGTACACCGGGTCCGCCGACGTTGACGACCTGATCGCGTTCGCCAACGAGAACAACATCAATCTGGAAGACGTGGACGCCATCAGACGGGCGTTCAAGGCGTACAAGGTCGAGGTCCTCGAAGAGAGCGACCGTGGCCTTGTGCTGGCCGTCATGGACGACTCTGGCGAGGCGATGGACGAGCCGGAGGACGAAGAGGCCAAGGAGTCAGGCGAAGAGGACGAGACCGTCAAGAACCTGCGGTCGGCGGTCAAGCAGCTCAAGTTCGAGGTCAAGGAGCTGAAGCGTGCCGCCCCGGTTCGCACTCAAGTCACGGTCCCCGGCGAGAAAGAGTTCAAGCGTCTTGCCCGCAAGGGCGCGACGTGCTTCCAGACGCACGAGGACGCGTTCCACTTCACGAACTGGCTCATCGCCGGAACGGATCTCGGCCAGAAGGTCAGCGCAGACCGCAGAACCAGCGCCGTCAAGTCGCTGGGCCAGCACGGGATCAAGATCAACACCACGGCCTTTGCGGCCGACGGTGGCGCTGCCGTGCCCGAGCAGTTCGTGGCCGATATCTGGGACTACCAGTCCGAGTACGGCGTGGCGCGTCGGTACAGCGACGTGCAGCCGATGTCGTCTGATCAAGCACGGCGTACAAAGAATGGGGGCGGCGACGGTGCCGGATTCGTGGGCTACTTCACGGCCGAAGGCACAGCACCCACGCTCTCTGGCATGACGCTTGCCGGCGCCAACTTGAACGCGCAGTCGTTTAGGATTCTCGGTCTGATGAGCCGTGAGCTGCTCGACGACTCCCCGATCAACCTCGGTGAGTTTGCCGCCCGTGCTATCGCAACGGTCAGCCAGAAGCGAGAGGACGAGTGCCTCTTCATCGGCGACGGCAGCAGCACGTACGCAGGCACGAACGGGCTTTCCAACCAGTTCGGCTCCACGGCAACCAGCGACAGCCGATCTGTGACCGGCGGCGGAACGGCTTCTGGTCACACGATCGCCAACATCCACAGCGTCATGGGCAAGCTGCCCAGCAGGTACCGCACGGGCGCTGCGTTCTACTGCCACCCAACCATGACGGCGGAAATCTTCGACCGGCTTCTCGGTGCCCAAGGCGGCGTGAGCTGGGAAGAGAGCCAGCGATTCGGGCTCGTCAAGCGTGCGCTCGGACACCCGATCATCGAGGTCGAGGTGATGAACGGCAACATCGACGCAAGCGGAGACGCGATCGACTTGTACTTCGGTAACCTGCCGGCGGCGTGCATGTTCGGCGACCGCAAGTCGCTGGAAGTCGAGTTCAACCCCCACCGCTACTGGGATCAGGGCGCGATCGGCGTCCAGGGCTGGACCCGATTCGATGTCAACGTTCACGAGCTGGGATCGTCTACCGAAGCCGGCCCGCTCGTCGCTCTCTACCAGACCTAATCACGGAGATACCCACCAATGAGCATCAACGGTGAAGACATCAAGGTGGTCCACGTCTCCGACACGACCACCCTGGCGAGCGGCGGAACCGCTAGCCTGACAACCGCCGAGATCGACACGCTCGGCTTCGACTTTGTGACCATCGCCGTCTCGACCGGCACCATCGCCAGCGGCGGCGAGGTCTCGGTGCTGAAGGTCCAGGAGTCGGACACGTCCGGCTCGGGCTTTGCCGATGTTGCCGATGCGGGCGCTGACCCCATCGGCGATGCCGACGACGACGGCGTGTACTACTTCCGCCTCAATCTTGAGGGCAAGAAGCGGTACCTCGATGTCGTTGCTTCCACCGACGAGACAGCCAACACGATCATCAAGAGCGTGGTGGCGGTCCTGAGCAACGGGGATGCGTCCCCGCTCGACTCGTCCAACTACATCGGCCTGACGACGGCTTGACCCCCTTTCCGGTCCGTGCGTCCTTGACGGGGCGCACGGGCTTTTTGGGGCAAGCCATGAACACAAAGTACGTCAGGGTCCGCCTGATCGAGTCGGGCGTCGAGCTTGAGGTGTCGGCGTCCAAGGCCGCCGAGCTGTACGACGCAGGTATAGCCATCTGCGTCGAGAGCCAGGCCGAGGCAGCAACGCCCTGCCCGCTGCGCAAACGCCTGACCACCAAGTGCTGCCGAGAGGGGGGCGATGACTAGTGGCCCTGACGACCGCCGCCAACGTCAAAGAAGCTCTTGGCATCAGTGGGTCCGATTCGGACGCCCTGATCGCCAACCTGATCACCAGGGCCACCGCCCTGGCCGAGCGGTACTGCGACCGGGTGTTCGAGTCGGCGACCTACACCGACGAGAAGGGCGACGCCAGGGGCACCGGCATCATCCTCGTCCGCAACCCGCCCATCACATCGGTCACATCCGTAGCCGTGCGGTCGTCAGGCTCGACGTACACGACGCTGGCCGCCACGGACTACGACTTCACCACCGACGACGCCGGCCGCATCGAACTCGTCAGTGATTGGAACTATTGGGACCACGGCAGCCGCTACCCGGTCGGAGGGTCGTTCGGGACCGGCATCAACTCGTACCGGGTCACGTACACCGGCGGGTACCTGGCGGGCACCCACGACTCCGAGCTGGCGGCGCTCGAAGAGATCATCATCGAGATGGTGGCCGCTGCGAACCCGGCCGACCCGAGCGTGAGGGCCAAGGCGGGCAGCCTCGCGAGCGAGTCGCTGGGGTACCAGAATTTCGCGTACCGGGAGGTCCGCTCGAAGTTCGAGTCGCAGCGCTACCTGCTGGACAACTTCCGGAGGCTGACGCTGTGAGCGGGCTGCTGACCAAGACCGGGAGCCTGCGTTCGTACACGACGGCCGTCACGGCGCAGGGCGTGCCGAAGCGTGAGGTCGATACCGATACGCCCGTGCTGTACAACCTCCAGCCCGACACCTCCCAGGAGATCGTGGCCCAGGCGGCGCAGCGGAACGTCTCGACGGGCAAGCTGTTCCTGCCGGTCACGGCGACGGTCAGCACCGAGACCATGACCTTCCTCGAAGAGGACGACACCGAGTGGCGTCTGATCGGCCTGCCGGTCAAGGCGGCCGGGGCGACGGCCCAGTGGGTCAGCGTCGAGCGGAGGCTGGTGCGATGACGACGCAGGTGAGTTGGAACGGGCCGAAGGTGCTCAAGGATGTGCGCGTGTCGCTGGCCAAGGGGCTGACTGCGGCGGCCCTGACCTACGAAACTCACGCAAGGCTCAACGTGCAGTCTGCGTCCGTCGATCGTGTGGACGAGGACGGCAACCCGGTTCGGCAGGGAAGGTCCAAGCCCGGCGAGTTCCCGGCGACCGACACCGGCGACTTCCGCAACAGGATCACGAGCACCGTTGCGGACGAGAACGCCAACCGGCCCGCAGCGGCGTTCGGCATCTTCGGCGGCAAGAAGCGTCCGATGCACGTCCAGGCCGGCAAGGGTGCGGCGGGCTACCCGCTCTACCTCCAGACCGGCACGCGCCCAAGCCAGAGGACGCACCACAAGTCGGGCAAGTCGTTCACCCACCCCGGCATGGCTGCTAGGCCCTGGGCGACCCTGACGGTCAAGCAGGCATCACCCAAGGCCGGGCGGGTGTTCCTTGATACAGCCCGCAAGACCTTCGCCACCCGATCGGCGGGGGATTCCAAGCCATGATCTCGCGTGCATCCATGCTGGCGGCCCTCCACAGCCACATGGACGGCAACAAGCAGGCGTACGGCCTGCAATCGGTCTACATGTACCAGGTGCCCGACTTCGCCACGTCGGACCCCCCGTACGCCGTCATCACGTACTCGGGATCGCTGCCCGACGAAACGTCCAACTTCTTCCGTGAATTCACGGTTGACATCACCATCGTGACGCTGCGCAACAGCGAGCAGCAGCAGTCCGATGTCTTCCCGCACGACGTAGCCGACGCGATCGACGGGCACCCCACCGCCGGCCTGCACCGGCTCGACCTGAACATCACCGACGCGAACACCCGCACGGTATCGCTTCTCTACCAAGGCGAGAGCACGGTCCCCACCGACGACCCGGATCGGCTGCTCGCTCTCAACATGACCTACACGCTCAAGGTCCAAGAGGTATAACTATGGCCGTTGTCTCTATCAACGAGGGCATCGTCGCGAGCTGGGGCTCGGCGGGTGCCGGCTACCCGCTCGGAACGCCCCAGGTCCAGTCGGCGACCGTCACCCAGGCAGCCGAAGACCTCAACTACGCCGAGACCACCGCCGGCCGGCGCACGTCGCTGCTGTCCATGCAGAGCTGGACGGGCACGATCTCCGGCCTGCTGCCCACGCCGGAAGACGGATACGTCGGGTCGATCACGTACTCGAACGGGTACGTTGCCAACCTCCAGAGCTTCGGCGTGACGTTTACACGCCCGGCCTTTGACACGACCGTGCTCGGGTCCGGATCACGCTTCCGGACGTTCACGCACGGCAACTACGAGGCGTCTGGCACGTACACCTGCTGGGTCGATGACGGATCCAGCAACCCGCTGGTGCTGGCGGGCGCGTCCGCTCCCGGAGGATCCGACGACGACGCGACGATCAGCCTGTCGTCTGGCGACACGATCGAGCTCGATGTCTACACGAACAACCTCGCGTACCGGGGCGAGATCAACGGCCTCCCGGTCGCCACGTACAGCTTTTTCATGTCCGGCACGCCGACCATCGCCGGCTCAAACAACATCATCGACACGGCGGGCTTGAGCGTGGGCGCTGAGACGATCAACATCGTGACCAGCAGCAACAGCACCGACGACAGCAACGTGACCGGCTCGGCGTTCTGGACGAGCGTCAGCACGACCGTGACGCCCGGCACAGCGACGCCGGTGGAGATCGCCTTCCAGGGCACGGGCGCGCTGACCGTGGATCCGGCGGGCACCTGATGAACAAGGAGCAAAAGTCAAGCCCGGATTTGGATTGCCGCACTTACACCGCACTTGAGTGCGGCAACGCACTTGGATCGCACTACCACTGGCTTGTCAGCGTGCTGGTCGCGTTTGCCGCTGCGTTGGGGCTGCTGTACGTGGCGTCGGCGGTGATCGGCGGCCAGGCCGTGTGCGCCTCGGGATGCCCGAAGGGGCAGTGCAGCGCGCCGGTGTGCCATCACATGCTGGGGGTGGAATAGCCGGCCCGCAGGAACCTACCCGAAATCGTCCCAGGCTTGCTCGTACCGACACTGACAGAATCTGGAGGGCTGATCATCGAAACACACGCACCCCTCGCACGGCAGAGGCTTGTGCCGAGCGGCCTGACGGATCGTCATGCGCCGCTTGGCCAGAGGGATGGTGTCGGAGCAGGCGTCGTTCCCGCACTGGATCTCGACGGTTGTGTCCATGGTGCACGAGCCCGAATCGAGCAGGACCCGAAGCTCAATGTCGAAATACTTGCGGAGAACGTGTGAAGCGTCATGCCCCCTTGACATCATGTGCAGGCATTCAAGCTCGGCGATCCACCGCATCGAGTCGTAGTTCTTCCGCTTCGCCAAGTCCAGCTCGACCCGTCGAGCGTACTCCCAGAACACGTCCATTGGTCCGTAGCCGGACGATGACAGAGACGATGCAACTTCTAGGAACGAAACAGTATTGTCGCCAAGATGATGAACTCGGCGGTAGTAGTCGCACACGACCTTCTGTTCTTCCGTCAGCAGGGTTGATGGCCATATCTGCTGACTGGTCCGAACATGGATCATCTTGCCGCAAGTCCGGCACTTTGAGCGTGCGCCCGGAAGCTTGGGCAGCTCGGCACCGCAGTACGGGCAGCGTGGGTGCGCCTTGTCGTGGCACTCTCGGCAGACCTCTTGATCGCCGACGACGAAGCCGGGCATGCCGGCGACCATCTCGGACTTGCACGTTGGGCAGGCCCTGGGCATGGGACCGCCTAGTCCGCCCGGCGGTAGGTGCCGTTCGGGAGTTGGGTCACAGGAGTTTGGTGCATGCCGGTGATTTGCCTTGCGTTGTGTTCTTCGATAGAGGCGCGAGCCACAAAGTAGACAACAACAGATATTCCAACTAGAGCAATCAGCCAAAAAACAGCCTTGCTTCTTGCCTGGCTTTTCTCTCGCTCGACTGCTCTGAGCGCTTCAAGAACTTCCGGTGACGGACTAACCACCTACAGGCCCTCCGATGGCAGACACAACCAGACTCGGCGAGGCGCGTGTCGAAGTCACCGCCAACACCGAACAACTCCAGACGAAACTACGGACTGCCGAAGGCCAGGTCAACCAATTTGCAAACGCTGCCGACGATTCTTCGAAGCGTGTACGCCGTTCGTTCGGTCAAATTAGTGAGGAACTGCAAGGCACGCTGTCTCGGCAGGCCGGCGTTGTTACAGGATTTATCGGTATTGGCGCAGCCATTGCTGCCATTGGCGTTGGTGCATTCAATACCGGCAAGCGGATACGCGAGGCGTTCGCCGGCACAGAGGCAAAACGGTTTGCCGAGGAAGTAAAGGCAGTCGGCACAAGCCTTCGATCATTGCAAAACGAGATCCAGAGCATTGGTCTCCCAGAGGACCGTCTCAGAGATCTTCGGCAATCGATAGTTCGCTCAACACTCGAAGATACCAGTGCTGTTTCAAATGATCTGCAAGACATTCAGAACAGTCGATCTTTGACCGAACAGGTTTTGGCGGCAGGTCTTGAGACGGCTAAGCAGGGCTTCCGATCTTTATCTTCTCTTCTTGACGGGTCCGATACTGACTTTTCGCGCTTCGTTGAAACACTTTCCGATGGACCCAAGAAGATCGGTGATGCATTCCGTGGCGACTTAATCCCACAGGTTGAGACCACGAACGAGAGGATTAATGAACTTGGCAGAAACGCCGAGATAGCCCAGGCCCAAGCAACTCAGGCGGTCCTTCGCCTCACCCGCCAGGCCGCCGACGCCGAGCTTGAAGCAGCAAGAGCGATCACACAGCCGGCATCGGATCTGGACAAGGCACTCTCCGACCTTGAAGATCGAGCGGACTCCTTGCGCGATCTTGCAAAGGGTCTCGGCGACGCAGGCCAAGACGCCATCCGTCCGGCGATCGATGAGCTAGAGCTTGCCGCTCTAACGCTCAGGCGGGACGCAGACTCGCAGGCACGCGAGGACGCGCGTCAGCAGATCCAAGAGTCGCGCGACGCGCTAAGGGCAGAGGTCGAGGATCTCCGCCGAGCCGAGCTTGACCCCATCGCGCGCGAGATCGAAGACCTTCGCGACCGTCAGGAAGAGCTTCGGGATCAGCGTGGCGAGCTCGCCGACCAGGCAAGCGTGGATCTGATCGGTCAGCTCCTGGGCCTGATCGATTCCAAGATATCCGAACTCCAGCGGCAGCAGCAGGACCAGTTCCAGAAGCAGGAGCGCCAGCTCGAAGAATCCGTCCGCCGTGGCATGGAAGCCGCCCTCAACAACTCCACCAGCATCCTCTCCATCATCGGCAACGTCCGCACGGCCGCCGCCGGTATCAACAGCCTCCGAATCGGCCTCTGATGTACAACTTCAACATCGTCTACCCAACGCCGGACAGCGAGCGCGACGCGCAGGGCACTACCATCGCCTCGCAGGAGATCATCATCTCCCGAGCCGACCCCCAGCCGGGCGACGCCGATCTCGAAGTCAATGCTTTCCTCGCCGATGAAGCGGCCGTCGGTCAGCTCAAAGCCATCCCAGGCCCGGTGTCCGGTCTGCCCTTCGACAAGTTTGCCATCGGCAAGATCGGGCCCCAGGAACTCCGGGCAACCCTCTACTTCAGCAACAGCAACTTCTACGGGCTCGGCATCATCGACCCGAACAACACGACCACGCTCGGACCGTTCAACGCCACCACGCGACAGGTCGAGGTCGATTTCCCCGTCATCGTCAGCCGAACGCTGCTCGTCCCCGACATCCCGACGCAGGACCCAGGCACGCAGGCGGGCGACGACAACACCGTCACGCAGGAAGAGTTCCTGATCCTCAAGGACCAGTTCCCGCTGACCACATGGCAGATCAGGACCACCCACCCAACGTACACGGCCTCCGACCTGTCCTTCATCACGGGGCAGACCAACGCGTTCCACCTGATCAACGGCCGGGTGTACAAGTTCAAGGGCGCATCGTCGGTCCGGCAGACGGGCGTCTCGCCGCTGGAGTACACGTACACGTACGAGTGGGAGATCGACCCCGGCACGCTCGCAAGGGAGACAAGCGGCACGCTCGCCGAGCCGGCGCGCATCGCCGAGTTCGTCAACCCGACCCTGAGCCTGGGCAGCGACTCGGTGACGTTCTCGGGGTCCTGGTGGCGTCCACCGTTCTGCAAGCTGCTGACGACGGAGGACGCCGTCGATGTCATCGTGCCGACGCCGGGCGGCACCCAGACGCTCCAGTTCCAGGGCCGGGCCGTTGACTACTACTGGGACGGTGCGGGCGCGTTCGCCAACGCGTGGCAGTTCCTCCCGGGCGACCCGATCGGGCGTGTCTCGTGAACATCGAGGGCTCAGACAGGATCTACGGCAAGATCGTGCGCGTGAAGGTCGGCGGCGTCGAGACGACCGAGCCGGACGCAGCCGCACCGAAGGACAACGTCACCTGGGACCTGATCGTCATGGTGGACGGCGTCCTGAGCACCGTCAACGACTCCCCCACGTTCGTGCCGGTCGATCCCGGCACCGACATCGTCGCTACGCAGGAGATGTACGCCGACAAGCTTGTGGACATCATCCGTGTCGGAAAGTTCCTGTACCCGATGATCCACGTCGCGCAGGCGTCGCAAGAGTGCTCCGGCGGGTCGTCGTCCGTGTCCACCGCCGGGCCGGGCTCCGGCGGCCTCTCCCTGAACCTCCGCATACGGCAGATCGTCGCCGAGACGCTCGCCGCACGAGAAACACCACCATGAGCATCCTCCAGAAGCCGACGCTGGTCGGCGGCAACGTGATCAACCTTGAGAACACCGGCGAGGGCACGAGCTGGGACGTATCGGGCTTCTCGTCCGGGAGCATCCAGGTCGTTGTGACATCCGGCGCGTTCTCGTCGGGGGTCCTGACCGTCGAGCGATCGAACGACAACACCGAGTGGTTCGCGATGGCGACGGCCACCACGATCAGCTCGGCCGGCATAACATCGTTCGACATCGACACGAACTACATTCGCGTACGCGTTACTACAGCAAACGGGGCGGCCGGCCAGGTCCGGGTCTCGTCCAACGGAAGGCTCTAAGTCATGGCAACCCTCTACGCCGGAGGCGTCAATTCGTCGTTCTCCACCGATGTCGGCTCGGTCAGCGACGGGGACGAGATCCTGCTGACGCGAGGATCGGTCTCGTACACCACGGACCTGGACCAGTCGTCCAGCGAGCTTGAGCAGCTCTGGGTCGGCAACGGGTTCGACGGCACGATCGGGGCTCCCGGAAGCTCGCTCCAGGTCAACCTCGACGGCAGCACGTACACCGGCGACTTCGTCTACTCCAGCCCAGGCAACTTCGCGTACATCGCAGCGGCGTCGGAGATCCAGCGCGCCCAGGTCCTGCGGACCGGCTCGTCGGGCGTCTACTTCACGGACGGCACCGTGACGCTCCTGGAGGTCGCCAGCGGGGCCGTCAGCGTCAACGACCAGACAGACGTTCCGACGCTCCGCATGGGCGGGGGCAGCGTCACGGTCGGCACGCACGCAAGCCAGGCGCTCGACACCGTCACGCTGAACGGCGGCTCGCTGGTCACGGAGCGATCGGTCGGCACCGTCACGATCAGCAAGGGCGCGACGCTGATGCAGGAGACACGCACGGCGACGGCGACGAGCCTCACCGTCGAGGGCGTGCTGCGGTGGAAGGGCGGGACGATCACGACGCTGGAGGCCCGCAGCGGGTCCGTGGTTGACTTCAGCGGCTTGCAGTCCGACCTGACGATCACCAACAGCACCGTGTGGAGCGGGGTGCAGTTCATCCCGCCGCCCGCCGGCGTGACGATCACGTACACCAACTCGACCACGCTCGTCAACGGCGGAACGCCCCTGCCGTGAGAACGCTGGCCCGCATAGGCCGGAAGATCGTGCGGTCGGGACGCAGGCTCTGCAAGGACTGCTGCGGCGATCAGTACATCCGCTACGAGGCGTGCCCGCCGCCCCTGGACGGGTGCGTGCCGTTCGACCCCGACGACCCGGTGATCTACGTGGTGCCCGGCACGCAGTGCCCCGACGGCACGGTCATCCCGACGGGTGCGTTCGGGGGCGACGATGTCATCCGGTACAACGGGATCTGCTACAGCCAGTCGTTCGCCGTGCCCGTCGATCAGGCCGACCCCGATATCCCGATCGTCTCGGAGGTCTCTGACTGCTACCGGATCTGCCAGGGCAGCAACCCCGACATCCCGTCGTGCTACGAGGACGTGCCAGACGTGTTCACGAGGTACACGGCGTGCGATCCAACCGGGACGCCGTCGCTGACGCTCTGCACCAACGCTCTTCCGGCGTGCGGGGTGTACTACGTCCCCGAGCTGGACAACTGCTACGTGATCAACGCCGGCAACGGCACGCCGACCCAATCGGACGGTCTCGGCGTCGTGGACCTGTCCAACGCGACGCGATACGAGACCTGCTGCGAGTGCGTGAACAACACCACGGCCAACGGCGACGACGATTGCGGACGGTTTACGTCGTCGGTCTTCCCGTGCGGGCTGTCCCCGGCCACGCGCACGACCTGCTGCCAGCCCGGAAACGCGCCCGCCGGCTCGATCACGGCGACGATCGTCGAGTCGTACTCCGATCGCACGTACACCGAGCTGCGTTTCGAGTGGGACTTCGTCATCCCGCCCACGGCGCAGGCGTGCGCCGGGACGCAGGTCGGTCGCTGGCGCACGATCTCGGAAGACATTGAGTCGTGGACCACGACATCGAGCTGGTCTTGGGACGGCTCGGCGTGGGTGCTTGATGGATACAGCACCAGCGGATCGATCACGAACCAGAACGGCAACATCTACCAGGACGGCTGCACCGAGTGCAACGGCTCTCCGGGCCTGTGCTCAAGCTCGCTGCCGATCACCGACAGGCCGCCACGCTTCGACCCCGGCTCAGGCGCGCAGCAGTTCGGGTCGCTGGTGCTGGCATCGGCGGGCGCACCCGCACAGCTCACCGTCTGCCTGAGCGAAGGTCGCGCGACCGGATCGACGACCGACATCGGCACGCCCTGCACCGACGACACGAGCACCATCGGCAGCGCATCGCTTGACTACTCCTGTCGGTCGGGGGCGTACGAGAGGCTGGTGCAGACAACGTCGTTCCAAGAACCAGACGACAACGACAACCCGGACTTCCTTGCGTACTGGCGGGGCGACTGCTCCAGCGCGTTCTCGGAGGTCGAGCAGTCGTCGTCGGCGACGATCAGCTTCGGGGGCATCGACGATTGCCTTGGCGAGTGCGGCAGCGGCCCGGCCCCGATCACTTCGGACGGCTTCTTCTGATGGGCTGCGGGTGCGGACAAACGCCGTCAGAAAAAGTGGTACGTTTTTCTGACACCCAGCGCGAACGCCAGGCCATGTGCTTCGGCTGCGAGCACGCCGACCGCAAGGGGCTCACCGTCCTGTCCTGCGAGGGCGTCCCCATCGTCCACCGCATCACCGCCGGCCAGTGCCCGCTCAACCGCCACCCCGATCCCGCCGGGGTTGTCAAGTGGGCCGGCATCCGGTGGCTCGGCGTGCCCTACCCGCTCCGACTCTGGGCGTGGCTGATGCACCCGAAGCACCCCCGTCCGAGCAGCATCCGTCAATGTGGGTGTATCAAGCCCCTAAAGGAGTTATGGATTTCCGTCACCCGGAAACTGTCTCTCCGTCGGGTGTTCAAAAACCGTGCGTCTTTGCATTGAGTACGGTTGACGTTTGTAACGCAAATCTATAAACACTCTGCATGGGTTGCGCACGCAAGTATCCCGTAGGGGTAGACGTGGATCCCGTAGGGGTGGAAATTGAGGGCTGCGAAGTACGCCTTGAACTTCCTCCCGACTCCGAAGCGGCAGTCGAGAAAGATGGCGTGCGTGTCATCGTGCGTACTTGTGACACCGAGCGCGCTTGTGAGCACAGATGTGTGCCTAATGTCCCACCTGTTCAGGTGGATACAGCGACAACACAAGACGTTTGCGTGTCTGAGGCCGTTGAGAAATGGGTCGCATCGTTGCATGCCGAGAAACGGAGTGACAAGGAAGTCCGTGGCAAGCGAGCCATGATGCTCCGATTCGCGAACGAGCTGAACTGGAACTCTGTCGCCGACATCACACGGGAGCAAGTAAGCGAGGTCAAGTCAATGCTGGGCGACCGCTCGCCCCGCTACATCAACAACAGCCTCTCGCGCCTAAGCGTGTTCCTGAAATTCTGCATCCAGTGCGGGTGGATTCAGGACAACCCGGCCGATCACATCGACCGACCGGCGAACAAAACGGGACAGGGTCAGAGGCCGTTTACGCTTGAAGAGGTCGAGCGCCTGATCAAGATCACGCCTATTCCCCGCTGCCATCTCTACCAATTCGCAGCGTTTTCCGGCATGCGGTGGCGGGAGTGCTCGCTTTTGCGGTGGTCGATGTACGTTGCCGACGCGACCAAGCCGCACCTGATACTCCCAGATAACCTTGTGAAGAACAAGAAGGGCGGCCCATACCCCCTGCTCCCCCTTGCGGCCGAGGCGGTCGCGTCGATGATGTACGACGGCCGGCGGCCGGAAGACCCGATCTTTCAGAGGCCCGACCCCAACACGATCAACACGGATATGAAGCGTGCCGGTGTACCTAAGCACGACATCCACGGACAGGCCGCAAGCTTTCACAGCTTCAGGCATTTCTTCAGCCGTGAACTCGACGAGCACGACCTTCCGCTAGAAGACATTCAGATTTTGATGCGGCATTCTGACATCCGCACGACGCAACGTATCTACTTGGACAAACAGATCTTCCGGGCACGCGATCGTGCAGCCGAGGCGCTGGGGGTCGCTAAAACTATCCCAAAATCCCGCAGGACAACTTGACATCCCGGCCGGGTTTGGCCGATGATGTTTGCAACCCGCAGGGGCCTTTGGGCAACTCGGGGGCTGGGATTCACCCACACGGGTTCGAATCCCGTCGGGGTCATTCCGAGCCACGCTCAGGGCAGCGGCTCGAGCCACGAGCCGGCGATGTCCGCCGCCGCACCCGCCGAGCCGTCGAACCGGCCGAGCTGGAACCGCTCGTCTCGGTGGACCCTGCCGAGGCGGTCCGGCACGTGCGTGGGATCCCGGAAATCGATGGTCGCGAGGGTCCGAGTCCCGGGCGGCCCGGTCCCTGTCACGAACGCCGAAGCCGAATCCAGGTACCAGACCGTCTCGCTCGGCCGAGGGACCGAGTTCACGCGGATGTGGGTGGGCGCGGCGTCGAAATCGCCCCGGTCGCCCTCGGCACCAGCCAGGCCGGTCACGTTGACGGCGTAGGTTCGTGTCATCGCCTCGGGCTCGATCCGGTCCGTCGCCGGACAGACCAGCACGCTCGTCTCCCGGTAGCTTTCCTCGACGACCAACGCCCAGAAGGGCGAGCGCCCCCACGGGACACCGAGCGCCGGCGACAAGCCATCGTGATCGTCCGCGTACATCCAGGAAACAGCCGCGACCTGGCGGAGGTTGGTCAGGCAGACGACGGCGTCGCCCGTGCGTCGTGCGCTCGCCAGCGCAGGAAGAAGGATCCCGACAAGCAGGGCGATGATCGCGATGACCACCAGCAGCTCGATCAGCGTGAACCCCCGCCGAGTCCGCCCCGACCTCACCTGGATAGACGGCATGATCCGCATCGGTCCCGTACGCTCCCTCCATCGGCTCGCTGAACCGACTCTTCGCCCACCGAACGCCGAGGATGCACCGTGAGCGTGGTTCTCCAGATGATGTACTGGCTCGCGGCGGTCCCCGCCGGGCTCTGGGTCGCCGGGGCCATCTTCTATGACATGGGCCAGAAGTCCGAACCGGGACGGGCGCTGGCCATCGCATGGCTGCTCGGCGTCATCGCGGCCGGGCTGCTCTGGGAACCGGTCTGGCAGCCACTGGTTGCACTCCTGATCGTCCTTGCCGCGGTCATCGTCTGGTGGCGGCGGATCCCGCCGCAATCGGACCGAGACTGGCGCGACGATCTGATGCGACCACCCTCGGCCGAGCTGCGCGACAACACCGTCACTATCCGCGATGTCCGCCACAGCATCTACCACAGCCTCGACGATGTGACCCCACGCTTCAGCGACGGGGTCTACCCGCTCGACCGGCTCCTGGCGATGGACCTGCTGGTGAGCAACTGGGGCTCGGCGCTGATGTCGCACCCGTTCGCGATCTTCGAGTTCGGCGGCGAGACCCCCGAAGACGAACCGGCACGCATCGGCTTCAGCCTCGAAGTCCGCAACCTCAAGGGCGAGGGATTCAGCCTCTGGCGGAACCTCTACCGCCAGAACGAGCTGTTCTGCGCCGCCGCCGACGAGCGCGACCTGATCCGCCGACGCGTCGAGCACGAGGACGGACGCAAGCTCTACCTCTACCGCCTCAAGATCCAGCCCGAGACGATGCGTATCCGATTCCTCGAATACGTCGAGATCATGAACGAGCTCGCACACGCCCCGCAGTGGTACAACGCCCTGACCACCAACTGCACAACGGGCGTCTTCCGGCGGTACACCCTCAACAAGCCGCCGCTGGACTGGCGCGTGCTGGCCAACGGCAAGCTGGACGAGTACCTCTACCAGCTGGGCGTGATCGACACAAGCATCCCGTTCGAGGACCTCAAGCAGGCCTGCCTGATCAACAGCGTGGCCCACGGCCACCCCGACAAAGGCTTCGGCGACGCGATCCGGCAGGGCCGACCAGGGTTCGAAGCCGTCACCGAACGGCTCGCGGCCCCGGGAACGCCCGCGCGGGAGCCTGACAGAGCCGGGTAGCAAGTCGCGGTACGATCAGGCCGACAGCACCCCGGATGGATCCCAACGCTATGGCCTCACGCCTGCCCGACTTCATCATGATCGGCTCCGCGAAGTGCGGCACCACATCGCTCTGCGACGACCTCGACCGACACCCGGACATCGGCATCTGCACCCCCAAGGAGCCCGAGTTCTTCTGCCGCCCGGAGCAGTATGCGCAGGGCTTGGACTGGTACACCTCGCTCTTCGAGTCGATGCCCAAGCGGACGGTCGGCGACGGGTCCACCCAGTACACCAACCGCGTCGAGTTCCCCGGGACGGCCGAGAAGATCGCCACGCACTGCCCCGACGCCAAGCTGATCATGCTCGTCAGGAACCCGGTCGAGCGCTGCTACTCCTACTGGCTCCAGAAGCTCAAGAACCAGGACAATTTCGGCGGCGACGCCGACATACCTCGCGACCCCGACCGGGCCCTCGTCGAAGGGAGCTACCTCGTCGAATCGAGCAAGTACATCGACGAGATCCGCGAGTACACGTCCCGGTTCGATCCATCGCAGCTCTGCGTTGTCATCTTCGAGCGGTATAAGTCCGACCGCGCGGCTGTCATCCGGCAGCTCTGCGCGTTCCTCGGCGAGGACCCGGCGCCGCTGCTGGGCGAACAAGCCGTGCACTCCAACCGAAGCGCCGACCATTTCGCCACCGAGCAACGGACACGGATCGCCGACGCGATCAAGTCCATCCCAGGGCTCGGTGCGATCCGCAAGGCTCTGCCCAAGCAGCTACGCCGGCGTGTGCTCGACGCCTCGGTGTCGGTCGCAGGCGGGTCAAGCGCGCCCCCACGAATGTCAGCCGGCCACGAGGCCATGCTCAGGACATGGCTCTGGCCCTCGGTCCGGCAGTTGGAGGATCACCTCGGCGAGCCGATCCCGGAATGGGCGTCATGCCGGCCGTGAGGCCGCCCGCGTGAGCCTCACCGGCGGCAATGGAGCGGATCGGACTCGAACCGACAACTTCCAGCTTGCAAAGCTGGCACTCTACCAATTGAGTTACCGCCCCCTGAGAAGCCACTGTATCCGCCGATCGTGCATCGAGCGATTCTGATACGGACGATGATGCGAAGCGCCGATCTATACTGGCAGTCAGCAGCCGGCGTCAACCGACAGCAGGTGGGCCGGACCACGCCCCGACCGACGGAGTTCCGAGATATGACCGTTCGCCGCTTGATCCTCTCTGCCGTCGGCCTCGCCGCCGCTGCCTCGGCCGCCGGACAGGCCGTCAGCCCTATCGAGCCCTCGGACAGCCCGCGGCGTGACCGTCAGCCGCAAGCCCAGCAGCAAGCCCAGCCACAGGCCCAGCCGGGCGATCCCGCTCAGCCCAGCCCAGCCGACGGACCGCGGATCCCGCGTGCCCGGCCGATCACCGTCTCGGTCGATCTCGGCGCGTACTACGACGCGGTCGGCGAAGGAGACGGCGCTGTCGGCGAGGTGCGCACGCTGCGGCTGCCCGCCTCGGCCACCATCCAGATCCCGCTCAACCAACGCAACTTCTTCAGCTTCAGCGTCGATCAGACCTCGAGCTTCTACGACTTCGAGAACTTCACGGGCTTTAGCAACTTCGCGCCGCAGGATCCGCTGGACTACGGACTGGAGTCGAACGTCGGCGTCTCGCTGCTGCACATCTACGACCAGAAGTGGGCCTTCTTCGGAAGCATCAGCGCGGGCTTCGCGGGCGAGCTCGGCGCAGATTTTCAGGACGGCCTGACCTACGGCGGCAACGCCAGCGCGCGATACCAGCTCAACCAAGATGTCGCTATCGGCCTCGGCGTCACTTTCCGCACGAGGATCGAGGAGGACCCGTTCGTTTTCCCCGCGCCGAGCCTCGATGTGCAGGCCACGGACTACACCAGCTTCCACCTCGGCGTCGTGGACGGCGGGCCCGGCGCACCGACCATCGGCCTCCGCGTAGAGAACGATGCATTCGAAGACGTCACACTCGGAGCGTTCTTCGGCGTGCGGTTCCACCAGTTCCGGCTCGCCGAGGACAACGACATCGCCTCCGCTGGCATCCTCGAAGACTTCATACTGCCGCTCGGAGGCTTCGCACGCTTCGAGCTCAGCGAGAACGTCGACCTCACCGCCACCGCGAGCTTCATCCCGCACCGGGAACTGAAGCTCCAGAACAGCAACGGCGTCGATATCAACGACATCGAGCTGCACCCCAGCGCGAGCATCGGCGTCGGCGTCGAAATCGCTATCTAGCGTTCAGAACTCGGAGCCGCTCGCTTCGGTCGCTCGATCGGCTTCGGGCCGGTACCATACGGAGGGGCCGGTATTAGCCTGAGCCGTTCGAGCACAGGCGGATCAACAGGACGATCACCCGCACCGGTCGGCACGCTCTCTAGCGCCAAGATCGTGTCACCGCCGTCTACGGCCTCGCCGAACGTCGTGTAGTCGCCGTCGAGCGGCCGAGTCCGCTCGCGCGACAGGCAGATGAACACCTGCGAACCGTTGCTGTTGGGGTTCTCTTTAAACCGTGCCATCGAGAGCACTCCGAACGTGTGGGGCAATTCGCTCCGCTCCAGGTCGATGAAGTACCCCGGACCACCGCTGCCGCCGCCGGTCGGATCGCCGACCTGTACCACAAACGGCGGAACCTCCGGCGAGCCGCCGATGATCCTGTGGAAGAGGATGTCGGTGTAGAACCCACCATCGGCGAGCGTCAGGAAGTTCCAGACGGTGTTGGGGGCTTCGTCGGGCCGCATCCGGAAGGTGACATCGCCGAGCGATGTCTCCATCAGTACCAGCTGGTCCTGGTAGACCCGGAAGCCAGAAAGCACCGGCCGATCGGACAGCCAGTCGATCTGGCCTCGAGGATCCAGCCGAGCATACTCGACGCTGCGCAGCGGCTGGACGACCAACGCAGGGCCAACTGGCGTGTCGCCCACCACCAGCTGGGCGTAGACGGCGCGCTCTGCGAAGGTCGGCTCGAACAGCTGAGGCATGAGCGATGCAAGATCGACCATGCCCTCCTCGCACCGCACGCTCGCGAGTTCACCCGCCGACACCGGCTCGAGAAGCTTAATCTGAAGATCGCCCGCCACCCCCGCGGGACGGACCACCTCGATGGGCATCGGCCGATCGATCCCGTAGTAGACGCGCTCCGGCACAAGCTGGGCCGACGCAGCCCCCACGGACAACAGCGGCACGAGCAGCAACACCAACGCGGATCCCATGCGAGCACGGAGCACAGCGGACCTGCTGCATCGGGTTTGGTCTGCCATCTGCGATCTCCTGGAGGGCCCCACGCCGACCCGTCGGCCGAACCCGTTCTATGTCAGCCCGCCTCCAAACCCCAGAAAGGCATGCAAGCGATCAGGGTTCGACGGGAGGGAGCCGTGCAGGCACAACATAGTCCGTGAAGCAAGGCCGTGCCAGTGTGCAAGCGGCGTGGTTGGACACGGCGCCCGCATCGCAACATGACTGTGTACCAGCCGTCGAAGCAGGGACCGCTCTCAGTCGTCCGTGTGCTTCTCGCCGGGCTGCTGGGAACCATCGAGTGCTTCCCAAGCCCCCTCTGCATCGCCGTTCCGGCTGAGCTGGACCAAGGTTTCCTGTGTGTCCTGGAACCACAGCACGCTCAGGTCGGCCCGGAGGATATTCGCGCCGTCCTCATGGTTCAGCGAATCATCGGGACGCAGCGAATCCGAAAGGATGACGGTCTGGCGTGGCAGCAACTGCCACAGACGTCGGTCGCCGTTCGGACCCTCGCCACGGTACTGGTAGTTGGAGAACACGCTCGAGGCCGGCAGCTGCCAGGCAGTCTCCAGCTGCTCCTGTTTCTGGAAGCTGCCCGTATGCGCGGGGCAATAGAAGACACCCGGTGCTTCCAGGTAATCCAAGGAGTACAGCAGGCCGATGCCATCCCACCTGCTGGGCAAGGCCGCGGAGGTATGGATCGCCAGGTCCTGGTCCTCTCGGGCACGCTGGATAAACGACGACGAGCTGCCGATTCTCAAGCTGATCGTCTCGAGCGGAAGGCCCGGATCGTCGTCTGCCCTCGAAAGGAAGACCGAAGCTGGCAAGAAACCGCGGTTGTCATCGGCGTACATCGTGATGCCGAGACCGATCTGGCGGATGTTCGACGAGCACACAACCCGATGCGTCGTGTCGCGGACCGTGCCCAAAACTGGCAGCATGATACCGACGAGCACCGCAATCACGCCGATGGCCACAAGAAGCTCAATCAGCGAGAAGGCCCGACCTCGCGGATCGATCGCACAGATGTTGGACGAATGCCGGGGTGTGCGAGATGCGTAGCGCAACGCTCTGAATCCTCTCCGAGAGACTGGGCTTGCCCAGACCTCCTCGAAACAGTGTATCGAGCCCATTCCCCCGGTACAAGGGCTGGGGGCCGCAGGAACGCGTCTTCAGCACAACCCACAACCTCGGCCCATGTTCACCAATGCATCACTTCGACGGAAAATTCTCAGCGGATGATTCTTCATCGGCGGATCAGCGGCTCATTTCTTGGCGTATCACTCTGAGGTCATCTCTTTGAACAGCCTTCAGAGAGGATGAGCAGCGATTGAGCAGCGATTGCAGCAGTGATGCTTTGTTTTTGTTTGTTAAGCCAGTCTCTGATACCATCCCTGCTGGGCATTCGATTCTGAATTTCGGGAATCAGCGAGCCGCGAGGCATATTGGACCTGCATGGCAGATACAACGCAGAAAATCCAGGACCTCGCTCTGATGCAGCGGATCGCGGCTGATGAAGAATCGGCCATCGGCGATCTTTATGACCGCTTTGGATCGCTCGTCTATCGCATGGCTTACCAGTCCATGCCCTCGCGGGCCGAGGCCGAAGATGCCGTTCAGGAGGTATTCGTCCGGCTCTGGAAGACCGCAGATCGCTACGACCCCGAGCGAGCGGCCCTGGTCACCTGGGTCCTGCTGATCACGCGTCGGCACCTGGTCGACCGCCTGCGGCGGGCGCAGGCCCGAGTGCGGCTCGTGGGCATGGGCGACGGCGTCTCGCACCCGTCGGCCCCCGCGTCCGAGTCGAGCGACATGGAAAACGACGAGCGGTACCAATCGCTCATGAAGCGTGTCGAGCAGCTCCCTGAGCTTCAGAAGACCGTGGTTATCCGCGCCTACCTCGGTGGGCAGACGCTGCGCCAGATCGGCGAAGAACTCAACACCCCCATCGGTACGATCAAATCCGCCCTGAGCCGCGCCCTCGTCCGGCTCCGTGAGCGTTCGGGTCTCGAGGAGCCTGTGTGATGTCATCCGACATGTCACCCGACAAGATGCTGGAAACAGCCCTGCTGGAGGCAGCGGGCCTGCTTGAACCCGATCAGTCCACCGCTTTCGAGGCGGCCTTCGCTGCGGCACCGGAATCGATCCGCGCCATGATCCGCCGCGAACAGGCACGCTTTGCCGACATGACGACTCTCCCAGATGTCATGCCGTCTAAGGATCTCAAGCATCGCGTCGTCGGCCGAGTGATGGACGAAGCCGGCTACGCCACCGACGCCATCGGAGAGGCAATCTTTGCCGGCTCTGCCTCGACCGACACAGCAGCGCCCGGCTCTGCCCGCTCGCGCCGCTCGCTCTCGTTTTGGCGTGTCGCGACCTTTGCCGCCGGTACCGCCGCGGTCTTCATGGGCGTCCTGACGGTCCAGCTCCAGACCGAGTTCAACCGGGTCGGCCAGCAGATCACCTCGAATCAAGCCACGCAGTTCTTCCTCTGGAACACACCGAACGCCGAGTTCCGTACCGCGGTCCTCAGCCCCGCGTTCGACCGTCTGCCGCTGACAGGCGTAGAGGGAGCCGGATCCGAGACCGAAGCCTCGATCTTCATCAACAGCGAGACCGGCCGCGGGCACCTGGCGATGTTCGACATGCCCGAGCTCGCCGAGAACGAGGCCTACGTCCTGGTGCAGCTCGGCGACGACGGCGAGGTGCTCCAGCGGATCGATCGCTTCACCCCGGGCGAAGGGCTGGCCAACATCAGTTTCACGTTTCAAGCAGCGCTGGGCACAACCTTCGGCGTCGCCCGCGCCTCGGGCGACACGCTCACGCTCGTGCTCTCGACAGCGTGACGCACCCGCGTGTCGACGCTCAGTCGATCACGCCCCGTTCGAAATCCTGGTGCTGACGCCGGAGCCGCCGGTAGACCGTCGTGCCTAGAAGCAAGCCGACGAGTGACGCCCCGCCGCCGACGCCTGCCGCGTAGACCATCCGCTCGTCCTCGATCGGTGCATCGGCGATCTCCGCATCCAGCGAGACGCGGGTGCCCGTGCCGCCGGCGCGCTGGTTTTTCGTCGCGTTCGATTGGGCCACGATGGCAACGACGTACGTGTCGAGGGAGCGGCGGGTCGCGGCGCTGCCCTCGCCGACGAGCTCCATCGTGAGCCGACCGGACGAGGGCGCGGAGGTTGTCAGGTCCCGCTCGAGCCGGACCCGCAGGTCGGCGGCCCTGCCCAGGCTCGCGATGCCCCGCTTGCCCATGCGGTCGGCGGCGATCTCAAGCAGCCCGGGATCGGTCACGAGCGCCTCGATGTACCGCTGCCACTCGTCGACCTCATCGGGCGTGAGCGCCCGGCCGCGGGCGTCGACCTGCACCTCCGCCTTCGCGGCGTAGGTCGCCGGGGCCATGTGGTCCGCCACGGCGAAGCTCAAGACACCGAGGATACCGATCGCCGCGACGACAAAGAACGAGGCCGACATCGTCTTGTTCCGGGCCTGGATCGTGGCGAGTTTGCGCTCGCGGCTCTGCACCGCAGCGCCAGCCTTGGCGACCTCACGCCGCTGGGCGAGGATCTGATCCGCCTCGCGGGCACGGTCATCGAGTACCGCCTCATAGCGCTGGAGCTTGCTGGCGCGGTCGCGGAGGACGGCCCGGATCCGCTGAAGCCTTGAGCGCCGGTTCCGCAGCTGCTCGGGCAGTTCGCCGACGTTCTGGAGCTGGTGCTCCTTGTGCTTGAGCTGCTCGGCCGTATCGCGCAGATCACGCGCCATCGATGCGCTCGTCTCGGCCAGCTCACGCTCGCGCTCGGCCAAACGGGACTCGGCCCGCTCGAGGTCGCGGAGCCTGGCCTCGATCTCGGCGATGTCCTCGGGGCTGAAGCCCGCGGAGGTGTCGGCCGACGTATTCAACGGATCTTCGTGTCGGTCATTCATCGACGGACCTCTCCCGGAACCCGGCTGCGGGGACCCGGGGGTTATCGGGAGGATCCGGGCCCGCCTGAATATGGGTTCGGGAACGACTCGTGAGAACTGCCCGGATCCGGGAAGAAACGGTATTTGGCCGAGGTTGGACCACCGGGATTGTGTGTGCCCAGGGTGTGTCCATACACTGTCAGCATCGGCAGGAGCCGATACTGATGGGTCCGAGCCGGTCGAACCGGCTAGAACCCCTCTGGCGATGTGTGCGTTCGGGCGGTGCTCGTACCGCCCGATTTTGAAGAAGGATGCAGAATCATGATGAACCGTGGATCGAGCCTGGTGTCGACCGTCCTCGCTGTGGCGGCGGCAGCTGGCGTTGGCGTGGCCGGGTACATGATGCTCGGCGGGAACTGCTCGTCGTGTACGACCGAGACGGACGTCGCGGCAGCGACGACCGTGGCGGCCGTCGAAGAGGGCGCTTCGTGCTGCCCGGGTGACGCCGTCGCGACCGCGACGCTCGTCTCCAATGAGGGCGAGTCCTGCGACATGTCCAAGGAAGCCTGCGCGGACAAGGCCGACTGCGAAGTCGCCTGCACCGAAACCGTTGCGATGGAAGGCTCGTCCTGCGAGTCGGCCTGCAGCAGCGCGAACGCTGAGATGGTCGCGATGGAAGGCGAGGCCTGTGAGTCGACCTGCGACGGCAGCAAGGCCGAGGGTGGAGCCGAGATGGTCTCCAACGAGGGCGAGGCCTGCGAGGGCAAGGTCTGCCCCGTGACCGGTCAGCCGATCGCCGACGCCGGCAACTGAGCCCGGCGAGCACATTTGAACGCTTGATGACCGCCCGTGTTCGCGCACGGGCGGTTATCGTTCTGCCATGGCCACCTACCTCTGCAAGACCGAGCCGGACGCCTACAGCTACGACGATCTGGTGCGTGAAAAATCCACGATGTGGGACGGCGTCACGAACCCGGCGGCGCAGAAGCACATGCGCGGCATCGCCAAGGGGGACGAGATCCTGTTCTACCACACCGGCGGGGAGAAGCGCGTCGCCGGCCTCGCCAAGGTGATCAAGGGCGCGTACCCGGATCCGGACAAGCCGCAGACCCTGGCCAGCGGTGAGCCGAAGTACGTGCTGTTCGACCTCAAGCCGGTGAAGGCCTCGACGGCTGACTGCACACTCGCGATGATCAAGGCGGACAGGCGGTTCGAGGGGTACGAACTGGTCACGCAGGCGCGGCTGAGCGTGATGCCGGTGCCGCCAAAGATCGACAAGGCCCTGCGGTCGATGGCAGGTCTGTAACCGGGCCTCAGCTTGAGCGGAGCGCCCGGATGGCGTCGTCGAGGTGCTCGATAGCGTCGAATCCGGGCGTTTCGGCGCCGTCGTTGTAGTAGTGCAGGATCCAGTCGAGTGCGCCGGTGCGGAAGAGGGTGGCGAAGGCCTCAACGGATCGGGCGCAGTACCGCGTGCCTGCACCTTGCTGGAGGTCGTCGATCGCTACAAGGGCTGCGGGCTCGCCGACCTCGTCCCTGTACGGACGGATGCTTGTCATCGCGTCGAACGCATCGACCACGGCGAGGTATCGGGCCTCAAGCGGGATCTGGTTCCCGACGAGCCCGTCGGGGTAACCCGAACCGTCGCAGCGTTCGTGATGGCTCCGCACCAGGCCGAGGATGACCGGCTCGTCAACGCCCATGCTCCGCAGGCGGTCGTAGCCGAGGGTGGTGTGGGTGCGGATGACGGCGAACTCGTCGTCGTCGAGGGACCCCGCTTTGCGGAGCACGGCGTCGTCGATATCGATCTTGCCGACATCGTGGAGAGCGGCCCCCACCGTGACCAGTCTCAGGCGCTCGCCGGTTAGGCCCAGCGTCTCGGCCAGGGCGCGGGCATAGAGCGTGACGCGCCAGGTGTGCGCGGCCGTCGCGGCGTCCTTGAGCTCGATGGCTGTCAGCAGCCCGCGGATAGCTTCGGGATCAATCACGGCGGCCCTCGTCCGTTCGGCAGGAGCAGAGCACCCATGCCGAGCCGATGAATCCTATGGAGTATGAGCGGCCGCGTCGTGCCGGCTTCGAGCGGGTACTCCCTTCGGGCTCGGACGTAGGAGGGCTTGGCGATGAAGCACCGGATCCTTGGCATCGACCGCCGCATCGAGCAGGCGCTGTACGTCTTCGGACACTCGACGCACGGCTTCACGCTTGGGATGGTCTTCATCTGGTTCGGCACGCTCAAGGTCGCGGGGCAGAAGACCGCGACGAGCATCATCGCCGAGACGATTTACTTCGGCAGCCCCGAGGTCATGGTGCCCGTGCTCGGTGCGTGGGAGATCCTGATCGGCATCACGCTGATCATCCACAAGCTGCACCGCGTGGCACTGATCCTGCTGGTGGTTCGTATGCCCGGGACGGTGCTCGCGCTGATCCTCAAGCCGGAAGCATGCTTCGTCGAGGTGCCGCTCGTGCCAACGATCGCAGGGCAGTACATCATCAAAGACCTGATGCTGCTCAGCGCGGCCGCAGTGATGGGCGGGTACGTCCGCGAGAAGCCGCACCGGTTGCCGGGCACAAGGCCACCCGCCGAGTAAGGCTTGACAAGCGAGGCTGTTCAGGATCAGGCGGGCTCGATGAGCATGAGGGACCTGTCGTCATCGGCGGGCGCGTGCCGGAGCACAGCGTTGAGCATGGCTTCGATCGCTTCGGCGGCTGGGAGATGCAGCGTTGATTCGATGATGCCGCGTAGCCCCTCGTCGCCGAGCATGGCGCCCCGTTCCGCGCCAGCCTCGGTGAGGCCATCGGAGTAGAGGACGAGCCGGGCGGCGGGCGTGTCGGCCGACATCGTTTGGGGGAACGACGCATCCGCGGCGATACCCAGGGGCATGCCTTCCGCCCGGAGACACTCGATCGCACCTTTCGCATTGGACGTGTAGATCGGCGGGTGGCCGCAGCCGACGGCCGTGAGTGTGCCGCCCCGCTCGATCCGGACGAACCATGCTGTAGCGAACACATCGTCCGCGGTCAGTCCCGCCAGGGCTCGGTTGACGGCTTGGGCGATCCGGGGCAGGTCCGCTGATGACGCGACCGCCTCGCGGAACGCGGTCTTGACCATCGCCATGACGACGCCGGCACGCACGCCGTGACCCGAGACATCGGCTAGCACGGCGGTCATGGACGGGCCATGGTCAACTACATCGATCAGGTCGCCGCCCATCGAGTTCGACGCGTCGCTCCGGCCGACAGCCAGTCCCCATTGCCCAGCGGTCTCGATCGGCGGCGTGAGCTCGCTGTGGATTTTGGTCGCAAGATCGAGTTCAGCCTGCTGACGGACGGACCGCTGGCCCTCGCCTGCGATGATGACCACAAATACGACATATGCGGATCCGACCAGGATGACGGCCGCGAGCCCGGTCAGGCTGAACCCGCTGGCGCGGGGCCAGAGCCATTCCGGGAAGACGCCGCCGTAGCCGAGAAACGTCATCGCGTGGAGCGCGATCGCTACGGGCAGGAGCTTTTTTGTCCACATGAACGTGAGGCCGTACGACATACCTATCAGCCCCGAGACGCAACAGATAAAGACGACGGAGCTGAGCCGGTAGCCCTGGGACTCGATCGGCACGACCATCAGGGGCGCGAAGGTCAGGAAGAGGGCGGCCGCGAGCAGGCGCTGCGCCTTGGGTGAGAGGACATCGATGAACCGGCGGACGCCGTGTGGTTTACGGCGACGCGTCATCGATCAGGCCCTGCACCGCGGCGGTCGACTGCGCGGCGCGCTCGCCCTCGATGCCGC
Organism: Planctomycetota bacterium; assembly: GCA_039187315.1. Lineage (GTDB taxonomy): Bacteria > Planctomycetota > Phycisphaerae > Phycisphaerales > UBA1924 > JANQQZ01. The sequence goes on along the minus strand of JBCCZQ010000005.1, from coordinate 52,084 downwards.
TGAGCGCGTCGGCCTGCATATCGGCGTGATAGCTCGAGCGGACCATGGGCCCCGATTCGACGACCTTGAGACCACGCCTCAGGCCCTCTTCGCGGAACATCTCGAAGGTGTCGGGGTGCACCCAGCGGTCGATGGGCAGGTGGTTGCGTGTCGGCTGCAAGTACTGGCCGATGGTCAGGATGTCGCACGGGTCGCCGGGCTTGGGTCCGGTGTGCTTGCTGGTCGCCTCGACGAGGTCATCCATGAGCGCGAGGATCTCGTCGTCCTTTTCGCCGATGCCGACCATGATGCCGGTCTTGGCTACGCCCCCCTGCTCCTTGACGCGGCGGAGCAGTTCGAGCGAGCGGTCGAACTTGGCGCTTGGGCGGACGGCCGGGTACATCCGACGGACGCACTCGATGTTGTGGTTGATGATGTGCGGCTTGGCGTCGATGACCATCTGGAGCGCGGCGGCGTCGCCCTCGAAATCGGGGATGAGTACCTCGATCGACATGCCGGGGCAGGACTCGCGGCTCCGGATGATGGTCTCGGCCCAGATGCCGGCGCCGCCGTCCTTGAGCTCGTCGCGGTTGACGCTGGTGATGACCACGTGCTTGAGATTCATCAGGGCGAGGGACTCGGCGACGCGGCGGGGCTCGTCTTTGTCGAGCTCCGCTGGCCTGCCGGTCTTGACGTTGCAGAACCCGCAGGCCCGGGTGCAGGTGTCGCCGAGGATCATGATGGTGGCCACGCCGCGGGCCCAGCACTCGCCCATGTTGGGGCAGCCTGCCTCTTCGCAGACGGTGTGGAGCTTGTGCTCGTCCATGATGGCCCGGAGCTTCTCGTAGCCGGGGCCGCCGGGGACCTTTGCCTTGAGCCACTTGGGCTTGCGTTTCTGGGCGAGGTGGTCCTTCTCGGTATTGTTGATGACCATGCCGGAGAGGCTGATGACGGGCTTGTCGACGCGTCGCATCGGATCGCCGCCGGCCGGTCGTGGATGGCGAGCGACTGTGCGGGCGACGGTGTCGGGCGAGGGCGGCGCGAGGCGCGACGGAGGGGTCATGATGGAGTTTAGGATCGGACGGCGTTCGGCCGCGATCGAGCCCGGTCTGTCAGGCGGCACGGAAGGGCATGCGAGGTCGCTCGTTGTGCGCGAGGCCCGAGAACATCCCGGGTTTCGTTCACGCCGAGCGCGAGCCCGGCCGATCTAGACGCCGTACGCAGGTGGGCCGGCGATCCGCCAGCCCGCTAGACTCGCCACCATGCGGACGCCCACGTCCGAGAACGCGGCAAGGGCACGACCGGCCGGCAGCAAAACGATGATCGGCCACGGGTACCAGACCCCGGGAACCACGACCGTGAAGACACGCACCACGCTCCGACTCGCTCCCCCGATCCTGCTCGCCGGCGTGCTGCTCGGCTCGACTGGCTGCAGCGTCGACTCGTACCTCGATCCGAGCGTGACGGGCCGCTGGGAGGAAACCCCGATCGAGGTGCCCATCCTCCGCCGGCTTTCGGCGATCGAGCCGGACACCGACCAGTTCGTCGAGACCAGCGAGGTCACACCGGCCGACCTGCGGCCCGAGGTCAGCGAGTACCGCCTCTCGCCGGGCGACACGATCACGGTCATTATCTTCGACTACCCGTCGACCGGCTCGCAGACGCCCTTCCCCGTGCGTGTTGAGGACAACGGCACGATCGACCTGGCTGGCATCGGCAAGTTCTTCATTCTGGGTCTGACGGGCGATCAGGTGCAGCGGACCATCGTCGAAGGTCTGGCGGCCCAGGACCTGATCCGGAACGCAACGGTGGCGGTGACCATCGACGGCCGGCGCTCGAACCTGTTCAACATCATCGGGTCGGTTCGCCAGCCCGGTCCGTACTTCATCCCGGAGCCGAGCTACCGCCTGCTCGACGCGCTTGCCGCGGCCGGCGGGCTGCTCGATGAATCGACCGCCGAGGTCTTCGTGATCCGCCAGACGGCGCTGAGCGAGGAGTTCGGCGATCCGGGCCGTGTCGGCTCGTCCGGACGGGAGAATTCCGCGGGCCTGCCCGAGGACATCGAGGACCGGGCCGGCCGGCTGATCGATCTGATCGATCAGATGTCGCGCGAGGGTGAAGACGGCGAGGACGGCTCGCCTGGCGTGTTTGGTGCGGTCGGTTCGCTCTCGCAGCCGGAAGCGGACGACCAGCCAGAAGACACGCGTGAGCCGGTGATCGACCTCGTGCAGCCGGGCGGGAACCGGTTCGACACGTCGCCCAGCCAGTGGATCTTTCTTGACGGCCGCTGGGTCCAGATTGAAGAGAGCGGCGTCGGGGTGCCTGACCTGGGGCTTCCTGAGCTGGCCGAGGCCACGGCCGAGGCCGAGGCGCTGGTGACCCAACGCGTGATCTCGGTGCCTGTGGAGCCCCTGCTTCGCGGCGATGCGCGTCAGAACCTGATTGTGCGGCCCGGTGATCTGATCCGCGTGCCGGCCGCAGGCTCTGGGACAATCTACATCGGTGGGCAGATCGCACGGGCCGGTGCGTACAACTTCAGCCCGCAGCTGACGCTCTACCGGCTGATCACGTCAGCGGGTGGCCTCGGCGGCTTGGCGATTCCCGAACGCGTCGACCTGACACGCATGGTCGGTACGGATCGCCAGGCAACGGTGAGGCTGAATCTGCGGGAGATCGCGGAGGGCACACACCCTGATATTTTCCTAAAACCAAACGACCATATCGTCATCGGCACGAACTTCTGGGCGTTCCCGCTGGCGGTGGTCCGCGGCGGGTTCCGCGCGTCGTACGGGTTCGGGTTCCTGCTCGATCGCAACTTCGGGAACGATGTCTTCGGTGCACCACCCACAAACCGTGACTTCTGATCCAGTTGTAGGGCGGCTCTGATCTGGGTGGGATACCGGTTTTGGTCCGGGTTTCGGGGCCGGGGGAGCATCTGCGTTCTCGGGATGGATGATTCGTGCCTGTTTCCGGGCAAGAATGAGCTTCCGGATGGTTCTCTATGGGACGCAGGTGGTGATCTCACTGTCGCTCGGGGCACGGGATCGTTACGAACCCGCAAGCACGTCTCGACGTAGACGGTGTGCGGTGAGCCTTTCAGCGCGATCGGTGTGGTGCGCAGTCGAGCGATGGGATAGCGGGATGACCAACGCAGCACGGGACATATCCCGATGACTACGGTGCCGACAAGTTCGGCGGCAGGCGGTTCGGCCCGGCAGGCCGCTCGTGGGCAGACCGGCCTGGATGTGGTGTCGGTGTGCGTAGCGGTGCTGCTCTCTGTCGCGTTCGTGGCTGTCTTTTTCCGCTGGTTCGCCAAGCAGGCACACTTCAGTTCGGTCCGGGTAGAGGACTGGGGCCACGCGTTCTTCATGCCTGTCATCGCGGGGTATCTGATCTGGCAGCGTCGCCGGATCATCGCGTCGACAAGTCCGACCACGTTCTGGCCGGGCTTGGTGCCGGTGGTGCTCGGCATCATCGGCTACCTGACGTTCTCGATCGGTCCGTTCCCCGGTCAGCACATGTTCCAGGGCTTCGCGGTGGTGCTGTCTGCGTTCGGGATCGTGCTGACGCTCTTCGGACCCTCGACGACGAGGCATCTCGCGATGCCGCTGCTGCTGCTGCTGCTGGGCGTCACGGTGGCCGAACGGGTGATGCTCGAGATCACTTGGCCGCTTCAACAGATCGCCAGCCAGGGCGCGTTCGTGATGCTGGGTGTGATCGGGCTGGTCTTCGGCTTCCAGACCGAGGTCGAGGGCAATGTGCTGACGATCATCGATACGGCTGGCGTGGAGTACCCGTTGAACGTTGCGCAGGCGTGCAGCGGTATGCGGATGGTGGTAGCTTTCATCGCCTTGGGCGCGACGGTCGCGGTGCTGACCTGCCGGCTTTGGTGGCAGCGGATCGCCGTGGTGCTCATGTCGGTGCCGGTGGCACTGTTCATGAACATCATCCGCGTTGCTGTGCTCGGGTTGCTGACGCTCCAGGATCCCGACCTGGCGCAGGGCGAAGCGCACACCTTCATCGGCACGCTGCTTCTCTTCCCGGGTCTTGGGCTCTTCCTGGTGCTTGTCTGGGCGCTGCAGAAGCTCATCGAGCTTCCGCCCGAGCAGAAGCCAGAGCCTTGCGCATTCGCACCGAGGCTGGCGCGGCCGGCTGCGTTCGTCCTGCTCGGTGTCATGTCGGTGTCGGCGTTGGGGATCGGCTGGGCGATCGATACCTACGAGTTCCATCTGACCAAGAAGGCCATTTACGCGCCGGGGAACCGCCCGGTGGCTTCGTTGCCGCGCGAGACGGATAGCTGGGTGCAGTTGGGACAGGATCGGATCGAGTCCGCAGAGGTGCTCGAGGAACTCGGGACGACCAACTATCTCAACAGGCTTTTCATTGAGAAAGAACCGCCGGCCGGGCGTGAGCCGCGTGTGATCGAGCTCCACGCCGCGTACTACACGAACCAGATCGATACGGTGCCGCACGTTCCGGAACGCTGCTTCATCGGCGGCGGCATGCAGCGCGCCGAAGAATCGATCGAGATCCCGATGAACCTCGATAGCAGCCGATGGGTCCTGGACCCGAACGTGCCGGACGGGACCGAACCGGTCTACACGGCCCGCACGAGCACGAAATGGTCGGACTCTCGCGGCCAGCGTGTGCGCCTGCCCGAGGGCATCGAGAAGGTTCGGCTGCGCACATCCGGGTACAGCATCCCGCGGCAGGGCAAGCTGTTCGCCGGGTACTTCTTCATCGCCAACGGCGGTGTGACCTCGAGTGCCGAGGGCGTGCGGCTGCTGGCGTATGAGCTTGAGGACGACTACGCGTTCTATCTCAAGGTGCAGTTCAACGCGGTCGGCGATGAGTCGTTCCAGACAAGCCAAGACCTGGTCGACGCGGCGTCTGGCCTTCTCGGCGAGCTGCTTCCGGATCTGATGCTGTGCGTACCCGATTGGGTTGAGGTCGAGCAGGGGCGGTACCCGCTGCCGAGTGAGAACGAAGAACCACGAATCGCAGGCGGCGTCGATCGCGCCGGCTGACATCGAAGGCCCTTGACGGCCTGGACCGCAGAAAGGATCGATCGATCATGGCCGCACGCGTGAACGTGAAGTTCGTCGCCCTGCTCTCGATCGTGCTCGTGGGTGCGATGGGCGGGGTGGTCTGGATGGCCATGATGGTCCTGATGCGCTCCGGCGACGATCACGCGAACCGGGCTCGGCAGCTCCAGGCCGAGGGCGATTTCACCGCGGCGGAATCGAGCTGGTCGAAGGCGGTCAACCACGATCCATCGAACCTGGATTGGCTCGCCGGGTGGCGTTCATCTCTCGAATCGATCGAGCATCCGACGTATTCGGCATACCAGCAGGACTACGCGAACCTCAGGAACATCCTGCGCGTGACCGCCGAGGCCAAGGGCGCAGATTTCGATGCACAGGAGGAGCACCTTTCGGGGCTGATGACCTGGTCGCTGATGCGTCCGAGTGACATCGGCTTCTTCGAGATGCTCGACTCCGAGACGAACAAGATCCAGAACAACTACGACTGGGCGGATAGCAACGATGTCGACCGGCTGCGGCGTCACCGAGGCCAGTATGGTGCGCAGCTCATCCTCGGCGGCATCGATCTCGATCAAGACCAGATCCAGCGGGTCCGCGAGGACCTGATCGCCGCCATCGCCGCGGATCCGACCGATATCGATTCGGTCGAGCGCCTGAACCTCATCCGATTCACCGAACGCAACACCGCCCTGAACGAACGGCGGCTCACGGAAGCCGAAGCGGTCATCGATGACATGCTCGACGAGCTGTCGGCGTTCATCTCGCGCAACCCGGGTTCGATCCGGGCCCGCGCCATGTTCACCCAGTTGCGGCTGCTGCGTGAGGCGGACCAGCTGCAACGGCTTGACCTGTTCGGGCGTGATCTGTCCGAGGCTCAGGAGCGTGTGGTGCAGCAGTACGCGTCCGAGGTCCGGTCGCTGCTCGATGAGTTCCTCGAGGCGCCCGCGGACCAGACCGACACGCGTACCGGACAAGTCCTCACGCAGCTCATCAGGCAGGCGATCCCGCCAGCAGACCGCATCGACGCGACCATCGACGTGTGGAACCGGGCCGCGAGCAACCGCCCGTTGGACATCCAGGTGTTGCAGACACGAGCGGCGGAACTCCAGTTCGTCCGGCGCTACGCCGAAGCGATCGACGCGCTGCAAGATATGGCGGCCATCGAACGCCCCCCGCTCTCGGCGGATGGGATGCTCGTCGCGGCTATCCAGAGCCAGATCGGCGGCAGGATGGCCAACGCGGCCCTCGACCAGTGGCGCCTGCTCCCGGCGCAGGCACCGTCCCGTGACCGGTGGCTCGAGGACGCACGGGGCTACCGGATTACCGCGGCCGAGAACACCCAGGCCGATGCGCCGGAGCTGACTCTCATCGATGCGAAGCTGGCCTACGCCGACGGCGACTTCAACGCCGCTGAAAGGCTTATCCGCCGGTACAACACCCAGACCAACGAATCGGACACCAACGCGATCAAGCTCGCGGCAGACATCGCATCCCAGCTCGGCAACACGGGCGAGCAGCGCCGCCTGCTGACGATCGCGACCAATCTCAACAGCGGCGACTTCGAAGCCGTGCTGGGTCTGGCCGACATCAGCGCGCGGCTGCGGGACTACGAGGAGGCCGAACGGCTCTACCAGCGTGCGGCGGAAGCGTTCCCCAATGAAGAGCGGATCCTGGACCGGCTCCGGACCATCCAGGCGCTGACTGGCACCAACTCAAGCGAGGATCCTGTGCAGCAGGCGCTGGTCGAGGCGCAGCAGGCGATCGAGCGCGGGGCACGGCTGGAAGCAGCGGCGATCCTCGAGCGCGCGATCGAGGCGAACGCACCCGTAAGCGATGGCAGGCTGCATATCTCGCTCGCGTCGATGCTGCTGAGACTGGGCGAGTTCGATCGCGCAACCGCGGTTGCCGACGCCGGTCTCGCCATCGAGCCCGAGAGCGCCTCGCTCGCCCAGATCCGCAGGCAGGCGAGCATCGGCGGCGATGCCGACCTTGCGATCACCGCGATCGATGGCCTGAATATCAGCGAATCGCAGAAGGCATACCGCACCCATCTCGTGCACCTCTCGACGGGAGACATCGAGGCCGCAACGACAACGATCGATCGCGCGCTCGAGCTGGCCCCCGATGACACACAGATCCTGCTGGCCGCTTTCGACCACGCGATCCGTGTGGACGACCTCGACTCGGCCAGGGCGATCATCGCCGAGCACGGCGAGCGTGATATCGACGGCGCGGGTGGCCTTGCGCTGCAGGCCCGCCTGCTGCTCGCCGAGGACCGGCTCGAAGACGCGGAGCGCACGCTGATCGCCGCGACCGAGCGTGGCAGCCAGAACCCACGCACGCTGCGCCTGCTGGCCCAGATCCAGCTCCGGCTCGGGAAGAACACGAGCGCGATCGATACGTTCTCGCAGGCGCTGGCCATCCGGCCGGACGATGTCGAGCTGATCACGGATTATCTCCGAGCGCTGTTCAGCCTCGGGCGTACGACCGATGCGCTCCGAGTCGCTCGTGATAGCCTCGAGCTCGGCCGCAGCGATGAGCAGTTCACGCAGATGTGGCTCGCGCTGGAAGGCGCCGCCGGCAACAAGCGGCTTGCCTACGAGGAACGCCAGCGCATCGCCGAGGCCCGCCCCGAGTTCCGCGAAAACGTGGCGGCGATGATCGACCTGGCGATCGACCTGAGCGAGTTCGATGCGGCGCGGGCAGCGATCGACACTGCGAGGGCCGAAGACGACTCACTTGAGCTCGTCGCGCTGGACGCGAAGTGGTACGCGAACCGCAACCAGCTGGCACGCGGCGTTGAACAGTTCACGGGCTACCTCGTCTCCGATGAGCCCGACGCGATCTCGGTGCGTTCCTACCTCACGTTCGGGTCGTTCCTGATCGAGCGAGGCATGCCCGATCGCGCACTGACCACGCTCCGGCAGGGCCGAACGCTGCAAGATCCGTCCAACCCGGTGATCGACACCGTGCTCGGGCGAGAGTTTCTACGGCTGGGGCGGTATGACGAAGCGATCGAGCTCTACGAAGCGCTGCTCCGCGGACCGGCTGCGGACGGGCCCGCTGGGCGCGAGGCGCTCCCGAGGCTCATCGAGGCCTACACGCGCATCGGTACCTATGACAAGGCGGACGAGCGGATCACACAGCTCGACGCCGAGACGCGTGACCAGCTGGTGATCCGGCTCCTGCGGTCGGAAGTCGCCCAGGGCCTGGGCAACACCGCCGAGGCCCGGCGCATCATCGATGAGGCGATCGCGGCCTTCCCGGATGCTCCCATGCCCTATGTCCAGCGTGCGACGATGCTCGCGCGGGACCGCACGTTCCTTGAAGATGCGCTCGAGGACCTCGGCCGAGCGATCGAGCTCGATCCGACCAACCTCACCGCGTATCGGCTCCGGTCGTCGATGCTCGCCGACATGGGCAGGATGGATGACGCGGCGCAGGATGTCATCACCGCGATCGCGGCGTATCCCGAGAACCTCGAGGTGCGAATCGGTGGCGCTCGGCGTCTGATCGAATTCGGCAGAGATGATGCCGCCGCGGACGTGATCGATGCGGCATTGGAGCGGGAGGCTGGTAACCTCCAGCTGCTGGTTTCGGCCGGGGATCTGTTTGCCGAGATCGATCGCGCCCGGAGGGCCTCGGGGTATTACGAGCGTGCCTGGGAGCAGACGAAGGACCTGAGCATCGGGATCAAGTACGTTCAGTCGCTGATGGCGCAGCCGAGGCCCGACGTGCGCCGGGCGCGGCAGGTCACGAGTGATCCGGCGCTGCCCTCGGACGATGCCCGCGTGCTGCTGGTCCGGGCTTCGGTGGAATCGGAGGCCGAGAACCGGCCGGAGGTCGAGCGTCTGCTCATGCAGGCCTACGAGCTGGCCAAGACCGATCCGACGATGATCAACATGTGGGCGAACCGCCTGATCCCTCTTCTTGAGGATCGTGAGCAAGCCCTGAGCTTCATGAACCGCATCGACCGTTCCAGCGGACTGACCCCATGGGCGCAGTACGCGAGGGCCCGGCTGCTGGCGATCGAGGCTGACGGCATCGACGACGCGTATGCGGCGCTCGAGCCGCTCATCGCGGGCTCGCCCAACCCGAACCTGCGTCTGCGTTCGCTCAAGTTCCGTTCTGTGGCGCTGTACCGCGACGGCGACTACGTGCGTGCTGCCGAGGACATGCGGCGGGGTTTGGAGCTGGTGCCCGACGACGCGGACCTGCTCAATAACCTGGCGTACACCATGGCGGTGCACTTGGGCGAGGCTTCGGCCGCGCTGCCGTTTGCACGCCGAGCCGCCGAGCTCTACCCCAACAACCGGGGGTATCTCGACACGCTCGGCCTGACTCTGCTCCGGAACGGGCAGCACGAGGAGGGCCTCTCGACACTCGAACGGGCCCTGCCGCTTGCAACAACCGATGCAGAACGTGCGCCCGTGCTGATCCACCTCGCGGAGGCGAGGCTGGAAACCGGTAACGCCACGGGTGCGGACAACGCGGCACAGGAGGCCCGTGCAATCCTTTCGGCCCAGGAATCCCCAGACGAGGAGCAGCAGGACCAGCTCGATCGCGTGCTCGAGATGATCCGCCAGCGCACCTGATCCACCGACAGACCGGCCACGGGCCGCAGAGACTCGGGTGACACTTCACGCCATTCGGAACCGATCATGACAACCGCTCCAAGCCCTTCACGTCCTGCACGACCACCCGCAGCCAGCGGGGTGGCCGCCAGTCCGCCGCCGGCGTTGTCAAGCGCGACGGCGCTCGACCCTGTCAAGCTTCTCAAGAAGTACCTCATCGTCCTGATCATCGCGGGTTTCATCGGCATCGCGTTCGGCGTGGGCGGGTTCATCGCGCTCCGGCGCTTCGCGCCGCAGTACAAGTCCGAGGCGTTCTTCCAGGTTCTCGCCGAGCGGGAGACGATCTCTGAGTTCGGGTCGTTCGGGAATAAGGAAGAGCTCGAGCGCTTCATGGCTACCCAGGCCAACAGCATGACCTCGCTCAATGTGCTCGAGGGCGTCGTCGACAGCCCGAGGCTGATGGCCGAGGCCCCGAACTGGGCAGGGCAGTTCAAGGATGGCGGCGGCGGGCTGAATAAGAGCGACGCGCTGATCGAGCTGCAAGAAACGCTGATCGCAAGGCCGATGTCCAGCACGACATACATCCAGCTGAGCCTGTCGTACTCCGAGAAACAGGACGTCTTCACGATCGTGGACCTCGTCACGGACGCCTACCTGGACTTTGCGCGCAACCAGGTGAACCAGGGCCGCTCGGAGACACGCAGCCAGCTCAACAGGCTGATCAACGACCTGCGCGACGCCGTGGAACGCGACCAGCGCGCGATCGATCGGCTGCTGATCGACAACCAGCTCGAGTCGGTCGATTCGAAGCTCTCTGAGGATGCTCAGGCGCTCAAACTCGCGGTCGAAGATAAGAACGAGGTCAATTCGTTCATATCACTCAGCGAGACGCAACAGAAAGAGTATCTCAATATCTTGAACGACCCGGCCGGCGTGACCTATCCGGACGACATCCGAGCGCAGGTGAACGCGGACCCGCTGATCCAGCAGCTCCAGTCGCAGCTCCAGGCACGGCAGGCGTCGCTCCGCGGGTTCGAACGGCTCGGGCTCGGGCCGGAGCACCCGCAGATACGTGTCGTTCGCGCCGATATCGATGGTCTCCAGGAAGAGCTCAACGCCAAGACCGAGTCGCTGCTCTCGCTGCGCTTCGACGAGTCGATCGACGCGATACGCCGCACACTCACACAGCTCTACGCGCGGCAGGCCGAACTCCAGGATGACATCGAAGAGGCCACGGACCGGCTCAACGAGATCACGCAGATCGCGCAGGAGATCGCGGCGCTTCAGCGATCTGTTGAAGCCACGCAGCGCCGCATCGAGGATAACCAGGCTCGGCTGGACGAACTCCGCGGCGTTTCGGCGCTCGAGTCGGCCAACCGCGTCCAGCTCTTCCAGGCTCCGACGCTGCCCGATCGGATGTCGTTCCCCGATATCAAGATCATCGTGCCGGCAGGTTTCTTACTGGTGATGGGCTTCACCTCGGTCATCATCGTGCTCCGTGAGCTGCTGGACCAGCGTGTCAAGGGCCCCTCGGACATCGCGATGCTGCCGCGCACGCCGGTGCTGGGCATGCTTCCCGATATCGCCGAGGACCCCTCCCGGCCGAAGCGTGCGGAGACGGCTTTCCAGGATCGCCCCAGCGGGGTCTTCTCCGAAAGCGTGCGACAACTCCGGACTTCGATGACCAAGAAGATCCAGCTTGCCGGACACCGATCGGTGCTGATCGTCCCGGCCACGCCGGGCTCTGGCGCCACGACGCTGCTGACCAACGTGGCGCAGGCGGCCGCTGCGGCGGAAAGCCGCGTACTGATCATCGATGCCAACCTGCGACGGCCGGCGTTGCACAGGCTCTTCGGCCTCGAAGCCGGCCCCGGGCTTGCGAACGTGCTCGGCGGCCATCTCCCGGTCGAACAGGCGGTCCGCCCGACCGAGACGCCGAATCTGGATGTGCTCACGGTCGGTGCGCAGGAGTACCGCGTCTTCGAGCGGCTTTCGACGGAGCCGATGGGACGCCTGCTGACGGAGCTCGAAACAAGGTACGACCTGGTCCTGATCGACGTCGCTCCGGCGATCGTCGCCGGCGACGCCTACGCCCTGGCAAACCGCGTGGGCGGCACGGTGCTTGTCACGCGTGCGTTGAGCGTAAAGCGCGGCATGGTCGGACGCCTGAAGAACGAGCTGGCCGACACCCGCGCTGAGTTCCTGGGTGTCGTGGTCAACGGCGTGCGCGCATCCGCGGGGGGCTACTTCAAATCGAACATGCGCACCGCCCACGCGTACCACAACGCCAAACGTGCCGCGGCGGAGGGCTGAGCCGTGAGGGCGCTGGTCACCGGCGGGGCCGGCTTCATCGGCTCGCACCTCGTCGAGACGCTCCTGGAATCCGGGCGCGAGGTCACGGTCATCGACAACCTGTCGACCGGAAGCCTGAGCAACCTCGCGCTGTCGGATCCGGAACGGGCCCTGCGGTTTGTCCGCTCAGATATCGCGGACGCGCTGGACGCGATCGGGCCCGGCCGAACACTTGGACCGTTCGATGAGATCTACCACCTTGCGGCGCATGTCGGTGTGCGGCTTGTCATGGACCGCCCTGTAGAGGCGATGGAGCGAAACGTTTCCGACACCGCGGCGTTGCTGCGTGTCGCCCTCAGCTCTGGCAGCGACGGCGCGCCTTCGCGCGTGCTCGTCGCATCTTCGAGCGAGGTCTATGGCAAGGGCGTGAGGGATGTTTTCCGCGAGGATGACGACCTGCTGCTCGGTCCGACGACGGTCACGCGGTGGTCCTACGCAGCGAGCAAGGCGCTCGACGAATTCCTCGCCCTTGGGCACGCACGGGACGCCGGGCTGCCAGCCGTCGTCGTCCGGTTCTTCAATACCGTCGGTCCCAGACAGGTCGGCTCGTACGGCATGGTCGTGCCACGATTTGTCGAGGCCGCTCTGCGCGGCGAGCCTCTGACCGTGTACGGCGATGGTGCCCAGTCTCGCTGCTTCGGTGACGTGCGGGACATCGTGCGGGCGCTTCCGGCACTCATCGAAGACCAGGCGTGCCACGGGCGGCTGTTCAATCTGGGGTCCGACCAGCCGATCAGCATCCGGAGTCTCGCCGAACTGGTCATCGAGGTGACTGGCTCGTCGTCCGTGATCGAGCAGATCGCGTACGAGGACGCGTTCGGCCCCGGATTCGAGGACCTCCGCCGGAGACAACCGGACCTTTCGCGGATACGCGAGGCGATCGGGTTCACGCACACGACACCGCTTGAGAAAACCGTTGCCGATATCGCCGCGTGGATGCGGCCGGTGGTCCGGGCGAGCGAGCAGGCCGTCTCCGGAGCCGATGCATGATCCCCGAGGCCGTTCAGCCCGAGGCCGCAGCTGAGGCCGCGGAGACACTGACACGCACGGGCGTGTTCAACGGGTACGTTGGCGTGTTTATCGTCGCGTTCATCGTGACGCTGATCGCGACGCCGGTGATGCGCCGGCTCGCGGTGGCAAACGGCATCATCGATCAGCCGTCCGATCCGCGCAAGGTCCACAAGATCCCGGTGGCCTACCTGGGAGGCGCAGCGGTCTTCCTGGGCCTGGTCGCCGCCATGTTCTATAGCATCATGGCGATCCGCATCGACCCGCTGATCGAGTTCCATCCGACAACGCACATCCTTGTCGAGGCCGAACGCGTCATGCCGTGGTCGATCCTGCTGGGTATGAGCGTGATCATGCTCGTGGGCCTGCTCGACGACGTGATCGGGATCAGCCCCCGGCTGAAGGTGTCGGGCCAGCTGTTTGCCGCGGCAGCCTTGGCTGCTGACGAGATCGGTGTGCAGGTCGCACGCGGGCTGATGATGCCGACCGCGGAGATGCTGGGTATCCCGACGATCGAACTGGGCGAGGGATCGCTGACGTTCGAGACAGTCGGGTTCATCATCCACCTACCATCCGCCCTCCCGCTGCTGCCGGATACGATCCCGGTCGATCTGGTCTACTGGGCCGGGGCGGCGATCATCGCGACCTTCGTGCTGGGAGGATGCAACGCGTCGAACCTGATCGATGGGCTCGATGGGCTGCTGACGGGCGTGACGGCGATCGCTGTCGCGGGGCTGCTGATCATCGCACTGGGCCTCGCCGTCGCGGACAACGGACCGCGCGACACGCAGAGAGTAGTGCTGGCGCTCGCGGTGCTCGGTGCGTGCCTGGGGTTCCTGCCGCACAACTTCAATCCGGCGAACATCTTCTTGGGCGACTGCGGCTCGCTGCTGCTGGGCTACTGCACGGTGGTACTCATCCTGCTGCTGGGCGACACCGGACGAACGCACCTGGTTGTCATCGGCCTGGTTATCTACGCGATCCCGATCATCGATACCACGCTCGCGATCGTCCGGCGCAAGATGGCTGGCAAGAGCCTGTCCGAGCCCGACTCTGACCATCTGCACCACATGCTCAAGCGCTCGCTGGGCGTCAAGGGGGCTGTATTTGCTCTCTACGGCATCGGCGCGGGGTTCGCCGCGCTGGGCGTCGCTGCGAGCTACGGCCGCGCCAGGCTGATGTACGCTGTCGTGCTGCTCTTTGTCAGCTATATCGGCGTCACCGCGATCAAGGTCGCCAGGCGGAAGCAGATCGAGGCCCACACGCTCTCGAAGTCCTCGGGGTTCCACCCAGCCGAAACCGGCAGGCCCGGCAAGCTCCACCACGACGAAGGCGAAACAGATCCCGCACCGGCAGCCCTCGAAGCGACAGCCGACCAGGCCTGATCGCGTCAAGCGTCAACGTTGCATACCTGGATGTGCATCCGGATGTGTGGCGGGCTGGATGATCGCCGCCGCCCACCCTCCGCCGGCGCGTTCTCTATACTGGCCGGATGCGGTGCCTGGCGCTGATGAACCAGAAGGGCGGCGTCGGGAAGACGACGACGACCGTCAACCTCGCGGCCGGCCTGGCCCTGTCCGGCCGCCGCGTGCTCTTGGTCGACCTTGATCCCCAGGCCCACGCCACGCTCCATCTGGGCGAGAGCCCGTCGACCCTCCAAGATAGTGTCTATGACGTGCTTCTCGATCCGGACCTGGCGCTGGACGGACCGCTGATCACGTCTCGCGAGCGGCTCGATCTGCTGCCGGCCGAAACCGATCTCGCGGGTATCGAGCAGGATCTCGGTGGTGAGCCCGACCGCCAGCACCGGCTCCGGCGGGTGCTTGACGGGGCCCGGGACCGGTACGACGCGGTGCTCATCGATTGCCCGCCCTCGCTCGGGCTGCTGACGCTCAGCGGGCTCGCGGCGGCCGATCAGGTGCTTATCCCGATGCAGGCCCACTTCCTGGCGCTCGAAGGGGTGAGCAAGCTGCTCGAGACGGTCGGGCTCGTCCGCGGGTCGCTGAACCCTTCGCTCCGGGTCGCCGGCGTCGTGCTCTGCATGCACGAGCAGCAGACCACGCTCGCGCAGGAGGTTGTCGAGGAGTTACGGACCTTCTTCGACTCGGCCCGCGGCACGGACAAGCCCTGGTCGGACGCACGCGTGTTCGAGCCGGCGATCCGCAGGAATATCAAGCTCGCCGAGAGCCCGAGCTTCGGCAAGACGATCTTCGAATATGCACCCGAAGCCGCGGGGGCCGCCGATTACGAGCAGCTGACGCGGGTGATCGGCGAGAGGGTCTTCCCTACTGAGAGCGACCGTTCACCGCCCGAGGTCGTGGTGCGGCCGCATGCCGCTGCTGAGCCGTTCCAGGTCGCCGACCCTGATCCGCGCCCTGCTGCCCAACCTGAAGCCCGCCCTGAAGCTGGAGCCCGTGACGCGGGCTCGCGGGCGTGATCCCCGGCAGGGGCTGGCGTCGCGCCGGTTTCATCCTGTTTGCGGTCGTGCTCGGGACGGCAACGCATTGGCCCAACGTGGTCATCGAGGGGCCGGTCCCTCGGCCCGACCTGTTCGTTCACATCGCGGCCTTCGGCCTGTGGACGCTGCTGCTGATCGCCACGGAGTGGGCAGGCCCGTGGCGTTCGCGAGGCTCTCTGCTTCGCGCCGCGGGGATCGGGGCGGGCTACGCCGCGATCGATGAGCTGACGCAGGGCATACCGGGGCTGAACCGCGTCGTTGATCCGATGGATCTTGCGGCCAACGTCGCTGGCGTGCTGCTGGCGTGTGCGGCTGCGGCAGCCGCCGTTCGACTCCTGCCCGATCGGTCCCGGCGATCGGACGACGTGGACACGCTCGCGCAGAACACGGCGACCGTGGCGGGGCTTACGTTCGCGTCGCGCGTGTTCGGGCTCGCGCGCGATCTGGTGCTTGTCCGCGTCTTCGGGGACAGCGTCGTGGGTTCGGCATTCAACGCTGCGTTTGCGCTGCCGAATATGTTCCGCAGGCTCTTCGGCGAAGGCGCCCTGTCTGGCGCATTCATCCCGCGGTATACCAAGCTCGCCGGATCCGACGCAGAGGATCCCAGGCCGCGGCTCTCCGACCGCTATGCCTCGCTGATTGCCATGGCGCTGATCACGGTCACCAGCGGCGTAACCGTGCTGGGTGAGCTGGGGCTGCTGCTCTGGAGCCGAAGCGAAGGGCTCGCGGAAGATACCCAGTACTCGATCGCGCTGATGATGATCATGCTGCCGCTGATGCCGCTTGTCTGCGTCACGGCCGTGCTGGGCGGCGTTCTCCAGGTGCGGGGCTCGTTCGCGGTGCCTGCGTCGGTACCGATTGTGCTCAACCTGTGTGTGATCGCGGGTGGGCTCGCGGCTTTGTGGACCGGGGTCACGCCGATGGAGGCGGGCCGGCTGGTTGCGTGGGCGACCCTTGCCGCGGGCGTGGTGCAGCTCGGGTGGGTCGCGGCCACGCTCCGCCGCCATCTGTCGCTGACGACCTCATTCACCGGCGCATGGGCGCACGGGCGGGCGACGCTCGCCGCGTTTGTTCCCGTGGTCATCGGGATGGGCACGCTGCAGCTCAACACGCTGATGGACACCGTGCTTGCGATGTGGCCCACATGGTTTGGTCCCGAGATGTTTGGCCGGACCGTACCGATGGATGAGTCGTCGAACGCGGTGCTGGGCTTCACGCAGCGGCTGTACCAGTTCCCGCTCGGCGTGTTCGGGATCGCTGTGGCGACCGCGGCGTTCCCGCAGCTGTCCCGGACCGCGTCGGATCCGGGCCGATTCGCCGATACGCTCGCGCGAGGGGTTCGGCTCTCGCTGTTCATCGGCCTGCCGGCCTCGGCGGGACTCTTCCTGGTGCGGGACGACCTCGTGCGCGTGATGTTCTCGGGCGGCAACGGCTTTTCGGATCAGGGGCTGCAACGGGCCGCGGCGGTGCTTGCCGGCTATAGCCTGGCGGTCTGGGCGTTCAGCCTGAACCACCTGCTCGTCCGAGCGTTCTACGCTCGTGAAGACACGCGGACGCCTACAGCGGTCAGCCTCACGATGGTGGGTGTCAACCTCGCGCTGAACCTGACGCTGATCTGGACGCTGCGCGAGGCGGGGCTCGCCTGGGCGACCGCGGTCACCGCGTCGCTGCAAACCGTGGTGCTGATCGCATTGCTGCGTAGGCGTGTGTCGTTTGGACCGGTGCTTCTCCCGATCATGCACCATCTGCTCGGCGTCGCGGGGATGGTGGCGTGCGTGCTCGGGCTGCGGTGGGCGCTGGGTGCACCCGAGACCTGGATCGCAGCAGCGGCCAGGCTCGCCGGCTCGGTCGCGATCGGCGGCGGGGTCTATCTTGGCCTGAGCTTGGCGCTGGGGAGCAGCGAACTCCGCTGGCTGCTCGGACGAACGAGAGGAGGCACCTGACATGCCCGTCGAACTCGCCGGCCGCCCGATCTTTATCGCGGGCGCATCTTCTGGCATCGGAGCGGCGACCGCGGAAGCCTGTGCCGTAGCGGGCATGCCCGTGCTGCTGGGCGCGCGCCGGCTCGACCGGCTCGAAGCGGTTGCGTCACGATGCCACGCGTTGGGCGTCGTGGCAGAGGCCATCGAACTGGACGTGACCGAAGCCGGGAGCTGCGAACGCTTTGTCGCCTCGGGCTCTGAGCGGCTCGGGCAGCCCCACGCGGTCTTCGCCAACGCGGGGTATGGCCAGGAAGCCGCTGCGATGGACCTGGACGACGAAGCGACCCGCCGGATGTTCGAAACGAACTACTTCGGAACGCTCAATATCCTCCGGCCCGGGGTTGGGGCCCTTCGGCGCGCGGGCGGGGGGCACGCGTTGATCTGCTCTTCGTGCCTCGGGATCTTCCCGACCCCCTACTACAGCACCTACTCGGCGACCAAGGCGGCCCAGCATCATCTCGGCCGCGCGATGGATATTGAGCTCCGAAGTGAGGGCATCCGCGTCAGCACCGTCCACCCGGTTGGTACGAAGACCGAGTTCTTCGAGACCGTAGCGACGCACGGGAGCACGCGCATCGCCGGAACCTCCGAGCGGTTCATGCAGCCAGCGAGCCGTGTGGCAGATGCGATCGTGCGCTGCCTGCGCCGGCCGCGCCCGGAGGTCTGGACGAGCACCGCGGCCCGCTTGGCGTTCGTGCTCGCAGGCGTCTCACCCCGTCTGACATCGGCGCTCGTCCGCCGAGCTGTCGAGCGGCGTCTGAACGAAAACGCCGGTGGCACCTAGCCGTGCACCCGCTCAACGAGCACCACGGCATGGGCCTCGACCGCGCGGCCCTGACCCACCGCGTCCACCCGCTCATGGGTCTTGCCCTTGACGTTGACGGCTTCGAGGCCGATCCCAAGCATCTCCGCCAGCCGGCTGCGGATCGTGTCCTTTATTGGTGCGAGCTTCGGGCGTTCCAGCACGACGGTCGCGTCGATATTGACGACGCCGAAGCCTTGCCGGCTGAGTTCCGACAGAGCCCGTGCCACGAAGACAGCCGAGTCCGCGCCATCGAACGCCGGGTCCGTATCCGGGAAAAGCTGGCCGATGTCCGGTGCCGCGACGGCCCCGAGCAGGGCGTCGGTCAGGGCATGGAGCAGGACATCGCCGTCTGAGTGCCCAACGGGCCCGAGCGGGTGGTCCAGGCCGACGCCGCCGATCACCAGCGGCCTGCCAGGCCCGTCCGGGGCGATGGGCTCGAGGCGGTGCAGGTCGTAGCCGTGCCCGATCCGGAAGCTGCCCGAGGACGTGCTCACGCGTGATTACTCCCGCTCATGCCGGAGCAGGATAGGTCCGATAGACTCTCCGAAGCCCCGGCGAGACGGGGCCGCCACCCCGCGGAGTGCTCCCGATGACGACACGGACGACGTGCTGCCTCTTTCTCGCTGCGACCGGCCTGCTGGTCGGCGGCTGCTACTCCATCGGCGGAGTTCCCGCCTCGCGTGACGCCGCGACCTTCGAGAGCACCTCGCACCTGCCCGCGACGGTCTCTGTGATCGACACGCGCACGCAGGAGGTCATCTGGTCGATCGACATCCCCGTGGGCCAGAAGATGCGGTATCGGTTCTACGACAAAAAGAAGGCGCCGGGTGCAACCGATGCGCGCCCCGCGCTCATGCGGTGGGCCGTAGCGCCGACGCGTGGCGACCTTGGCTCGCTTGAGAATGAGCTCGCCGTCCCGGTGGCCTCGAACCGGCTCGTCCGCTATGACGTCCGCGAATCACCCGAGTTCGTCACGTCTTCGAGCTTCACGAATCAGCCGCCGCCCCCGGGCATCAACGCCCCTGCCAGCAACGGCGTGGCGACCCAGCCCGAGCCGATCGAGCCGGCCCCGGTCAACTCCGGCTCGGGCAGCCCGCCCGACCTTCAGCCGATCGTCGTCGAGGAAGACCGCTAAGAGCCCGGATCAGGCCCGCACGAGCCTGCCGCGGACGGCCGGTTCGTACTGCCGCATGGCATCGCGTGTGTCCACGATCAGCTGAGCGTGCTCGGCTAGAAGGCCATAGTCGAACGAGCGGTGCGCTGTCGCGATGACGACCGCGTCCATGCTGCGGAGCACGTCTGAGCCAAGCGTCACGCTCGTGAGCCCGAGGTCGTAGCGGCGCATCTTCCATGTTTTGGGGACGTGCGGATCGCTGTACGACACGCGCGCCCCGCGCTCGCGCAGCAAGCGGATCAGCTCGAAGCTTGGGCTCTCGCGGACATCGCCAATGTCCGGCTTGTACGCGAGCCCCAGAACGAGCACCGAGGCCCCGTCGAGGGCAACCCCCGCTTCTTCGAGTACCGAGGCGGTCCGATCAACCACGTACCCCGGCATCGCGTGGTTGACTTCTCCGGCGAGCTCGACGAAACGCGTAGGCCGGCCGACTTCGCGGGCCTTCCATGCAAAATAGAAGGGATCGACCGGGATGCAGTGCCCGCCGAGGCCCGGGCCAGGCCAGAATGGCGTGAAGCCGAACGGCTTCGTCGCCGCCGCACGAACCACCTCCCACACATCGATCTCCATCGCGTCGAACACGGTCTTCATCTCGTTGACCAGCGCGATGTTCACGGCTCGGTAGATATTCTCCAGCATCTTCGCGGACTCGGCGACCTCGGCCGATGAGACCGGAATGACCTCCGCGATGGCCCTGGAATAGAGCGCAGCGGCCAGCTTCGTCGCCCGCTCGTCCAGCCCGCCGACAAGCTTGGGGATCGACCTGGTGGTGTGGTCGAGGTTGCCGGGGTCCTCGCGCTCGGGTGAGTAGGCGATCGCAACACCCAGCCGTTCTGGGTCCTTCTCACCACAGACGGCCCGCGCAAACTCCGTCCGCGTCGTGCCGGGGTAGGTCGTCGATTCGAGAACGATCAGCTGCCCTGGGCGCAGCGCACGCCCGATCGCTCGGGCCGTCTCGACGACCAATGACAGATCCGGCGTGCGGTCCGGCGCGAGCGGCGTCGGCACACACACGACGATCGCGTTGCACTCAGCGAACCGTGCCTCGTCACCGGTCACCTCGAACCGTGCGCTGGCCGCAAGCCTCGGCGACAGGCTCTCGCCGAGGTGCGCGAGATACGTCTGTCCCTCGTTGAGCGCCTCGATCTTGGCTGGATCCGAATCGAACCCGATGACGCGGAAACCCGCGCTGTGGATCGCATCGGCGAGCGGTAATCCGACATAGCCGAGCCCAACCACGCCGACGACCGCCGAGCCGTCCGTGATCCTTCTTTCAAGCTGCTCCAGCGGGGTCATGCGGGCATGCTAGTGGCCGCGGGCGTGGCCGTCGCCGTGCGAGCGAATGCGCCCGCCTGCTCGAAGGCGTCGGCGAGCCGCTGCGCGTTGGTGTCGAGCGAGAACTCCTGCTCGATCCATGCCCGCGACCGCGCGCCGAGGTCTGACCTGCTCGCGGGATCCCGCAGCAGCGACTCGAGCACCTCCGCCAGCGCTTGGGCGTCTCCGGGCGGGACGAGCCGCCCGGTCTCGCCGTCGTCGATCAGCTCGCGGATGGCGGGCAGATCGCCCGAGACCGTGGCCACGCCGCAGGCCATCGCCTCCATGAGCGCCACTGGGATGCCGTCGCGGTCGCCGTCGCGGTCGTCCTGGCAGGGCAGGCAGAAGACCGCGGCACGCCGCACGAGGGCCAGGACCTGCTCATTCGGCCTCGCGCCGATCAGGCCCACGAGCCCGACGAGCCCGAGCCGCTCGATCTGGGCGCCGAGCGCCGGCGCCTCGGGACCATCCCCGACGATCTCACACCGGAACACGATGCCCTTGTCGCGCAGCATGCCGCAGGCCTCGATCAGCGTCGCGAAGCCCTTCTTCTCGACGAGCCGGCCGACGGCTGCGATGAGCTTTGGGTCGGGTGAGGAACCGGGTTTGAAGTGGTCGGTCGGCACGCCGCAGCGGATGATCGGCGCCCGCCGGTCCGCGACGGACTCCACCTCGCGGTACCAGGCGCGGTGCCAGCCGCTGATGCAGGAGACGAACTCGGCTCGGCGGAGCTTCTGCTCGAGCAGCGTCCGCTCACGGAACAGATCGTTGGCGTGCCCCGTAAAGCTGAACCCCACGCCGAGCTGCCTGGCGCAGTGCATCGCGATCGTGGTCGGCACGTGGGCGAAGTGGGCGTGCACGTGCGTCGGCGCTCGGCCCCGGACGCGGTGCGCCAGCGCGACACCCGCCATGCATTGCCAGAGCGTCTTGCCGCGGCGGGATACGGTCATGTTCGAACCGGTCAGCGCATCGCCGAGCCCTGTCATCAGTGTGCCCAGCGTGCGAAGCGGCTTCGAACGGAACGCACCGAAGACATCAGCGACAAGCCGCTTTGCCCCAGGCCCATAGATCCGGACCACGCTCGAGGCCATGCGCCTGAGATCCTCGTCGACGAACCCCTTGGCGGGGTCGTGGACCGAGGCCGTCACCACACCGATGCCCAAGCGCCGCACGCCCTGGATCTCACGCGTCACGAAGGTCTCGCTAAGCCTCGGCAGCTCGCCGGCGACGTACAGGATCGGACCTCGGCGTTCATCCATCGTTCGCGGCCATCTCACCCGCAGCCTGCCCGTTGTGTGCGGCGGATTTGTATTCGATAATCCCCGCGCGGCGCCGGCGGAGCTTGTTCCACACGAACGTCAGCTCACCCCACAGCAGCGCGAACTGGCTTACCAGGGTCAGAGTGGCATACCGCGTCGCGAAAACCAGCGAACTCCGCCGCTCTTCACGAGCTCGGATACGCCACCACTGGAGACCGTATATCCCAGCCAGCATCACCAGACTGAGCCCGAAGCTCCACCACGCCGTTATGATCGCCACAAACGGCAGTACCCCGGCCCAGAAGACCGGGCGGAGCGCCCAGCGGACCGCGAACCGCTCGGGCGAGCGCCCGTGCATCCATGCGCCTTCCGCCGCGGCGTGGCCGGCGCGGATGTTCCGCTTCCACCACTGCCCGAAGCGATGCATCGCCGCATCGTGCAGCGTCATGTCCCAGTCGATCCGCATGACGATCCAGCCGCGCTCGCGCAGGCGGAAGCACATCTCCGGTTCCTCACCCGCGATCACCGCCGGGTCGTAGCCACCGATCTCGGTCAGAGCCGCGACCCGCATCAGCGCATCACCGCCGCAGAACGTCGCTTCGCCGATCGGCGTATCCCATTCCACATCGGTCATCGCGTTATAGATCGAGCCCCCCGGGTACCGCTCGCGGCGTCTGCCACAGACAACCGCGTACCGCGCGTTCTGCTCGAACGTCGCCATCGCCTCGGATACGAAGCCCTCGACCAGCTCGCAGTCGCCGTCGATAAACTGCACATACTCGACCTCGGACTCGAGCTCACGCAGCCGCGCCAGTCCTTCATTGCGGGCGCGGGCAGCGGTAAACGGGACGGACATATCAAGCTCGAGGACCTCGGCCCCCATCGAGCGAGCCAGCTCGACGCTGCCGTCTGTCGAGCCAGAATCAACGTAGACGATCCGGCTCACGCACGACGCAAGTGAGCGCAAACAGGTGGCCAGCCGCTCGCCCTCGTTTCGACCGATCGCAACGGCACCGATCATCGCATCGCCCCCATGAAGTCGTAGGTGCGCCCCACTGCCGCACCCTCGAAAGTCGCACACGTCAGCTCATCCTCAGCGAGCCCAAGCAGGGTCCCCAGCCGCGCGAGGTCCTCGTCGTAGGCAGCTTCAAGCACTGCGCGATAGGCGTCGCTCAGCTTCGGCCGCTCGCGCATCTGCCAGGCCGACTTCACACGATCCCGCAGACCCTGCGGCACCAGCCCGCGGCGGATCTGCTTGAGCACAGGCACGTTGAGGAGCAGATCGCGTGCGCCGCTGATCCGAAGCCTTTCGGACGATACGTTGCGGTCCTCGAGCCGGAGCCAGCGGGTCTGCTCTCGATACCCAAGATGCTGCGCGATGCGCTCGAGCTCCGCCTCAGGCCGGGCCCGTAGCCGCTCCGCGAAAACCGGCAGCACTCGCTCGGGTCCGAAAGCGGAGAGCCAGGGCTCGATCTGCATAGCGTACCGGCCGTAGTCGATCATCCATTGGTTCGCTCGGACAGCTTCATCGATCACGCCACGCGTCGGGCTTGGCACCTTGCGCACCGTCCATTCGTGCACGTACTGCGAGATGAGCCGGTCGATCGGCTGGCGCATGACGTACACGAACCGCGCATCGGTCAGCACCGGCCGCAACCGCTCAAGCGTCGCAGGATGCCTGGGCATCTTGGTGTAGTGCGTGCTGGCCTCGATCATCAGGTCGTCCGGCTGGGCGGCTTCGAACAGCGAGGCGTACCACTCGAGGCCGCGGTCGTAGTTGGTGTCGTCGCTGAAGAAGTTCGGCTCCTTCGGATCGGATAGAAACATGCCCGGCTGCGCGCCGAGCTGGGCGGCGAGCGTGGACGTGCCGCACTTCATAGCGCCGATGATGACACCTTGCGGGAGCCTCACGAGCTTGTCCCCTTCGCTCCGCCTGGGCGGAACGGCTTGAGCGGCGACCAGAAGCCTGTCCAGATATCGCGCGGCGCATACCGGGGCGTACCGATGCGACGCCCCTGTGTCAGCTTGCGCGACATCGACAGCAGCCACCCGAACGTCCACGCCAGGTTCGCGAGCAAGAGGTACACCCGCCCTCCCGCGAGCGCGAAATACCGCGACCGCGCGCGGTAGTAGTACTCGGGCAGCCGCTTGCGCTGGGCAACCTGCGACTTGACCGGTGCGCTGCCGCCACGGAGGTGGACGACGCGCGCCTCAGGCCAGTAGACCACCCGCAAGCCGGCGCGACGGACACGCCGAGCATACTCCGCATCCTCGAAGTACATAAAGAACCCGTCGTCCATCGGACCGACCCGCTCGACAACCTGCCCCGGCACCGCGACGCACGCAAAGCTCACCCAGTCGGGCTCGATGGGCTCATCGAAGACCCCCATCGAGACATCCTTCGAGCGCAGCCATCTGGTCAGGAATCCTGTCTGAGCGGCGTCGATCAGTTGGCTCCATGGCGAGTGACGCCGGAATGCGCTGACCTGCGCTTCGCCGTCGGGCCATTCGAGCCTCGGCCCGATCAGCCCCGCGTCGGGGTTCGCCCGGGCCGCGCCGCGCAATGCCTCAACCGCGCCCGGCTGAACGATCGTGTCGCTGTTGAGCAGGACGTAGAGCTCCGCTTGCACAGCCGTCAGGCCAACATTGTTCCCTGCGCTGAACCCGTCGTTGTCGGGGCTGCGAACCACTCGGGCCCAGCCGCCGTAGCCCCGCTGGCACAGCTCGGTCTCGATCGTGTCCGCAGACCCGTCGCCCGAGGCGTTGTCGACCACGAGCACCTCGTCACGGCCGGGTTCGACCTGACCTCGGAGCGAATCGAGGCAATCCAGCACCAGATCGGGGGTTCGGTAGTTGAGGACGACCACGGCCAACGCCAGCCGGCTAGAGGTCTCCGGCCCTTCCGGTTGGTCCGAGCCATCCCCGGATCCGGTCGGTGCTTTGCGTGATTCCGTCATAGTGCCCACGGTCTGTCCACTCGAAAGGTCGGGTACACGGCCTCGCTCGCTGGGCCGCGGTCTTGTTCGGGTCTATCGGCCGACTCTGGGGAGCGGTGCGGTGCGACAGGGCAGGATGTCCACCGCGGATGTTCGCCAGACGGTAGCCACGGCCGCGCATCCGGACGAGCCCGCTGGTTCGCGCGGATCATGCATCGCGAAAGGCCGCAAGGTCGCAGCGCGGGACTCGCGCCACGACTGACCGCAAGGGATGCGACGGCCGATACCCTTGACGCGACCAACGCCTCGCCCAAAACGGAGCCAGCCCGAGAACGTGCCGATCGACGCCAGCCCATCCACGCAGCCGGCAAGAAGCCGCCTTGCTCAGGTGAACACCCTGATCAAGGGGAACAGTATCACCGCGCTGGCCTTCCGGGGCTCGATATGGATCGTGGCCGGCTATGGCACGATGCAGGCGCTCCGCCTGGCGTCCAACCTCATCCTGACGCGTTTGCTGGTGCCTGACGATTTCGCGGTGATGGCGATCGTCACGGCGGTCATGCAGGGCCTGATGATGTTCAGCGATGTCGGGGTCGGGCCCTCGATCATCCAGAACAAGCGCGAGGATCGCGACTTCCTGGATTCGGCGTGGACCTTTCAGCTCATCCGCGGTTCGGCGCTGTGGCTGGTCTGCTCGGTGCTCGCGTGGCCGATCGCCGTGGGGTACGGCGAACCGGCCTTAGCGGCGTTGTTGCCCGTCGCCGGGCTCGCCGCGCTCGCGCAGGGCTTCGCCACAACTGCGGTGCACACGGCCAACCGGGATCTGCGCATCGGACGGCTCACACTGATCCACTTGCTCGGCCAGGTTATCGCGACCGCCACGATGATCGTCTGGGCCGTCATCGAGCCGACGGTCTGGGCCCTGGCCGCCGGCGGGGTCGCGGGCGCAATCGCTACGGTGCTGCTCGGGTATGCCCTGCTGCCGGCGCACCGGCCGCGGCTGCGGTGGGAAACGGACGCGGTGCGTTCGCTGTTCCGGTTCGGTCGATGGATCTTCCTCTCCACGATCGTCACGTTCCTTGCCAAGCAGGCCGATCAGCTGATCTTCCCGTTCCTCTTCGGTCTCAGCGATCTGGCCTACTACGCGATCGCCACCGTGCTTGTGATGACGGTGCTCACTGTGGTGAACAAGATCGCCGGTCAGATCATGTTCCCCGCCTATGCGCGAGTCGTGCGCGATCACGATCACGATGCGCTCGTGAAGACCACACGCCGGTTCGCTCTCGCCGTGGCGCCCGCCTACCTGCTGCCCGTCACGATGATCCTGTTCGGCGAGGCGCTCATCGGTCTGCTCTACGACCCGCGTTGGTCAGCAACGGGAGGGATGCTCGTGCTGCTCGCGGCCGCGGTGCACATCGACATGGTCCGAGCGAGCCAGAACGGCGTGCTCCTGGCGGTGGGCAACAGCCGTGGCACGATGATCATCAACACGATCCGGCTCGTCGCTTGGCTGCCGACCGCCATCGGTCTGGGCCTTGCATACGGCCCGCTCGGGTTCTGCGCGGCGCAATGCGTCGGGGCCGGCGCGGCGCTCATCACCCAACGGCGGATGACCTCGGGCGTGCTGGGTGACTCTCCGGGAAGGCTCGATGAGATCTTTCTGCTGGTGCTGCTGGCGGCCGTCGGCATCAAGACGCTCCGCGTGACGGGGGTGCTGCCGTGAGAGTGACTTTCCTGCTCCCGGTCGCGAACCTGCGGGGTGGCACACGCGTCGTTGCCGTCTACGCGTCCATGCTCCGCGAGCGCGGCCACACGGTCACGGTTCTTTCGCGCCGCCCCGCACGCCAGCCGCTGCGGGCACGGGTCAAGTCGCTTGCCACCGGGCGCTGGCCGGGCTGGGGCGCTCCGAAGCCACCGCCCAGCCACCTCGACGACCTGGGCCTGGATTGGCACATCGTCGAGCACGACGGGCCGCTGACCGACGACGACCTCCCCGATGCGGATGTCGCCGTGGCGACCTGGTGGGAGACGGCGGCGTGGCTCGCCGACCTGCGTCCAAGCACCGGCGCGAGGGTCTACTTCTGCCAGGGCTACGACACGCACACCGGCCTGCCGATCGACCGAGTGCTCGAGACGTATCGGCTGCCGATGCTGCAGGTCTGCGTGTCGCGCTGGGTCGCGGAGCAGATCGAGGGCGCGACCGGAAGAGGCGGCCAGATCATCGTGCCCAACGGTGTCGATCACGCGCGATTCGACGGCAGCGAGCGCAGCAAGCGGGCCGATCGCTGCAGGATCGGTTTTATGTACAGCGATGCGCAGATCAAGGGCATCGATCTAGCGATCCGTGCGCTCGAGCAAGCCCGAGAGGCCAGGCCGACGCTCGAGGCGGTCTGCTTCAGCGCCAAGCCGCCCTGCGACCGCGTGCCGCTGCCCGGGTGGATCGCGTGCGATGTCGCGCCGAGCCAGGCGGCGATCGCATCGCTCTACGCCTCCTGTGACGCGTGGCTCGTGCCCAGCCGGCATGAAGGGTTCGGGCTGCCGCTGCTTGAGGCCATGGCATCCCGGACACCGATCATCGCGACGCCGGCCGGAGCCGCGCCGGAGCTGCTGTCCGGCGGGGGCGGCATCCCGATCGTACACGAGGACGTGGATGGGCTTACCGGAGCGATCCTTGAGATCGAAGGCATGACGACCGATGCTTGGGAGGCGATGAGCAGCAGGGCGTACCAGACCTCGCAGTCGTACACGTGGCAGCGATCATCCGACCTCTTCGAGCGGGCGCTGCAACAAGCGGCCGATCGATCAGAGCAGACAAGCGCTCTGCAAGGAACGGCTCGATGAACGCGCTCGGCTATCTGGTGCTGTACGCGTGGTTCCCGATCGTGCTCGCGATGTTCGCGTACCTTAAGCACAGGGTCGCGGTCGCGATGGCGTTCGCGGCAGGCTGGTGCTTCCTGCCGATCGTCCGCCTGCGAGTGCCCTCGCTGCCCGACTACTCCAAGATCTCTGCGACCAGCTCCGCCGTGCTGCTCGGCACGCTTCTGTTTCATACCTGGCTGTTCACACGCTTCCGGCTGAAGTTCATCGATCTGCCGATCCTGATCTATTGCGCAAGCCCGATCATGAGCAGCACGATCAACGGCCTGGGTGTTCGCGACGGGCTGGCATCATCGCTGGTAGCGTTCGTGTTCTGGGGCATGCCGTA
This sequence comes from Planctomycetota bacterium, assembly GCA_039187315.1. Classification (GTDB taxonomy): domain Bacteria; phylum Planctomycetota; class Phycisphaerae; order Phycisphaerales; family UBA1924; genus JANQQZ01. Next base: position 23,993 of record JBCCZQ010000005.1, on the reverse strand, counting down.
CCTGGCCGGCAGGCTGCACTTCACGAGGCTTGAGCACCTGCGCGACCTGGCGATACCGCTGATCGTCACGGCGTTGATCTACGTGCCGCTCTGCCTCTGGGAAATCCGGATGAGCCCCCAGCTCCACCGTCAGATCTACGGCGTGGCGACCCCGGGTTTTTTGACGAACATCCGATACGGCGGGTTCCGGCCCACGGTGTTTATGAGCCACGGCCTGCAGGTCGCGCTATGGCTCTCGATCGCGTTCGTGCTCACGGCTTCGCTGTGGTGGATCGGGCGGCAGAAATCGATGCGGATCCTGCGTTTTGGGGTGCCGCTTTCGCTGCTGGCTATGACTTTTTTCGTAACCCTTGTGCTCAGCAAGTCACTTGGTGCGCTGATGCTGGCACTCGGCGGGCTCGCGTGCTTGTTCCTCGCGGTCCAGCTCCGCATGCGCTGGCCGCTGCTGATGATTCCCGTGGCGTGCGTGATCTACATCATCACTCGGAGCACCGGGATCTGGTCCGGGAGCCACGCCTATGAGCTGGCTCGCCTGCTCGATCCCGACCGCGCCAACAGCCTCAACTTCCGCTTCCACCACGAGAACATGCTCGCAGAAAAGGCACGGGCGCAGCCGATCTTCGGCTGGGGCGGCTGGGGACGCAACCGCATCTTTAACGAGTACGGCGACGATGTCTCCGTCGTCGATGGGCTCTGGATCCTGACGTTCGGCGTGAACGGCCTGCTCGGGCTCGTCTCGCTCTATACCGCCAAGCTCGCAGGACCGGTTCTGATGATCCTGCGCATGAACCCGCGGTCGTGGCGCAACGACTCGACTGCGGCGATCGGCATCGCCTTTACCCTGATCTGCCTGATCGCGGCCGCAGACTCATTACCGAACAACATGCCGATCCCCGTGGTCATCCTCACGCTCGGCGCCATCAGCGGCATTGCATCGAACATGCGGCGCACCGCGGCCCAGCCACGCATGATCCACGAACCGCTCCGGGGATACGCGGCCTGACCTGCTGGATGACAAAAAAGCCCGGGGGCGAACCCCGGGCTTCGTGTTGTATCAGGATCAAACGGGCTCGCGCTAGAGACTACCGGAAGCTGTAGCCCCAGCGGAAGTACTGCCTGAGTGATTCGGCGGTCAGGTCTTCGTCCCAGTTGCGACGGCTCTGCTCCCGCATGCGCTGGTAGAGGTTGGACGCGTTCCACATCCCGATCGCCCTTGCATAGCTGTCCATCGTGCGGTCGCCGTTGCGGTACTCATCCCGAAGCGGAGCCGCGGTCGGCTCATACCGGTTCCGCCACTCGCTGAGCGTGAATGAAGCACCGCTGGCGGCAAACGGCCGGTTCGAGGTCGTGTGCAGGTAGGAGTTGCCGGAGAACCGAACCCCGGGAAGCGGCCGGTTCTCGCGGATGTAGATGACGCTCTCGCTGCCAGCCGTCTTGGAGAGCACGTTCCTGCGGAAGGTCACGTCCTGCGCGATGTCGTTGAAAATGCGGAAGGTCTGACCATAGTCATCGATGATGTTGTTCTCGATGGTTGTCCGGAAGACGCGGTCGCTGGATCCGTCGCCGGTCAGCAGCAGGCCGTAGCCGCGGTCAGCGCCGAGCTTGATGTTGGCGATGATGTTGTCCGCAACACGGACCTGCTTGACGCCTGTGACATGGAGCCCCCAGCCACGGCGGTTGGAGTTGTTGATATCGATGCCGCCCACGATCACGTTCGACACAACGCGGTCTGTGGCGCGGGGGCGGTCGAGTTCCTGGTTCGAGAACAGCAGCGAGATCGGGTTCTCGGCGAAGATGTTGTTCTCGACAATCCCGCCGTGACGGATCTGCATGCCGTGGGCCGCGGCCCGCGTGATGATGTTGTCTCGCACCACGGCGTCCTCAACCGAACGCTGCAGGTAGATGTTGTGGCCGAACATCGTCGCGGTGGCATTGCGGCCGCGGCGGTAATCCCAGCCGTTGCGATCGATGAAGTTGCCCTCGATGAGCAGCCCGTCCACGCTCTCGGCGTAGATGCCGAACGAGAACGCGCTCCCGAGGCCGTCGACGATGACATTCCGACGGATCCGGATATCCTGGCTCTTGCGTTCGCGGCTCTCCGAGTCAAGAACGATGTTCTGCCGGTACCCCCCGATGTAGCAGTCCTCGATGAGCAGATCCTTCACGGTGCTCGCGACGACCCGCACGCCGATGTCTGAACCCAGGTCTGAAGGCTCGAAGTGCAGGCCCACGAACGCGACGTGATGCCGGTCGTGGCGGTCGGTGACCATGCTCAGAGCCTTCCCGCTGCCTGTGATGAGCTTCGGGCGGGCTCCGCTTCCGTAGGAGGAAACGAGCATCGGTTCGCGCGAGGACCTCCCGGAAAGGTTCCAGCCTCCGATGGCCTCGTACCAGACGTCACCGGTCCGGAGCAGGAGCCAGTCGGGCCTGCCGTCGCGGAGCAGCGATTTGCCACGCTCGATGGTTCGGACCGCCTGCGAGGGCGAGCGGCCGTTGTTGCGGTCGTTGCCCGAGCGGGAGGAGACATAGATCCGGCGCGTATCGGAACTGGGGGTGAACTCGGTCCAGCCATCGACGGATTGATCACCTCCGTTGCCGCCGCTTTCCTGGTCGGCGCTGCTGTCGACAGTTCCGCCAGGGCCGCTCCCGGCGCTGCCGCCGGAGGTGCCTCCCGAGTTCCCGCCGGAGTCGCCAGCCGAATCATCGCCGCCGTCTTCGCAGTCCTCGTTGCTGAGCAGTATGAAGTAGAAAAAGTCCGACGAGTTGACGAGCCCGTCCTCGTTGACATCAGCGCGAGGATCGCCGGACTGGAAGAGGATGACCCAGGCGATGAAGGCTGAAGGTGTCGGTCCACATTGCGCCGCGCTGGGTGCAGCCATCAGGGCAGCGACCAGTGCAACCACACTGCGCAGGAGTACCTTGCTCATTGAAAACCCTCCTTAGCGGTCCCATGCCGACGGCATGGGGCGACCGCGATCTCCGTCGCGGTCCGAACTCTGTGTACTTTCAGTCGATCGCGTGTTGTCGGCTCTCGGATCGGCGCGTGCGCCGATGATGGCCTCCACCGAACGTCGCGTCCACTGCGCCGCGTGATCCGAGCACCGTCGGATCGAAGGCTTGCTAGCCGCCGGAGCAGCTACTCCCCCAAGCGACCGACTATAGGCCCTTGATATCCAGAAGTAGACTCGTCAACAGCGCGCCGGGATCAGGCATCGTCTGAAACCGGGAAAGTGCGCGCACGGAGCGCATACAGGCGATGACAGAAGCGGCGTCTGCACCGCCTGAGCTTGGATCGCAGCCACAAATGACAGGCAGCCGACCCATGGTCGGCTGCCTGCAAAAAATGCCTGTCTCTTTCGTGACGCGGTTCGAAGCCGGCTCAGGGCCTGGGCGCGAACCCTTCGCGGAAGTAGCCACGGATGGCGGCCGATGTGAGGCGCTCATCCCAGGTCCGTCGGCTGAGCGTCCGCATGGACTCGTACATGCCGTCGGCGTTCGAGAACCCGAGCGAGCGTGCGTAGCTGTCCATGTCCCGGTCGCCGTCGACGTAAGCCGGAGCCTCGCGTGCCTGCGAGTCGAACTCGGCACGCCACTGAGCAAGCGTCAGATCCCGGCTTCCGAGCTCGAACGGGCTGTCGTCATCGTCGTGGCGGTAGGCGTTGCCCTCGAAGCGGACACCGGGGAGCGGGGCGTTCTCGCGGACGTAGACCACGCTCTTGTTGCCGTCGGACTTGCTCAGCGTGTTGTTGCGGAGCGTGACATCCCGCGCAATCTCGTTGAAGATGCGGAGCTGCTCACCAAAATCATGTACGACGTTGTTCTCGACGGTCGCGCCTCGGACCGCGTAGGACGAGTCCGCACCGGTGAGCAGCAGGCCGAAGCCCGCGTCCGGATCGCTGACCTCGCTGTTGGCGATGATGTTCTCTGCAACCCGGACCTGCTTGACGTTGCTGATGTGCACGCCCCAGCTTCGCCGCTCGTTGTCGTTGACGTGAACCCCGTCGACCACAAGGTTGTGTACCACACGGTCGGTGGCCCGCGGCTCGTTGAGCTCCTGGTTCGAGAAGAGCAGGCCGATCGCGTTCTCGGCGAAGACGTTGCCCTCGATAACCCCGCCGTGGCGGAGCTGGAGACCGTGCGCCGATGCTCTGGTGATGATGTTGCCCCGGACGGTCACATCACGGGCCGACCGCTGGATGTAGATGTTGTGCCCGAACATGGTGGCCGTGGCGTTCCGGCCGGCCCGGAAGTCCCACCCGTTGCGATCGATGAAATTCTCCTCGATCAGAAGCCCGACGATGGATTCGGCGTAGATGCCGAAGGAGAACGCGCTGCCGAGTCCGTCGGCGATGACGTTCCGGCGGATGCGGACATCCCGCATCTTGGACTCGCGGGCCTCGGTATCGATGCTGATGTTGATCTCGTAGCCGCCGATGTAGCAGTCCTCGATGAGCAGATCCTTGATCGTGCTCGTGACGAGGTGGAAGCCTGTGCCGGAGCCGAGCACACCCGGCTCCATGTGCAGGCCAACAAAGGCGACGTGGTGGCGGTTGAACCTCGGGCTGACGATGCTGACTGCGCGGCCGGTGCCGGTGATCAGCTTCGGACGCGGGCCATCGCCGTAAGAAGAGATGAGCATCGGCTCATCCGCCGAACGGCCGCTGATGTTCCAGCCGCCGATCGCCTCGCGGAACGTATCGCCCGCCTTGAGCAGCAGCCAGTCCGGGTAGCCGTCACGCATCAGGTCCTTGCCGCGATCGATCGTCCTGACCGCCGAGTTGGGCGAGAGGCCGTCGTTGCTGTCGCTGCCCCGCTCCGAGACGTAGACCTTGCGTGTATCCGCGCTGGCGGTGAACTCGGTCCAGCCGGTGGACTCGTAGGCCGGATCATCGGGCATGCCGGAGTCGCCGTTGGACCCGGGATTGCCGCCTCCGCTGTTGCTATCGGTTTCATCTTGTTCGCCGCCGGCGTCAGGGGCATCACCCTGGCTGTCGCCATCATCCGATCCCGGGTTGCCAGAGTCGCTGCTGCCGGCGTCTTCGTCGTTCTGTGGCCTGCCATCACCGAAGCCGTCGCCGTCGGTATCGGGGCCAAGGGTATCGGTGGGCGACCACCCGCCGTTGCGGGTGATGTAGGTCACGAAGGCAAAGTAGTCCGACGAGTTGACGCGGCCGTCGCCGTTGACATCGGCCCTCGTATCGCCATTGCGGAAGTACTCGTACCAGAGGGCATAGGCCTCAGGCAGCCCGCCGGCATCACCGCCTCCGGTCGGGGTGTTGCCCGCGATGGAAGATCCATCGCCAGGCGACGTGAAGGGGTCGCTCCCGCTGGGCGAACCAGCGGCTGGGGCGGTCACGGCTGCGGGCTGCGGGGCCGGCTTTTCGACCCAGCGGACGATGCGGCGGCCGTTGGGCAGTGTCACGACGACGCGCTCGCGGATCGTCTCGCCGCTCTGCTGCGCCGAGGCGGCGGGCACATGCCCGGCCGACGCGGCGAGCACAAGCCCGAGCGAGGCCCCGCGAAGTGTGGTCCAAAGTGCCATGCGAATCCCTCCAGGTTCCCTGCGTTCACTCCAACTCCAGCCGTGGCATCGACTTGGTGATGCAGGGACTTGGCGAGGCGGCCCGAGATTCTCATCGTACTCCGGACCTTGCGTCCCACCACATATCCGCTCTTGACCAATCGTCAGAAGTCCTACAGTGGCCCGGATTTCGGCGCGAGCCCTTCAGGGCAGCCGTTCGCTGGCCCTCGACCGCGAACCGCTTGAGAGTGAACGAGCCCACTTCGTATCCCGATACCGTGTGCAACCAGGATGAAGACCGAGCCGACGAACACGCCCGACGCGTCCGAGAACTGCGGGCGTTCCGATTCTCGCGCCGGCGGTCGCCGCTACGCGCTGATCTGCCCTTGCCGCGATGAGGCCGAGCACGTGCAGGCCACGATCGACTCGCTTGCTGCCCAATCCGAACCGCCGACGCTCTGTCTGTTTATCGACGATGGCTCGACCGATGACACCCCCCGGATCCTGGCCGAGGCCGAGAACCGTTACCCGTGGCTCGCGGTCATGACCAGGCAGGATCGGGGCGAGCGCAAGGTCGGGCCGGGCGTCGTCGAGGCGTTTGATGCCGGCTACGCCTCGATCGACAAGCAGGCGTTCGACTTTGTCTGCAAGATCGACGCCGACCTGGAGTTTCCCCCGCGCTACTTCGAGCTGGTCCTCGAACGCATGCTCTCGCACCCGCGGTTCGGCAACTTCTCCGGCAAGCTGTTCCACCGGCTCGATTCGGGCAGGCTCATCTCCGAGCCCACCGGTGACGAGAACGCCGTGGGCAACGCGAAGTTCTACAGGCTGGCATGCTTCGAAGACATCGGCGGGTTCGTGCCGCACGTCGGGTGGGACGGCATCGACGGTCACATGTGCCGGCTCATGGGATGGATGGCACTCTCGGAAGACCACCCTGAGCTTCGGATCATCCACCGAAGGCTGATGGGCTCATCGTTCAAGGGCGTATTCCATGGCCGGAAGCGATGGGGCAAGGCCAAGTGGTATATGGGGACTGGTCTCTTGTACATGCTCTTCGTGACCGCGTACCGAATGAAAGAGAAGCCCGTGTTCATCGGCGGGCTCGGCATACTGGTGGGCTATCTCCAGTGCATGCTCTCGGGCTATGAGCGTTGCGGGACGCCCGAGTTCCGCAGGCATGTCCGGGCCTTCGAGCACAGGTCGCTCCGGATCGGCAAGTCGGCCGCGGCCCGCGAGGCCAACGAACGCATCCAAGAAAAATGGAATACGCAAGACGAGCGCAGCGGCGAGGCTGAGCAGACCCCGGCGAGGAGCCGGTCGGCGTGAGCACCTCGGACGATCCGATCGAGGCCCCCGCGCACCACGCCGAACTCCCGCGCGTCACGCTCGCTGGAACATGGGTGCACGGCGTCACGATGCAGCAGGCGCTCGATGTTGTCGTGGCATCAGCGGCGCGCGGCGAGGGCGGCTGGGTCGTCACTCCCAATCTCGATATCCTTCACCGGCTTGTGCACGACGCGTCGTTCGCCGAATTGATCGAACCCGCGACGCTGCGGTTGGCCGACGGGATGCCGCTGGTGTGGGCCAGCCGCGTTCAGGGCACGCCGCTTCCCGAGCGTGTCGCGGGCTCTGACATGATCCTGGCGCTGTGCGAGCGTGCCGCGAGCGATGGCCTGCCGGTCTTCCTGCTCGGGGGCGATGCTGGCGTCGCCGATGAGGCCGCGGAGGTGCTGCGTGCGCGGTATGAGTCCATCGATATCCGCGGCACCGCCTGCCCACCGTTCGGCTTTGAACGCAACGAGGCCTATTACGCCGGGCTGATCGAGCAGCTCCGCCTTGCCGCCCCCACCATCGTCTTCGTCGCGCTGGGCTGTCCCAAGCAGGAGAAGCTGATCGCTCGTCTGCGCAGTGACATGCCGGATGCGTGGTACCTTGGCGTCGGGATCTCGTTCTCATTCGTTACCGGGGACGTCGCGCGAGCGCCCGGGTGGATGCGGCGGATCGGCCTGGAGTGGCTCCACCGGCTGGCACAGGAACCGAGACGGTTGGCCAGGCGATATCTGGTCGTCGGGATCCCTTTTGCTGTACGCCTATTGGTTGGGTCGGCGGTGGCCCGATTGAGGGGCCGACAGGACTGAGCCTCCATCGCAGCCCCTTGTTCGGGTGCGTACGATCGAGTCGAAGCGTGGTTGGGGCGATACGGCCGGTTGGGATCTTCCTGCGCCAGGGGGCAGCCGTGACCGATGGCATCGGATATCGAAATACTGCCCCGGGGGCGCCCCGGCCTGTCATCGATGCCTGTGTCCTCCTGGCTGGCGGTCTCGTGGCCAGCCCGCTTGTCGAACAGGCCCGATGCCCGGTGCTGGATCTGTGGCTGACGTCGAGGCAGACGGTGTTTGGCCGTTGGTGCGACGTGCTTTACGACGCCCTGGCTACCGCGGAACAGACCGCTGAACAGCGCCCGATCGTGCACGTAGTCCACAGCGGCCCTCCGTTTGCCCCGAGCGAGCCGTATCAGGATCCGCGATTCCACGTGGAAACCGGTGCAGAGAAAGGCTCGTACCGCGGCCCCGCCGGCGTGCTCCGAGACGTGACCGAGCGGTACGAGGACGACGCAATCATCCTTGTTGCCGAGGCGGCTCGGTACATGGCGGGGAATCTCACGCAGCTGTTCTCGGACTGGCAGCGTTCGGGCGCCGATGCGCTGATCGCCTGCCACCCCGATGGCGATCCGACGGGGATCATGCTCTTCCGACGCGGCACGCTGGAACTGGTCCATGCAGAAGGGTTTATCGATATAAAGGAGCAGTGGCTGCCGAAGCTGCTTCGCACAGGGCTGACGGTCTGGACGAGTGAGACCCGTGACTTCCAGCCATACCCGCTGCGGACGCGTGAGCAGTTCCTTGCGGCTTCGCGGATCGCGTCGGGCGTGCATCTGGTTGGGCGCGAGCAGGGGCTCTTCGCCGAATCGGACCGAGTACTCGGACCCCCCCAGACTGATCGGACCCGGCGTGGACCGTTCTCGCGTGGCTGCATCCGCTGAGGTGGGGCCGGGGGTTGTTCTCGCCGATGCCATCGTAATGCCCGGCGCCGTCGTGTCGGAGGGGGCGGTGGTCGTGCGTTCGATTATCTGCCCCGGTGGCGTGGTGCCCGCGGGTGCTGAAGTCGTGGATCAGGTGGTGCCGGCGGCGGCCTAGGCGCGCACGAGAAGAGGAGCGAACGAGCGAAGGATGCGTTTTCTTCGGACCTGGCGACCGATCGACGGCACGCTTCTGGGGCTGCTGCTCCTGCTGGCGCTGATCGCTGCGCGCGAGGTCTGGGTTTCGTCGTTCCAGCTCGCGTGGCGTGACGAAGAACAGTCGCACATCCTTATCGCGGCGCCGATCGCGCTCTGGCTGCTCTGGATCCGTCGTCAGCGTCTGATGAGCCTCGCGCCGAGCTGGTCGCCCTTGGGTGCTGTGACCATCGCACTCGCCTGGCTGCTGGGTGAGTACGGGCTCCAGACCGCACGGGACGTCTACTGGCACCTCTCCGCGCTGCTGCTGGTCTGGGGGGCGTTCCTGACCGTGATGGGCCCGCGGCTGATGCTGCGATTCCTCGTCCCGCTCGGAGCGACGCTGGCGCTCCTGCCGATCCCGGGATTCATCCGCCTACAGATCGCCGAGCCGTTGCAGAACATCAGCGCAACATGCACGCAGTATCTGCTCGACATCGCGGGCGTGCCTGTGGCGCGGTCGGGGAACCTGCTGCTGATCAACGGCCAGCGCGTGGCTATCGCCGAGGCGTGCAACGGCATGCGTATGGTCGCGGCGCTCGGCCTCGTGGCGTACGCGTTCGCGTTCTCGATCCCCGTCAAGCCCGCGGTCCGGGCGCTGATCCTGCTGATGAGCCCGCTGCTGGCTGTGCTAGTCAATATCTTGCGGCTGATGCCGACCGTGTTGTTCTACGGCTACACGAACGACGGCGTCGCCAAGGTCTTCCATGACCTGTCCGGGTGGGCGATGATGGCCCTGGCGCTTGGCATGCTCTGGGCGTTCATGCGCCTGCTCCGCTGGATGGAGCTGCCTGTGCTCAGCTACGGAGCGATGCGGGAGTAGCCATGCCACCACGCGACTCCAACCGATCCGCGATCCGGACCGCGGCTCCGCTGCTCTCGGCGGTCGTGCTGGCGGTCCTGATCGCCGCCAACAGGCTCAACCCCAAGCCCCCGGCCGGGATCGAGCTGTACGTGCAAGAGGTCGTGGCGACGATCGACGCGGTCCCGTACCGCATCGCGGGCTGGACCGGCTCCGATCTGGACGGCCCACCGGCGGAGGTGCAGGAACTCCTCCAGCCCAGCACGATCCTCCACCGGCGCTACCGCCAGGTGGGCGGCGAGAACCCGCTCAGGCTGGTCATCGTGCACTGCGAGGACGTCCGCGACATGCAGGGCCACCACCCGCCGAACTGCTACCCGGCGACGGGCTGGTCCCAGGTGGGTGCCGAACCGATCGATGTCAGCGCGTTCGGCGGCGTCCAGCGGATGGAGGTCCATCGGTTCAGCCGCTACGACGATGCGGGGGTCCCGCGTGATGTGACGATCGCTAGCGCTTTCCTCGTGCCCGGCGCGAGCGGCAGGCTGGTGCCGGACATGCGCGGCCTGTACGAGGTTGCGGAAAATCAGAGGCGGAGCCGCCTCGGCGCCGCGCAGGTGCAGATCATTCTCGACGAGCGAGCCCCTCTCGGACGGATCCAGGAGGCGGTCGAAGCGTTCTTGCCGGCGATCCAGCCGGTGGCTGAGCGTGTCACGGAAGGAACGTCATGAACACCCCGTTCGGTGGATACAACCGGGACGACGCGTCGCAGCGGCAACCCGCCACCCCGGCTGGGCAGCCTGTCGGCCCCTCGCAAGAGCAGGAGCAGGACCTGTTCAACCTGATCGCGCTTGCCAAGACGGCGCTGCGCGGCAGGGTCGTGCTGGCCGCTGCGCTTGGCATCTTGCTCGCCGTGCCCTTTACGGTCATCGGGTACAACCTCACCAGCCTGACGTACGTGAGCGAGGCCACGTTCGAGGTCCGCAACTCCGCGGATACGCTAGTGTTCGACAACGTCGGGGCAACCCGCGAACGGCTGGAAACCTACATCGAGCGGCAGACCGAGTTCGTTCGTTCGCAGCGCGTGCTGGCGCTGGCCGTTGAGAGCGAAGAGCTCCGCAGCATCGGGTGGGCAAACGACATCCAGGGCCAGCGCAGCCTGCGCGAGAAGATCGGAGTCTCGTTCCACCGGCGTGACAGCACCTTTAATGTATTCGCCGAGGACGAGGACGCGGTCCACGCAGAGATCGCGCTGCGGGCCGTCAGCGATGCCTACCTCCAGCTCGTTGCGGAAGAGAACAGCACCGAGAACGAGGAGCGGCGGCTCGACGAGCAGATCCGACGGCTCGACGCCAACATCTCGAACATCCGTGCGAACATCAGCGCCGCCACCGCTGAGTTCGGCAGCGCACCGATCGAGTCGCAGATCACGCTGCTCGAGCAGCGGAACATCGAGATCCTCGACCGGATCGACACGCTCGAAGCACAGATCTCGCTCCGTGAGCGGCTTGTCGATGACGGGGAGGTCGACATTGAAGACCCCGTGACGATGACCGTCGATGAGCTGGCCGATCAGGACCGCGACCTGGAGGTCCTGCTGACGCAGCGGACACGCATCGAGTCGGAGATCAGCAGCCAATCGCAGCAACTCGGCGAGCGTCACCCGACCATGCGGGCGCTGCGGAACGAGCTGGCGGGGATCGAGCGGCTCATCGCCGAGCGGGCGGAGGTCGTCCGCGACCGTCTCGCGCGAACAGATCCGGCCGCGAACCCGGAGGCGCTCAACCTCGAGCAACTCCGGGAGCAGCTGACAATCGAGAACCAGCGCAAGGCCGAGAACGATCGCCGACGGCGGGAGCTGAACAGGACCTGGTCGATCATCCAGGAGGAGACCGGCGAGCTCGAGCTGCTGCTCCAGCAGCGGAAGATCTTGGCGGAGCAGAAGGGCAGGCTCGAGATCGAGCGAGAGGCGCTCCGCGAGGGCCGCATCCGCCTGATCACGCCCGCGACACCCGCGCAGGCCAACAGCGACAAGCGGAAGATGCTCGCCGCGGCCGGTTTTGTGGGAGGCGGCGGGCTGGGCATCGGCCTGGTCGCGCTGTACGGGATCATGCGGCGGACGCTGCGGTATGTCGATGATGTCGACGATCCGATGCGCCTCCCGCCGCTGGTGGGCACGCTGCCAGAGATCGATAAGAAGGATCCCGACGCGGAGCACATCGCCGCGACGAGCGTGCACAACCTCCGCAACATGCTGCACACGATGGCGCAGTACAGCGACCACGCTTGCCAGGTGATCCTCTGCACCAGCGCCGAGCCGGGCGACGGCAAGACGACCCTGATCCAGTCGCTCGGCGCGTCGTACGCGCTGACCGGCCTCCGCACAATCGTCGTCGATCTTGACCTGGTCGGCGGCGGGCTGTCGGCGCGCCTTGGTATGGTCGGACGCCGCGGCGTGGCCGATCTGCTCGGTGGGCTCGAGCCGACCAAGTGCATCAAGCGGACCTCGACCGACAAGCTGTACGCCCTGCCCGCGGGCGACCGCGACGCGTGCCGGCCGGAGCAGCTCGCACACCGCCCGGTCCAGCAGGTGATCGAGTGGCTCCGCGAGCGGTTCGATATCGTGCTGATCGATTCCGGCCCGGTGCTCGGCTCGCTCGAAGCGGGCCTGTGCGCGCCCGCTGCTGATCAGGTCCTGCTGGTGGTCCCGCGCGGTCAGCCCGATCGCCGAGCGAAAGCAGCGGTCGGCCGGCTGGAGCGGCTCGGTGCCCAGCGGATCGGGCTGGTGTTCAACCGCGCGTTGACCATTGACCTGAAGCAGTCGATCTCCGCGGCCTCGATCGGCGCACCGAGTACGCCTCGGCCCGTCCGACGACCGGCAGAGCGACGCCTGGACGATGACGCATCGATCGCCGGGAGCATCCCTCCACCTTCGGACGCGTCGGCTGCTGCGGGCCAGCGTCCACCGCATCAACCGCCGGCGGCTGAGGGCGGTACTCGGCGGTGAGCGTCGCGATGGCTCCAGATCGGAACCGGGCCGTCCGCGAGGTCGCCGGCACGATCGGGGCTTCCACACTGTGGGGCCTCGGTCTGCCGCAGATCCACGAGCGGTACTGGGCGTCACGAGGCCTGCAGGTCGTGCGGCCGGGCGGCCCGACGCCGTCCCGCAAGGGGCCGGAGCTCTTCCTGCTCGTCCCGACATCGGTCTCCGTCGACTTTTCGCTGGGCGGTCTGCTGCGCACCTTCGCATGGATCCGCCCGAAAGCGGTCCGCATCCGGCTGATCGAGAAGACCAAAACGCCCTACTCGGAACGAGTGATCCGGGAGCCTGACGGCAAGTTTGTGGCCTTCGAGCGGCGGTACGACCAGCGCGGTGTGCGAGCAGCCCAGATCTGGATGACGCCCTCGTTCGAGCTCGCCGAGGCATGGCGGCAGGCCAAGAGCAGCGCCGAGGCGCACCGGCTGATCCGGCGCTCGGTCAGTCGGAGCCGCACGCATGTAGTCAAGATCAGCGGCCGGATCTTTGAGACGCGGACGGACGCGGGCCAGGATACGTTCTGGCGGCACGTGCTGAAGGACTGGAAGAATCCCGTCGGGGTGGTGGACGGGGTGTATCAGCCTTCGCCAGGCGTGTGGATCCATGAGACTTGCCAGATCGATCCGAAAGCTCGGATCATCGGCCCTGTCTGGCTGGGCGCCGGTCATCGGCTCGGGCCGGGTGACACGCTCGTCGGTCCCGCCATCGTGCCCGATGAGCCGCTGATCACACCCAACCCCGGTTCGATCGACTGGTGGGACGTCACGCATTCGGGTTGGCGCCTGATACCCTCGATCCGTCGGCGACCGATCCGCAACCTGACCAAGCGTGGGTTCGACATCATCGTCAGTCTTTGTGTGCTGGGCGTAACGCTGCCCATGTTCCCGATCCTGATGCTGCTGATCTGGCGTGAGGACGGCGGCTCGCCTTTTTACATCCATCAGCGTCAGCGGTTCGGCGGACGAACCTTCGGGTGCATCAAGTTCCGAACGATGAAGCTGAACGCCGACGAGATCAAAGCCAAGATGATCGAGGACAACCTCGCCGACGGCCCACAGTTTTTTGTCAAGGACACCGACGACGAGCGGCTGCTCAGGCACGGCGGCTGGATGCGGCGCTACAAGATCGATGAATTCCCACAGTTCATCAACGTGCTGCTCGGGCACATGTCGATCGTCGGGCCACGTCCGAGCCCCGACAAAGAGAACCAGTACTGTCCTGCGTGGCGCGAGGCACGGCTGAGCGTCCGCCCGGGCATCACGGGGCTGTGGCAGGTTGCAAGCGAGCGGAAGCCGCAGACCGATTTCCAGGAATGGATCCGGTACGACCTGGAGTATGTGCAGACAAACTCGTGGCGCCTCGATTTGGCGATCATCGTCGGCACGATCAAGAAGATTCTCAGCTAGCGCCCGGACCAAGGAGGCTCACGGATGATGCCCGCCAACCAGCAACCCAACCAGACGCGAAGCCGACGCACGCTCCGGCGTGTGGTGATCGTTGTTGCCGCGTTCGGCGTCCTCGGTGTGTTCGCCGGGATACTGCACGTAGCCAACCGTGTGCAGCGTGACCGGCTGATCAGCGAGGCCAGGACCCAGGGCCTTGCTGCGCACGAGGCCGGAGACTATCAGACGGCGATTGACCGACTGGGCTATGTGCAGAGCAGGCAGAGCAACGACCCCATCGTGACATACAGCCTCGCCTCCGCCTATTCGAGCCGAGCCGACTCGACGCAAAAAGAGCTGATGTCGGCCGCGATGCTCGCTCGGCGGGCGTGGGAGCTGGATCAGGATCTGACGGACGCGGCGATGCTGGAGATCATGATCCGCGGCAGGCTCGCGCAGCACACCGAGCACCTCGACGCGGCACGCAGGCTGCTGAACGTCGACCCGGGCAACGAGCACGCACGACGCGCCGAGATCACGGCGCTGGCCTCGCTCGGAAGACGTCAGGAGGCTCTTGACTCGGCGATCGATCTCGCAGGGCTGTTCCCCGACGATCTTGCGTCGCACAGGACCGTGCTCCAGCTGCTCACCGGGCTCGAAGCGGTCGAGAGCCGCCGACGCATGCGCGAATATGCCGAGTCGCTGGTCAGCGATCACCAGGGCGAGCCGTCGTTCCTCGTGCTTGCTGCGCAGGCATTCGCCCAGGCGGGCGACCTCGAGCGATCGATGCAGATCGCGGACATGCTCGCGGACCCTGACAGCGCCGCGGCGCTCACGACCGACGCGCTGCCGGGGGTCGTGCAGTTGCTCGACGCGCTGGCGATGCGCACAGAAGCGACGGGGATTCTGGAGTCGCTTCAGAACCGCCCCGAGCTGGCGGAATCGATCGCGATGATCCAGGTCCAACGCAAGTACAAGTCCGGACGCATCGATGAAGCCCGAACCCGAGCCGATTCAGCTCTGTCGACCATCGAGAACCCCGGCCGAGATCTCCTGCTTTGGTCGGCCGTGGTCGGAGCGGGCACCCTTCCCGATCCGGACGCGTTCGAAGCGGGGTACCACCAGTCGGTACTCGCAGGCCTGCGGGCCTCCCGGGCCCAGGCGCCGGGCGTAGCGCTGACGCACTTCTACGACGCGCTCGAGTATCGCCCCACCGATGCGCTGGCGATGTCCGGCCTCGCTGCGGCACACGACAGCCTCGGCGCGTGGGTCGAGGCACAGCGCGTCCGAGCCAGGGCGCTCCGGGCCGCGCCGGACTTTACCGTGATTCGGCTCGCGCACATCGAGTCGCTGCTTCGACACGGCGAACCCGCGGCCGCGACCAGCGCCGCACGCACCGGGCTGCGGATCGATCCGAGCCACGGCGGGCTTGCGCTCGCGTACATCATGTCGGTGACCGATCTCGCCGAACGCGGGCAGGCGAGGACCGACGACATCCGCTCTGCAGTCGAAGCAGCGCGGGAACTTGACCAGAACAAGCTTCCGGAACTCGGCATCAGCCCGGCCTCGCCGCTGCTGGCCAGGCTGCTGATCGTCCGAGGCGATCGAGGCGGCGCCGAACGCATCATCGAATCGATCCTCTCGGCCGATCCCGGCACGATCAACGCTCACCAGCTGCTTGCGCTCGCCCGTTCGGCGTCACGCAGCGGGCTCTACCTCTCCGAAGACCTCCTGCAGCATGTGGACCTCGATCCGACGGTGGACGCCGCCCTGCTGCTCGACCGCGCCCAACGTCTCGCTGCTTCTGGCCAAAACGAGTCGGGCCTGATGGTGCTGGACGCGGCGATCGAGAATGCCGAAGAAGGGTCGCCCCGGGCCTCCTCCCTCATGCTGGCGCGGGCGGCCTATCTCGACCAGACCGGGGACCCGCGGGCCCTGGCAGAAATGCAGCGTCTCGGCACCGAGCGCACCGAGGATGCGGTCGCGCAGACACTGGTACTCGAATCCGAATCGGCATGGAACGACGCATCGCTGATCGCGGCATCGATCGCGCACCTTCGGCGGCTCTCCGGCGAGGCGAGCGCGGGCTGGCGGATACACGAGGCGCTGCGGTTGCAGCGCTTCGAGCCGAGCGAGGCGTCCGCCGCAAAGGCGGTCGTGCTGCTCGAGCCGGTAACCCTTGAATCGGTCAGCAATCCGGCTGCATCGATCGTGCTCGCCCAAGCGTACCGGTCTCTCGGTGACACGAGCGCTGCGATCACGGCGCTCCGCAAGGCCGCCGACGCTGCCGGTGATCGGCCCGGTGTCCATCTTCAGCTCTTGACCCTGCACCAGAGCCGGGGTGAGATCGAGGAGGCGGTGCGCAGGGGACGGGTGCTCGCGGCGATCGAGCCGGTCGACACCGGCGCGAGACGCGAACGGGCCCTCGCGCTGCTGGGTGTCGGCATGGCGGAACAAGCGATGGAGGATGCCGAGCAGCTCGTCGCCACCGGTGAGGCACGCGATCTGTTCATCGCAGCACGTGTCGCCGCGGCTGCGAACGAAACGACACGCCTCGATGCATGGCTGGATGCCCTCGCATCGCGTCGTGATCTGGAAGATCGGCTGCTGGCGGCCGCCTCGGCCTTGCTCGCCGAAGCCGGTAGGGCAGACGATGCGATCACGCTGATCGAGGCGCACGCCTCTGCGGGCGATACGGCTGACACGCTCAGGGCCAGGGCAGCGGTCTGGGCCGCGACAGGGCTTCTCGATCGGGCTATCGCGTCGGTGCGAGACGCCTACGCGGCGTCACGCGACTCGCAAGACCTGATCACACTCGCGAAGCTGCTATCAAGCGCGGGCAGGCTCGACGAGGCGCGATCCTCTGTGCTCGCCGCGGCGGGTGATGAGGCCCCGGGCCCGATGCTCCGGCTGATGTCCGAGGCGCTCGAAGCGGGGGACGCTGGCTTCGCCGAGGGCAGGCCGGCCGCCGCGGAGGAGACACTCGAGCTGGTCCGGCGCATGCTCATCGAGGAGATCGAACCGGACGAGCTCGTCGCTTCGTTCCGGAGCATCGCGAGCCGCCATCCGACATATTTTCCTGCATGGGCGATGCTGATCGAGACGCTCGCGAGCCAGAACCGTCTTGAGGAGGCCGCGCAGGCGGCGCTTACGGCCAGCCGGATCCTCCCGAGCGATGCCAGGCCCGCGCGTCTGGCGGTCGAGCTGATGATCCAGCTCCGTCCGCTCTCCCGCGCCGTTGCCGCAGCACGCGAATGGCAGCGGCGCAGCCGACCGGACACGTATCAGGCGGATACAACGCTCGCCGCTTTGCTCGTGCGCCTGGACCGTCAGGAAGAGGCCGGCGAGCTGATCAACCTGTGGGGGCAACGCATCGCCAGCGACAGCAGCACTCCGCCCGTTCTGCTGCGGCTCTACGCCATGCAGCTCGTCACCTCCGGACGATCGGAAGAGGCAAGGGCGATCTTCAGCGAACGCATCGGCATCGATCCGCGATGGAACCAGCATCGCGTCGAACTCGCCCGTGACCTGATCCGGTACGCGGATGCGCCGGATGCAGCCAGACGCTGGCTCAACGGCATCCCAGACGACGCATGGGCGGACGGCTCGCTCGCGCTCCGGGGCGCACAAGCCCGGCTCGATCTTGTCTCGCGTACGGCACGCCCGGACGATCAGCAGCTGGCACTTGAGGCGGCCGAGCTCGCCCGAGACCGCGCCACGCCCGCCACCGAGCGGGCGGCCCGCCTGATCGACATCGACGCTCACCGCATGGCACGTCGCTACGCGGAAGCGGTTGCCCGAGCGCGCAACGCCGTGGAGCGTGCTCCGGGGGATCCGATGACGATCGCGATGCTCGTTCAGGCATCTGCGGATGCCGCCGACTCGCTCGACGCGGCCGAAGCGGTGGCCGATCTCGATCGCGATCGGCTGCTCGAAGACGTGCTCGCTGCCGGGGCAACGCTGGATCCGGTCTCGACCCAGCCGGCAGTCCGGACGCTGGTCACCGACTCGATCGGCCGCGCCTACCGGCTTGCGGGCAACGCCGCCGAAGCGGAGGCTGCGTTCCGCAGGGTGCTGGCCATCGATGCCGACCACACGATGGCCAGGCTCGGCCTCGCCGAGGCTTTTGTGGACCAGGGCCTGACAGCCCAGGCCATGCGCGTCCTGAGCAGCTCGACCTTCAGGGACGCCATGGATGCGCAGCCTTCGCTGGCGCCCAGGCTCGATCGGATCCTGCGTTCGCTGACAGTCGCCTCCGTTCCACAAGCGGCGTCCATGGCGCAGCCGAACGACCGCTGAACCCAGGGATGTGTCAGCACACACCGCCGCGCAAAGTGTCTGCAAAGCCGGGCGCGCTTTTCGGTACAAAGCATGCAGGTGCGCCTTGTGCCGACTAGCATCGAGCGGGTACTGTTCGACTGGGCGAGGAGACCTACACCGGAGTTTCTCTCCGGGTGCTCGGACACAGGCAGCTGGAAGCAAGGAAAGCACCAGGCCTGCGAACAGGTCGCTGAGATTGAGATAAACCGGTGCGAGCCGGAGGCTGCACGTGGGGCGATTCGAAGCAGAAGCATGGGTCCTCGTTACGCTGGTGTCCTCTTCTGCAGCCGCTGAAAATGTCAGTTTGGGCAAGATCAAGAATCTGGGCGATTCTCCGGTCCAACTGATGCGGACGGATCCGGGGCTGTATCAGCCATCGGAGCCGCCAAAGGCCCTCGGGACAGCCGGCAGCGTCACCTGCTGGCGGGCTCGCTGCACCCAGCATGAGGATGCCACAGAGTACCTCTGGCTGGCGCATGACTGGGATAGTTCCTGGGTCCCGCCCGCTGAGTGGCCGGCATCCGCCGCGTGGTCCCCGACCGACGAGCCGTCTCTGGACATCGTCCCGCTGCCGACGTCGGCGGGGCTTGTGCTCGCTGGTCTGGTGGTCTCGTGCAGCCGGAGGCAACGGTCCAACCGGCAATTTGACAGATCGCTCTGTCGGGCACCCGATCGGGTGAAGATCCTCTGACAGCCTGCAAACAGACGACGACTGTCGCGATAACAGACCTTGAACGCATGAATTCGGAATATGACAGTCCGAGTAGTGAATTTTCTCCCTCAGATCTGGGGAGATGACTTGACGCTCAATCTTGATCGTGCCATGATGCCCTAACCGCAGCGATTCACGCTGTTTAGATGCATTCGAAAACAGAAGGGCTGTCCGGGGACGGACATGGAAACTGGCCCGATAAAATTTCAAGAAGAGAGGGAGTCATGGATACGACAAAGTCAGTTGTGGCGGCTGCCCTTGCCCTTGCGGCTCTGCCCTCGCTCGCGCAGGGTCTCACGGTCGTCAACGAGCCATGGACCGGTGAGCAGTCGCACGCCGACATGCTTTCGAGTGTGCTCGGCGGCACGTTCACGAGCACAGGCACCGTCTCAGGCTTCAACGTCGCCACGAGCGGAACCGGTGATGTCGATGTCGGCCTGAGCAACGGCTCGTTTACCGCAATGCGCGTCGGCGACGCGGCCGGCTCCGCGGCACAGCTCTTCAGCATCGGAAACGCCGAGAGCGATAACGTCTTCGGAGCCGGCTCGTACCGTGCCCAGATCATCGGCCAGAACTCGTCACTCGATCACGAGTTCGGTGTGGTTGGCCAGAACGGCGCATTCCGCTCGCTGCTCGAAGGCAGCAGTACCGAGAGCAGCATGTATCACCCGGGCGAGGAGTTCACCTGGGCGATCCGCACGAGCCTCGGCGACCAGTACTCCAGCGACGCGAGCCAGAACGACGGCCGCGACCACATGGTCACCTACGCCATCTATGACAGCAACAACAACCTCTTCGGTGCTGTCCTGTTCTTCGAGGACTGGGGAGGCCAGAGCAGCGACTGGGACTACAACGACATCGGTGTGCTGCTGACGCTCGCCCCGACTCCCAACGCAGCGCTGCTGGGGCTTGCCGGCCTCGGTGGGCTGGGCGTGGTCACAGGACGCCGGCGCCGCTAACGCTCCCGATACCACCGGATGCATCTTTCGAACGGCTCGCTTCGGCGAGCCGTTTTTTTGCGTGTACTTTTTGTCTGCCAACCCGGCTGCGGTGCACAAACGCCCGAGCTTATAGGCACGCGCCGCAAGGCTTCACCAGCCTGACAGCGCATGCGCTCCAAGCGTCTTGAACCTTGTCGCGATTCGATCATGATGACAGAGGAGCACGAGGCTCCGCGATACACGAAGACAAGGACGCTGATCATGATCCGCACCGCCATCGGCCTCGCCGCCGCTCTCGCCGCTCTGCCCGCCGCGGCCCAGTTCACGTACGTGGCTCCGCCGCCCGGCTCCGAACTCGGGCACGCCGCGATCCTCTCGAACGCACTGGGCGAGACCGTGACCCGCTCGAACACGTGGGACTTCGTCGGCGGCGACGTGAGCGCCATCCGGACCGGCGGCGACGCGATCTGGGACGCGGGGACCTACCGCGCCACCATCCTCGCACGCGAGGCCGGCTACCAGCACAAGTTCGGCACCTTCGAGGACGGTGAGTTCACCAGTCTGCTCAAGTCCAAGAACATCGGAAGCTCCGCCGATGTGACGATGGATGACTCGTTCGCCTGGGCGATCAAGAACCGCCGTTCGGACGGCGGCGACCGCTTCACATCGAATCCCAGAGACAACTGGCAGCACCGGGATCACATGGTCACGTACACGCTCTACGAGGGCGACCGCCAGCTCGGCTGGGCCGTCTTCTTCGAGGACATCGGCGGCTGGCACAGCGACCGAGACTTCAACGACGTCGCGGTGATGCTGACGATCGTGCCCACGCCTCAGGCGGCGATGCTCGGTCTGGCCGGACTCGGAGGACTCGGCGTGATGACAGGCCGTCGGCGCAGCGCCCCGATGATCTGAGTCTCAGATCGGATCCACCCGCACTCAGCGGCCGGCGTACTGGCTGTCGTAGTAGTCCTGGTACGCGCCGGTCCGCACGCGCTCCCACCACGCCCGGTTGTCCGCGTACCAGCGGACCGTGTCCTCCAGCGCACCGGGCCACGCGGATCGGCTGGGCGACCAGCCGAGCTCGCGTTTGATCTTGCTCGCGTCGATGGCGTACCTGCGGTCATGCCCCGGGCGGTCGGCGACGTACTCGATCATCGCCTCGCCGCTACCCATCAGCTCCAGGATGCCGTGGGTGAGCTCGAGG
Source organism: Planctomycetota bacterium (assembly GCA_039187315.1). Taxonomy (GTDB): domain Bacteria; phylum Planctomycetota; class Phycisphaerae; order Phycisphaerales; family UBA1924; genus JANQQZ01. The sequence goes on along the minus strand of JBCCZQ010000005.1, from coordinate 2,797 downwards.
TTGCTGCGTTCGTTGTTGCCGCCGACGTTGTAGACCTCACCCGACGTTCCCTTCTCGAGCACGGTCAGGACAGCCTCGCAGTGGTCTTCGACATGGAGCCAGTCGCGGACGTTCCTGCCGTCGCCGTACAGCGGGACCTTCTTGCCATCGAGCAGGTTCGTCACGAACAGCGGGATGACCTTCTCGGGGAACTGCCAAGGCCCGAAGTTGTTCGAGCAGCGCGTGGTGCAGACATCCATGCCGTGGGTGTGGTGGTATGCGCGGACGAGCACATCGCCGCCCGCCTTGCTGGCCGAGTAGGGCGAGTTGGGCTGGAGCGGCGTGTCCTCGGTGAAGAGCTTGGTTTGATCGTCGAGCGGGAGCGAGCCGTAGACCTCGTCGGTCGAGACGTAGACGAAGCGCTTGTCGTTGCCATGGGCGCGGCGCCATGCGTCGAGCAGGACCTGCGTGCCGCGGGTGTTGGTGTCGACAAAGGGGCCGGAGTCCATGATCGAGCGGTCCACGTGGCTCTCGGCGGCCATGTGGACGACGGCGTCGATCCCGGGCAGAAGGCTGTCGAGCAGCTTGGCATCGCGGATATCGCCCTTGACGAAGGTGTACCTCTCGCTGGCCTCGATCTCGGTCAGGTTCTCAAGGTTGCCGGAGTAGGTCAGGCAATCGAGGTTGGTGATGTGGTAGCCGGGCCGATCGCGGAGGACCATGCGGACGAAGCTCGTGCCGATGAAGCCCGCGCCGCCGGTGATGAGGATGTGCATATCAGTCGATCTCCAGCCGCGGCAGGACCGCGGCAAGGTTCTCGCGCCAACCGGGCATGCCCCCCACCGCTCGCTCGGTCTCGGTGAGATCGAGCACGCTGTACGCGGGGCGCGGCGCGGGGCGAGGGAACTCGTCGGTAGTGCAAGGGGTGATGTTGCAGGTGTGGCCGAGCCCATCGCGGACAGCGCAGGCGAGGTCGAACCATGTACATTCGCCGCCATCCGTGACGTGGTGCGTGCCGCGTTCGCCCGCCATGAAAAGCGCCCATGCGGTCGCGGCCAGATGCTCGGCGCTGGTCGGCCGGCCGCGTTGATCGTTGACGACCTTCAGTGCGTCCTTGTCACGCGTGAGCATGGCCATGGTTGAGACGAAGTTCTTCGCCCAAGGCGCGTACAGCCAGCTGGTTCGGACGATCAGATAATCGCAGCCAGACTCGCGGATGCGATGCTCGCCCTCGGCCTTCGTCCGGCCGTAAGCGCCGAGCGGATCGATCGCCTGCTCGGGCGTGTACGGCTCAGTCGCGTTGCCCGGAAAGACGTAGTCGGTCGAGAAATGGAGCAGCGTCGCGTTCTGGGCCTTGCACGCGGCGGCAAGGTTCGCCGGACCGTCCGCGTTGACAAGGTGCGCAGCAGCTTCCTCGGACTCGGCGCCGTCCACATTGGTGTAGGCGGCACAGTTGATGACCGTGGCTGCACCCTTGAGGCGAGCGTTCACGGCCGCGGCGTTGGTGATGTCGAGCGCGTCGATGCCGAGGAACTCGGCATCGGGGACCACGGCGCGGAACGCGCGGGCGAGCATGCCGCCGTCGCCGGTGACGATGACCCGCTGGCCGCTCATCCGTGCTGCTGCTCCCAGGGGAAGCCCGTAAAGCGGTCATGGGCGGCCCGCTCTTCGTCGGGGTTGGCGGGGTCGTACTGCTCGGTGACGAAGTAGAGCAGCCCGCCGGGCTCGTTACCGACAGTCGCGGCGCCGTGCCACAGTGTCGGCGGGATGATGACCGTGCCCGGTTGCTTCTCGCCGATGACCTGGATCCACGCCTCGTTGTCGGTATCGCGCCACACGCCGACCTTCAGGTGGCCGCGGAGGCACATCCAGAAGTCGGTCTGCTTCTTGTGGCGGTGCCAGGCCTTGATCACGCCCGGGTACTGGGTGGAGTAGTTGACTTGTCCCTTGGGCGAGAGGACATTCTGGAGCTGGTTCATCAGGCTGAAGCCGCGGTCATCGGCGAAGTAGGCCGTCGGGACGAACAGCGGCTCCGCCTCGGCGAGCGCACGGCGGTATGCCTCTTCGACCGTGCCGTCGTGCTTGGGCATGCGCTGAAGGTGCATCAGTCAGGCTCCTGCGCCCGCGGGCAGCTCGAGCAGGTTCGCACCGCCCTCGGCCACGAATGTCGCGGCGCGGTACAGGCTTTCGTGCGTGCCGGCGTCGGTCCACCAGCCCTCAAGCACCTCGTAGGTCAGGTCGCCTCGCTCGAGATACGCGTTGTTGACGTCGGTGATCTCGAGCTCGCCACGGTCTGAGGGCTTGAGCGTCTGGCAGATAGTGAACACATCGTTGTCGTAGAAGTAGATGCCTGTCACGGCGAGGTTGCTCGGCGGATCAGCGGGCTTCTCGATGACCTCAACGACCTTGTCGCCGTCGAGTCGGCAGACGCCGAAGCGTTCGGGGTCGGGAACCTCCTTGAGCAGCAGCTTCGCGCCGGTCCGCTGGGTGAAAAAATCACCCGACGCCTTTCGGATGTTGCCCTGGATGATGTTGTCGCCGAGCACGACGCAGACCTTGCCGCCATCGGCGAAGTCCTCGGCCAGCTTCAGGGCGTCGGCGATGCCGCCCTCGCCCTCCTGGTAGGCGTAGGCAAGGGTCTTGAGTCCCAGGTCTTTCCCGTTCTTGAGCAGCTTGAGGAAGTCGCCTGCGTGCTCGCCGCCTGTAACGATCAGGATCTCGTCGAGCCCCGCGTTCCGGAGGCACTCGATCGGGTAGTAGATCATCGGCCGGTCATAGACCGGGAGCAGGTGCTTGTTCGTCACCAGAGTCAGTGGCC
>JBCCZQ010000004.1:0-93181 GCA_039187315.1 Planctomycetota bacterium | reverse complement strand
TGTTGGCCATGGGGCAGATCGTAGGCCCCGCTCGGGGAGCGGACGGCCCGCGGATCGCCCACGGATGGCTGCATTGACCCCTCCAGCCGCGGCATCGGACTTCCCGTCAGAAGCCCCTTTCAGCGGGCCCGCCGAGGCAACACTCTCAGGCCGACGCCGGGCCCAACGCAGCGGCGCCGACCCACGGTTGAACCTGCTCCACGTCGCTCCCCGTGACAACGCCGCCCGCGGGGAGCTCCCGCGGGAACGCGAAGGTCAGGCTGGAAAGCGAGGACGCCGGGGCGTCACCAGCAGCTATCAGGGGCGAGGGCATCGGATACGGTTCCGGTCTGCGGGACTCGGATCACGGCTTCCGAACGTTCGGACGCCGACTCCACACTAAACAGCATGCTCCGGCCAGCCGCAACCCCCAAACCCTGTATGCAGCTCAATATGCAACAAAATTCCGACGCAAGCCGGCTCAACGCAGATCGGCACGGTCAGCCCCCCGACCGCGTCCGCTTCCTGGGCTTCGCCGGAGAATCCGCTGCATGATCCTTCCCGGCGCCAGTCCCGCCCTGAGGCATCTGCATCGGGAATGCGAAGCTCAGCCCGACCAGGGATTTCTTCGGGGTGCCACTCGGCCGCGGACTGCTCGGGCTCATGATGCCGATCCCTTTCCTGCTCAACCGATCGGAATGCAGGTTCAAACTCAATCCAGCACAGGACCTCGGCACAACACAAGCACACACTTGCACTTCCGCCTTCATTCCATCCATACGCAACCGGTTTACGGACGCGACACGCCCGCAGCACCCGCGCCGCCGACCCAGCATGAACAGGCCACCACCATGCCCGCCCACAAACTCGGCCCACCAACTCAGCCCAGAAGCTCAGGCCAGAAGCTCAGCCCAACCGGAGCCCGTCGTACGCAAGACCCATCGACGCCGGGAGCGCCGCCTCGCTCGCCGCATGCGGCAGCTCGTGCGCCATGTGCACGAACAGCGTCCGATCGGCACCGATCCCACCCGCCTCCGCCACCGCCTGCGCGAGCGTCATATGCGTCTCGTGCGGCCGATGACGCAGCGCGTCGAGCACCAGCGTCCGCAAACCCACCAGATGCCGCCGCGCCTCGTCAGGTACCGCTGATGTGTCCGTCGCGTACACAAGCGGCGCCCAGTCCGCAACCAACCGCCCGTCCACCGGCTCGATCCGAAACCCCAAAATCGGCAGCCTGCCGTGAAGCATCGGCACAGGCGTGAAACGCACGCCCCAGAGCTCGATCGGCTCGTGCGGTTGTAGCTCGTGCGGCTCGAGCGTCGCCACGAACGACCGCTGCACGTTGTCGTCCGCCCGGAAGATGTGCGCGTAGACCCGGAAAAGATGCTCGAGCGTGTGAGCATCCGCGTAGACGTCGATCGCCTGCCGCATGACCGCGTTGAATCGGCGGACCTCGTCCAACCCGAACGTGTGGTCCACGTGGTTATGCGTGAACAGCACCGCATCGAGCCGCGCCAGCCCGGGCCCACGCCCTTCCACCGGGTGCAGCGGCTCGTGACGCAGCACCTGCTGCCGCAGGTCCGGGCTCGCATCGATCAGAACCGCCCTCGGCTGGCCCTCCGGGTCATCCCACTCGACCAGCGCACTCGCCCGCAGCCGACGGTCCCGCGGATCTTCCGACATACACACAGCGCAGCCGCACCCGATCATCGGGATCCCCGCGCTCGTGCCGGTGCCCAGAAACGTAAAACGCATACGGGAGCGTATCCCACCCCTCTGACACAACCGCTAGAAGTAATCGTCGTTTGCTCGGAAGACGTACCAGCCACCGCCGAGAGGTTCGAGCTGATAATCGGCCCTTCCGAACGGACTGGTCTCAGGTTCAGGATCCCGCGCGAAGCCGTAGAAAGTCGTATCGATCATGTCCGGCTCCTCGCTCGTCTGAATGTAGACGCCGCCCGCGTGATCTCGTGCAACAGACCGGATCGGAAACGGCCCGATGCGCTCGGCACTGACACGCCCATCCGCGATCGCCACAAGACCCGGCTTGAACACGGTAAACACCGCCCGCTGCGGCACGCGATACCGAGCCGACAGCACACCCGCGACGAACGCAAGCACAACTACCACCGACACGATCCGGCCGGGCACCACCCGATCGCCTCGCAGCCACGCCATGAGCACCATCATCGCAAGCGCGATCAACACCAGCACCAGCGAGCACGCCGAACCGACCGCGATGAACAACTCCCACAGCATCGAATCCGGCCCGTACGTCGCGAGTACACCACCGGGGACTATGCCCAACACGCTGTACACCCAAGGCAACGAAGCCACCAAGCAAAGCAGCCCGATACAGCTCCGGCTTCGTCGGATCGGCTCGCCAGTGCGGGGGGTCAGCATGCCCCCACTACCCCACGCGCTCCGCCTTCGGTTCGCGCGTCATCAATTCCGTGATCGCGCGCAAAGGGTCCAGCCCATCGAACAAGACCGCGTGCACCGCCTGCACGATCGGCAGCTCCACTCGGTACTTCGCCCCCAGCGCCACCACCGCACGCGTCGTCTCCACGCCCTCGACCACGAACGGCGTCGAGTCCAGGTACTCCTTCAGTCCAGTCCCCCGACCGAGCGCTTCACCACACGACCGGTTCCGCCCCTCCGGGCTGAAGCACGTCGTCGCCAGGTCGCCCACGCCCGCCACGCCGAAGAACGTCTCGGGCGTTGCCCCCATCGCCGCCCCGAGCCGGCAGATCTCCGCCAACCCCCTCGCCAGCAGCGCGCTCTTGGCATTCGAGCCCGCGTTGAGCCCGTCCAGGATGCCCGCCGCGATCGCGATCACGTTCTTCGTCGCCCCGGCCAGCTCCAAGCCCAGCAGGTCCTCATTGGTGTAGATCCGCAGCCAGCTGTTGGTGAACAGCCGCTGGATCGTGCGGGCGAACGACCCGTCATCCGTCGCCGGGTCGCTGGCCGCGATCATCGTCGCCGGCAAGCACTTGGCGAGTTCACCGGCGATCGTCGGCCCGCTGAGCGTCGCGATCGGCCGCGCCGCCGCATCCGGGTCATCAGCCAGCGCCTCGGCGACCACCTGCGTCGGCCGCAGCAGGCTCGATACCTCGATCCCTTTGGCAACGCTGACCACCCCAGCGCCCGCGGGCATGTCGGCCCGGGCATCCTCGAACACCTCGCGCAGATGCTGCGCGGGAATCGCGGCCAGCACGACCTCCGCCCCAGACAGCGCCGCCTCCCGATCCAGGCAGACCCGGACCGTCTCGTCCAGAACCAGCGATTCAAGCCGCGGCGACCGACGCGTCTGCGCCACGCCGCCCACCTCATCCGGATCGTGACCCCACAGGCGGACTTCCACAGCCTTGCGTACGTTCCCAGCCGCAGGGTCCGGCGACGCCAACGCGTTGGCGCACACAAGGCCCATCTGACCCACACCGAGCACCGCCACGCGGGTCGGATCGGCCTGGGCTGGAATCTGAGCGTGCTGGGTCATCGGAGTCCGCGGCGGAGTCGAACCAATGCCGCCCGAGCGGCGTAGGCGATCTACGATACCCGCCCGCCCGGGCTCGGTGGCTGTCCGGGCGGATCACACGCCCGCACGCCCTTCCGGATGCGGACAGAACCTCAGATACACGACAGCCCACGCCGAGGATCCCCATGCCAGAGCCGACGACCCACGCCTCGACCCCGGCGACGACAACCGCCGCGACCTCCGAGGCCCTTGAGGCCGGCGCCGCCGAGTCTCACAGCGAACGCTACGTCCTCTTTTACCTGCTCGGCGGCATGCTCGTCCTGACCACACTCGTCAGCGACGCCCTCGGGTTCCACAGCCGCTTCGTCTCAAGCATCCCTGCGCTGCTCGGCGCGATCATCCTCGCCATACCGCTCTTCGGCGCCGCCCTCGGAGAGATCCGACGGCAGCACATCTCCAGCAACACACTCGCCTCGCTCGCCATCCTCGCCGCCCTCGTCAGCGAGATGTACGTCGTCGCAGGCACACTCGCCTTCATCCTGCTCGTCGCCGACCAGTTCGTCCGACGCACCGCATGGGGCGCGCAGCGGGCCATCGAGCAGCTCATCGGGCTCACCCCCGACACCGCCCGGCTCGTCGACAACGGCGCCGAAAGAGAAGTCCGCCTCGAGGATGTCACCGTCGGACAGACCGTCCGCGTCCGCCCCGGCGAGAACCTGCCCGTCGACGGCGTCGTCGTCGAGGGCCAGTCCACCATCAACCAGGCCTCGCTCACCGGTGAGGCCGTCCCCGTCGAGGTCGCCCAGGGAGACCACGTCTACGCGGGCACAAGCAACCTGACCGGCGGCATCGACATCCGCGTCACCGAGGTCGGCGCCGAGACCACCATCGGCAAGGTCACCACACTCATCCGCGAGGCCGAGGAGAGCAAGACCCCACGCCAGCTCATCATCGAGATGGTCAGCCGCTTCTTCGTACCTGTCGTCATCGCCATCGCCTTTATTACGTGGTGGGCGATGACACGCAGCGAGAACCAGGAGACACGCGACGCAGCCGTCTCAACGTTCGTCCAGATCCTCGTCGTCACCTGCCCGACCGCCCTGCTGCTCGCGAGCCCGACCGCCATGGTCGCCGCCTTCGCCTCCGCAGCCCGCCTCGGCATCCTCATCAAGAAGACCACCTTCCTCGAAGCCGCCGCCACGATCGATACCGTCGTCATGGACAAGACAGGCACCATGACCACCGGCGACTTCGAGGTCTCCCGCCTCGCCCCAGCCGACGGCGTCGACGGGGCCGAACTCCTCTCCGCCGCGGCCAACGGCGACCAGCACTCCAACCACCCCCTCGCCCAGTCCATCCTGCAAACCGCGCACGCAGCCCGCATCGAGCCCGACGGCTCCAAGGACTACGAGGAGCTCCACGGCCGGGGCGTCCGCGCCCAAACAAGCATGGGTGAGCTCTGCGTCGGACGCGCTTCCTGGCTGCTCGAACTCAACCCCGGCATCAAGCCACAGCTCGAAGCCGTCGAGGCCAAGATCGAGGGCATGTCCGGCGTCCACGTCATGCGCGACGGCCGCTACCTTGGCGCCGTCGGCCTCGCCGACACCGTCCGCCCCAACACCAAGGGCGTCATCGAGAAGCTCCGCGAGATCGGTGTCCGCCGGATCGCGATGTTCACGGGCGACCGCGTCAGCGTGGCCAAGCGCGTCGGCGTCTCGGTCGGCGTCGACGCCATCGAGGCAGAGTGCCTCCCCGAAGAGAAGCACGAACAGATCAAGCGCCTCACACGCTCCGGCGCACGCACACTCATGGTCGGCGACGGCATCAACGACGGTCCGTCGCTCGCCGCCGCGGATCTCGGCGTCGCCATGGGCCTCTCCGGGTCCGACATCGCCGCCAACTCGGCCGGCGTCGCCCTGATGAACGACGACCTGAGCCGCGTGCCCTTCCTGATCGAGCTCAGCCGCAAGGCACGCGCCATCGTCACACAGAACATCGCCATCGCAATCGTCATGGCGCTCGTCGGCCTCGCACTCGCAACAACACAGGTCCTCGACGAGGCCTATGGGCCCTTCCTCGCAGGCCTCTACCAGTTCGCCACCGGACTGATCGTCATCGCCAATAGCTTCCGGCTCTTCCGCTTCGGCGAGCACATCGTCGAAGCCGAGCAGGAGCACGAGCACGAGGGCATGGTCCGACGAGAGGGCTCGATCCGCGGCCTCGCGCCCCAGCCAGCCTGAGATCCTCCCCATCGCAGATCCGGCCCACCCCCCCAGATCAGGCCGAGCCCCAGATCAGGCCGAGCCGGGACACCCTCCCAGCCCCCAGATCCGGGACATCCCACGAATTCCAACACATCTCGCTCCGGCGCGACTGCAACGCCGGACCTGCGCATCCCAATACACCATCGGCCCGGCGTTCGCCGGGCACTTGGACGAGGGGTTCGGGCATGGGCACGATCGTGGCACTGATCGCCAGCATCTTCATCAGCGACGGCAAGGCCGGCTCGCAGACCGGCGAGGAAGCCGCACCGACGGTTGAACGCGTCGCGTACGTTCAGAACGACAGCGACCAGCTGATGACCGAAGCCGCGCCCGACGAGACAAACACCGAAGCAGCACACCCACAGCCCGAGCGCTGGATCGGCCGGATCGATCTTCTCGGTCCGCAGCTGGATTTCGCTATCAGCATCGAGCTGACCGAAGACGGCTGGGTCGGCACGATCGATATCCCCGCGCAGAACGTCGCCGGCCTGCCGCTCAAGGACATCGAGCGGACCCCCACCTCGCTCGTCTTCGCTGCGGAGCTTCCCGGCCTCCCCGAGATCAACTGGCCCAAGTGGGAGCTGCAGATAGCCGAGTTCGACACGAGCGCATCCGGCGTGCTCCTTCAGTCCGGCATGGAGTTCGAGACCACGGCCCGCCTCGCCGACGTGGACACACCCATCCTCGAACGGCCCCAGCACCCGACCGCGCCGCTGCCCTACCGCACGGATGAGGTCACGATCCCCGTCGAAGCCGCAGACGAGGGCCAGAGCCCGGAAGGAAAGGCGGGCCACACGCTCGCCGGCACCCTCGTGCTGCCCGACACCGACACGTTCGGCGCAGGGCCCTACCCGACCGCCATCTTCATCACCGGCTCGGGCCCCCAGGACCGCGACGAAACACTGATGGGCCACAAGCCCTTCCTCGTCGTCGCCGACCGTCTCGCCAAGCGCGGCATCGCCTCGCTCCGCTGCGACGACCGGGGCGTGGGCGCCTCGACAGGCGACTTCGAGTCCGCCACGACAACCGACTTCGCCCACGATGTCCGCGCCCAGGTCCGGTTCATCGGCGACCGCCCTGAGACAGGCTCGATCGGGCTCATCGGGCACAGCGAGGGCGGGCTGGTCGCCCCGATGGTCGCCGCGGACACGCCGGCGGTCGAGTGGCTCGCGCTGCTCGCCGCCCCGGGCGTACCGGGGGACGCCATCCTCGCCGAACAGATCCAATCCATCTTCCGCGCCGAAGGGTTCGACGACGAGGAAGCGCTCACCGCCATGGCCGACGCCCAGCAGGCGTCCTTCGAGGCCATGCGTGCAGGCAACCGCGATGGAGCGATCGAAGCCCTCACACGGCTCATCCGCCTCCAGAACGATGCCGCCGGAGCACCCAACGAGCCCGCAGCCCTCGCTCAGGCGGCGAGCGACTACTTCGACACCATCGATACCCCCTGGTTCCGCGCGTTCCTGACCATCGATCCGCGCCAGGCCCTCCGCGTCACCAGCCAGCCCGTGCTCATCCTCAACGGCTCGCTCGACACGCAGGTCCTGCCCGATCAGAACGTGCCAGAGATCACCAAGGCCCTCGCAGACGCCGGCAACGACAAGGTCACCATCCATGTCTTGGACGGTCTGAACCACCTCTTCCAGCCCGCCCAGACCGGCGCGTTATCCGAGTACGGCGCGATCCCCACAACATTCGATGAGGACACCATGGTCATCATCGCCGACTGGATCCTCGGGCTGGAAAACGAACCCGGCGACGAACCGCCCGGCTCACGTCCCGATGATCAGTAGCATCGCGAACGCCAGGTAGATCACCAATCCCGAGACGTCCATGAGCGTCGCGACCAGCGGTGAGCTGATCGACGCGGGGTCGAGCCCCAGCTTCTCAAGCAGCAGCGGGAACATCGAGCCGACCAGCACGCCCCAGAGCACGATCGTCACCGTCGAAGCCCCGACCGTCAGCGAAACCAGCGCCGCCCGGCCGCCCATGTCCGCGACGCCGATCGTGTCGAGCGCGATCACAACACCGAACGCCAGCCCGCCGAGCGCCAGCCCCAGCAGCAGCCCCGTGACCAGCTCCTTCCGAAGGATCCGGGGCCAGTCGCGCGGCCGGACCTCGTCCAGCGCGATCGCGCGGATCAGCAGGCTCGCAGCCTGCGTCCCCGTATTACCGCCAGACGAGATGATCAGCGGGATGAACGCGATCAGCACCGTCGCCTGCGCCAGCTCCGCCTCGAACGCGTCGAGCACGCCGATGGTCAGCACCTGCATCGTCAGCAGGGCGCACAGCCAGCCGCCGCGCTTCTTGAGCATCTCGAGCAGACCCGCCTGCATGTAGGTCGAGTCCAGCGCCTCCATGCCGCCGAGCTTCTGGATGTCCTCCGTGAACTCCTCAGCAGCGACGTCCGCAACGTCGTCGTGCGTCACGATCCCCAGCAGCACGCCCCGCGAGTCCAGCACAGGAAGCGCCGACCGGTCGTAGCGGTTCATCGCCCGGACCGCGTCCTCACGATCGGACGCCGCGCTCAGCGCCTGGAAAGACGAGTCCATCAGCTCCGCGATCGTCGTTTCCGGCTCGGCCAACAGCAGCGAACGGATGTGCAGGTCGTCGATCAGGATGTACCGCGGGTCGACCACGTACACCCAGTGCACGGTCTCAGCATCGCGCCCGTGGCGCCGGATGTGCTCCAGAGCCCGCTGAACCGTCCATTCCGGCCGAACCCGTACGTAGTCCGGCGTCATGAGCCGTCCGACCGAATCAGGCGGATAACCCAGGATCGCCTGCGTCTCGCGCCGGCTCGCGGGCGAAAGGCTCGCGATCAGCCGCTTGGCTACCTCCGTCGGCAGCTCATCGAGCACGCGGGCCCGGTCGTCGGCACCCAGCGACTCGATAGCCTGACGCGACCGCGTGTCACCCAACTGCTCGATCAGCTCCTGCTGCCGGTCGGCGTCCAGCTCGGCGAAGACGTCGCCGGCCTCGTCACGCGGCAGCAGGCGGAAGCAGACCGCCGCCCCCTCGAGCGGGAGCGTCGCGAGGATATCGGCCACATCCGCAGCCGGCACACCCGCCATCGCGTCGCGCAGCTCGCGGAACCGGCGACCCTCGATCAGCTCGGCGACCTCGGGCTCCAGCAGCGTCGTCGTCGGGTTCACGCGGGCAGGATAGTCGGATCCCGCACCAACGCGTCAGCAGCCCGGATTCAGTGGCTGTCCCGGTAGCTCGCGATCGGAGCGTCTAGCGGCGTCTCGGCGAGCTGGTTCGTGTAGTTGCTCATCACCTTCGCCGCGATGTTGGCGATCACCTCCAGAGCGTGCTCACGGGTGTAGCCCGCCGCATAAAACTCGTCCAGCTGCGCATCGGTCACGCGCCCGCGGAGCTCGTGCACCGACTCGGTGAACACCCGCAGCGCCTCGTGCTTCGCGTCCCCGAGGCTGCTGCCCTTCCGCAGGCTCTTGATCTCACCTGGATCCTGGCCCAGCATCATCTCCCCGACCATCCCGTGGCCGTTCACGCAGTACTGACATCCGTTCAGCTTCGCGATCGTCAGCTGCACGACGTTCGACTCCTGCGGCGTCAGCGCACCCTGCTCGCCCAGGATCTGCTGCGTGGACAGGTACGCGTTCAACAACGCGGGCGACTCCGCCATCACTGCGGTCAGATTCGGCACGAAACCGAAGCTGCCCTCGATCGCCTCGAACGTCTCAGCCATCTCAGGTGCGCTCTCAGGCGTATGCAGCGCGAAGCCCCGGCTTGTGGTCTCGGGCTCGAACAGCTCGGTCGCGGTCGCGCCAAGACCCACACCGATGGTCAGGCTTGAGGCGGACAAAACGGCAGCGGCAGTCGTGAGTCGCATCGGGGATTCTCCGTGGAATCTGTGCATGGTCGTGGGGAACGGGCGCACACACGCCGCACTTCCCCGCTGTCTGCAGGAAACCGGCCTGCATCGCACGGTATTCGGAGCCGTCGGTTTTTCCAAACCGGCCGTCCTGCGTGCTCACACCAGACCGTCGAGGCCCCACAGCCCGATCGGCTCCTTCGTGAAGAACCCCTCGGCGGCCTCCACACCGATCCGGCTGCCCATGTAGTCCATCGCAGACCGGATCCAGCCGACGACCCGCCGATTCTTCTCGGGGATCACAAACTGCGTCTCGTACGCCTCGATCGAAGCGATCTTCCTATCCACCTCACCGGTCACATCGATCAAAAAGCTCGGATCCGCGAGCCAGCGCAGGTGCGTCGCGTAGTAGTAAAACAGCCACTTGGGATAGACCGGCTCGCCGATCGGCAGCGCGTGTCCCGTCCAGCCGTCAACCGGGTCGGCAAGGTCCAACTTCGTCAGCTTGGCGTCGAACCGCGCGTCCTCGACGATCCGAGTCACAGCCCGATGGTCCGGGTGCGCATCCTCGAAGTACGGCGTGAACACCACATCCGCCCGGTGCGCGCGGATCACCGCCGCCATCGAGTGCCGAGCCTCCAGCGTGTGCTCGACCGACCGGTTCGGCAGACCCATCAAATGCCGCCTGAGCGGGGGGCCGTGCTCCGGCGACAGGATCTCGGCCGCACGAGCGGCCTCGACCGCACGCTGCTCCGGCGAGCCGTGCGGCGTCGGCTCACCGTTGGTCACATCGACCAGCAACACATCGTGCCCCTGCGCCGCCAACCGGGCGATCGTGCCGCCCATACCTAATTCCTGATCGTCCGGGTGCGGCCCGACAACCAGCACATTCGCCATCGCCAAGCCCTCCCTAGCCCAACCTCCGGAACACGCCAAGCCCGTAGTTCAGCGGCGCGAGCCCGATCTCGATGTGCTCATACAGCCCGGCCGCGAAATCATTGATGTGCTCGAGCAGGTGCCGACCCCCGACGTGCCCGCCGCACCGCTCCGGGCTCGTGTCGTGCACCACGACATACCCGCCCGTGGGCAGCGCCGGCTCAAGCTCGATCAGATCCCGCCGCAGCCCCTCGGCCGAGTGATCCCCGTCGAGCAGAGCCAACTGGACGCCCCCCGCCTCGCGCCAACCATCGCGCGACGCACGCAGCACCTCCCAGCTTCTGCCGGTATGCACCGTCACCCGCCCTCGCACGCCCGCCTCGGCCAAGTGCAGATCGACCGCCTCCGCACGCCCCGTCGCAGCGTCCGTCCGCCAGCCCGATTCGGGCAGATCCTCGAACGTATCGATCGTGTGCAGGTGGCCCACACGCCCGGCCGCATCGCCCGACACCACCGGGTCATCGCCGATGTCCTCAAGCGCCGCCGCCATCCAGATCGTGCTCACACCCAAGAACGTTCCGACCTCGACGACCGTCCGCGGCCGGATGTTCCGTACCAGCGAAAACAGCAGCAGCCCCGCCTCCGGGCTCACGCTCGCCGGGAACGCCGCGGGCAGGCCGTAGAGCTTCTCAATCGTCATCAGCCACGGCACACGCTCATTCCGCAGCCACGCCGGGAACGTCCACGCCGTCGGGTGCGACTCCGGCCCGACCGGCCCGGGGAAGAACGCCAGCTCATGGCGCGGGAGCCGGTACTTCACCGCCGGCCGATCCGGGCTGACCGGCCCGAACGTTACATCCGCCGGTGGCGAGAGACGCCCACCCTCGCCATCCGGATCTGTTCGCCCACGCATTGGCATGCGGCAGGCTAGGTCCCGCTCGGAGGTTCAAGCGGATTGATCCGCGGCGTTGGGTCGCCATGCGACGCCAGGATCCGATCCAGCTCGCGCCGCACGCCTTCGCGCATCGACGCAGCGTTCGCACCGCTCCACACCGTCGCGGCCTCGATCACCACTGCGTCGACCAGCACCCGCATTTCCTCTTCCGACAGCCCGTACCCCACGCCCGACGGCTCCAAACAGATCGACGCCCCCATCCGCGCCGCCAGCCGGTACCACGTCGTCGACGTCGCAAAACCGATACGCCGCACGCCCCCGACATCCACCATCGCCAGCGAACGTGTCGCCCGATCCGTCACGATCAGATTCGACGGCTTGTGATCCCGGTTGAACAGCGCATGACGGAGCTGCGTGCCGATGAGCGTTCCTACTGCGCGCACCAGGTCGGTCCTCGCCTCGCCAGGCCCCTCCGCGAAGATCTCCAGCAGCGTCGGCCCCTCGAGCCACGCGTTGACCAGCACCTGCTCGCCGCCGACCACCGCGTGCGCGAAGACCGGCGCGGTCTCGATCCCGATGCGTTCCAGCTGCTTCGCCGCCCGCACCGACCGCCCGAAATCCGTCGACCCCAGCGCCACACGCAGCCTCGACACCGGCCGCACCTTCACCGACACCGACGACCCCAGCACCGTCGCCCGCCAGACAGCCCGAGCCCCGTCCTGCTTGACCAGCGTGCCAGATTCCCACGGCCGGTCCGCCAAAGCCGCGGCCCACGCCGACCGGCTCTCGCCCTCGCCCACCGTCAGCATGCGTACCCGAGTCCTCACGCCTCAAGCCTACGGCAGAACTCCATCCGCTACTCCCCACTCCCCACTCGCCATCAACAACTACCCTCCCGCGTGAACCTCTCCGTCGCCATCGTCTGCAAGAACAGCGAGCGCACCATCGCCCGCACGCTCGAATCCGTCGCCGGCCTCGCCGACGAGATCGTCGCCGTCGACTCCGGTTCGACCGACCGCACCATCGCCATCCTTGAGCAGCACGACGCCCGCGTCCTCCGCTCCGAATGGCTCGGCTTCGGTCCGACCAAGCAGATCGCCAACGACGCCTGCCAAGGCGACTGGGTGCTGGCGCTCGACTCCGACGAATCAGTCCTGCCCGAGCTCGCCGAGTCAGTCCGCGAGGCCATCTCCAGCGAGAGCGGGCGCATGGGCTACGACCTCAACCGCAAGGTCTACTACCGCGGCCAACCGCTCAACCACATCTGGCAGCCCGAGCGGATCGTGCGCCTGACCCGCCGCGACGCCTTCCGCTGGGGCGGACTCGAACCCCACGCCTACCTGCAGCCGGTCGGACCGGAGGCGCTGATCGGACACCTACGCGGCGACCTCCGGCACGACTCGATCGAAGACGGCTTCGTCGGCTTCCTCGCCAAGCAGGTGGGGTACGCCGAGACCATGGCCGCTTCCATGCATGCCAGCGGCAAGCGCAGCTCAGCCTCCAAGCTCATCACCAGGCCTGCCGCGGCCATGCTCAAGCAGCTCATCCTGAAGCGGGGCTACCGCGACGGCCGGGCCGGCTGGCTCGCCGCCGCCTCGATGGCCGCAGCCACCCTCATGAAGTACACCGTCCTGCTCGAGCTCGACGAAAAACGCACGAAGGATCCGGAGCGCTAGAATCCGCGGTACCCATCCGGGTACGTGATTTCGTGCGGCGGAAGAGCCAGCCCGCCGGCGATGCCACGGGCCGACTCCCCACACTCTCTGCCGCAGGACACCCCATGCCCGACGAAACCGCTCCGGACGCGCCGGCCGAACAGCACGCGCCCACCGAACCGCAGCCGCAAGAGCAAACCGGCGACAACCCCGAAACCGGTCAAGCCCCCAAGAAGAAGCGGCGCCGCAGGCGACGACGCGGCAAGAAACCCGCCGAAGGCCAAGCCGCCGCGAACGAGCGATCGGCAGAGCATGACGAATCGGCCGAGCCGCGCGATTCCGAACGCGCACCCGAGACCGATGATCCTGACGGCGTACGTGACCGTGACAGCCATGATCAAGCAACCGATCGCCCAAAGCGCAAGCGCCGGCGCCGACGGGGCAAGAGCCTGGGCAGCGATGACGACAGACGCGACGACCGGCCCGACGACCGACGTGATCGCGAGCCCCGCGGTGAGGCCAAACGCGACGGCCGGCCCGAATCCACCGCCGAAGACGCCCGCGTCGAGCGCGTCCGCACCAAGCGCGACGCCTCCAACACCGACATCTTCGACCATGACAACACCTTTGCTGATCTGGGCCTGTCCGAAGAAGTCTGCGCCCAGCTCGCCGACATGCACTTCGAGCACCCGACGCACATCCAGAGCCAGCTGATCCCGCCGGTCCTCGCCGGACGCGACGTCCTGGGCCAAGCCAAGACCGGCACCGGCAAGACCGCCGCCTTCGGCATGCCGCTGCTCGACATGGTCCAGCCCGGCACGGGCAACCAAGCCCTCATACTCGCCCCAACCCGCGAGCTGGCCATCCAGATCCACAAAGAAATCGAGGACCTCGGCCACAAGAAGAACCTGCGTTCCGTCCCGATCTACGGCGGCCAAAAAATCCCGACCCAGGCTGCCAAGCTCGAGAAAGGCTGCGAGATCGTCGTAGGAACGCCCGGCCGCATCATGGACATGCAGCGCCGCGGCTACCTGCCCTTCACCGGCTTCCGCTTCGTCGTCCTCGACGAGGTCGACCGCATGCTCGACATCGGCTTCCGTGACGACATCCGCTACATCCTCGGCCGATGCCCCAAGAACCGCCAGACCATGTTCGTCTCGGCCACCCTCAGCCCCGAGATCGAGAAGCTCGCCAAGAGCTACATGACCAACCCCGAGAAGATCGTCACCACCGCCGGCTCGCTCACCGCCAGCATGGTCAAGCAGCATCACCTGCCCGTCCAGCCCTGGGACAAGAAGAAGCTCCTCCACCACCTGCTCACCCACGAGGAGCCCGACCTCACGCTCGTCTTCTGCCGCATGAAACGCAAGGTCGATGAGCTCGCGTCCTACCTCTCAGGCAAGGGCATCGAGGCACACGCCATCCACGCCGACCTCGCCCAGGGCAAACGCAACCGCGTCATGGAAAAGCTCCGCGGCGGGCAGCTCTCCGTCCTGATCGCAAGCGACCTGGCCAGCCGCGGCATCGACGTCGATGGCATCACCCACGTCATCAACTATGACCTGCCCGAAGACATCGAGCTCTACGTCCACCGCATCGGACGAACCGCCCGCGCCGGCTCCGGCGGCACCGCATGGTCCTTCGTCCAGCCCGAACAAGGAACCCTCCTCTCCGCCATCGAGGACCACATCAACGCCGAGATCCCCAAGCTCGAGTACCCCGACTTCGAGCCCGGCACGCCCCCGCCCGATTACCTCGAGCAGCAGGAACGCCGCGCCCAGGAGCTCGAACGCCTCCGTGCCAAGGCCAACCGCTTCGCCGTTGAGGTCCCCGTCGTCGAAGACACCGCCAAGCTCGACCCCAGCAAGTTCCCAGGAGGCGTCGTCCCCTCCAAGCTCCCGCCCAAGCGCCTCGGCGGACGCGTCCGAGGCCGAAGGTGAGCAACCAGAACAACAGCGAGCCAAACAACGATGCAGCCGGCCTCGAACGCCTGCTCCTCGAACTGACCGCCATCCCCACTGCCGCAGGCCGCGAGGATCGTGTCGTCGCCTTTATCCAGAACTGGGCCGCCGAGCGTGAAGACGTCGCGCGTACGACCGACGCCGCCGGCAACCTCACCCTCTCGCTCACCGGAGCGCACCAAGGCCCGCCGATCTACCTCACTGCGCACCTCGACCACCCCGCGTTCGTCGTCGAACGCATCGTCGGCCCAGGCACGCTCGAGCTCGCCTTCCGCGGCGGGGTCATGGACGACTACTTCAACAACGCCCGCATCGAAGTCATCACCGAAGACGACCGCAGGATCGCCGGCACACTCGCCGGCCGCGTCGAAGGCGCATCATCCATCGCGACCGACAAGCACTTCCTCTGCGAAATCGACGGCGACGACCACGCCGACGACATCCGCATCGGCGACATCGCGCGCTGGGCACTCGAGGAGCCAGCCATCGACGAAGGCATCCTCCGCACCCACGCCTGCGACGATCTCGCCGCAGCGGCCTGTGCGCTCGCCGCTTTCGACCGCCTCCGGGCCCGCCGAGCCGCGGGCGAGACCAACGCCGACGGACGCCTGCTCTTCACCCTCGCCGAAGAGGTCGGCTTCATCGGCGCCATCGCAGCGACGAGGCTGGACACGATCCCACGCGATGCCAAGGTCATCGCACTCGAGAACAGCCGTGCCTTCGCCGAGGCGCCCATCGGCGGCGGGCCGATCGTCCGCGTCGGCGACCGGCTAACCGTCTTCAGCCCACGCCTGACCGACGACGTCGCACGCATCGCCGAAGCCATCGCCGGCGGGCCCGCCACACCGAACGCTCAACAGAAAGCCAGCGACCTGCCCGCCTGGAAGTGGCAGCGCAAGCTGATGGCAGGCGGCGCCTGCGAGGCAACCGTCTTCTGCCACGCCGGCCTCGACGCCACCTGCGTCTGCCTCCCGCTGGGCAACTACCACAACATGGCCGATCTCGACGCCGTGCAGGCACGCACCAACACCACCCCCCCGCGCGTCGGCCCGGAGTCCATCGCCATCGCCGACGCCGCCGGTATGACGGAGCTGCTCGCCGCCTGCTTCGAGCAGCTGGCCGAACCGCCCAAGTCCAAGACCGCAGAACGCATCGAGTCTCTCTGGCGCGACCGGCACGCGATCCTCGGCATGGACGAGCGCTGACCAAAGCCCACGCACCTGCTAGCCGCCGCCGACACCCCTGCGGATGCCGCCAAGCACCCCCTCGATCAACGTCACCGGGTTCAGCAGCTTGACAAGGTCGCGCGTCAGCGCTTCATAATCCGGCTGCACACGCACCGCGCCGCGCGGGCCGCTGACCTTCCACGGGATCATCGTCGCCCGCTCGAGCCCTGGCAGCAGACGGCCGAGCCGCGAGCCCAGCCCCGTGCTGAGGATGCCGAGCGCCTCCTCGGTCAGTGCGCCGATCGGGACGTACGTCGTCACGCTCACGAACCCCGAGTCAAGGTTGTACGACCCTTCGCTCATGATCGTGAACTCACCGAGCGGGATCGTGAACCGCTCATACGCCAGCCGACCATCGCGCACGGTGCCGACCATCGGGTCGACGCGCCGGCCGATCTCGCCCTCGGTCCGCTGGCCCGCCAGCGTCAGCAGCCGCGAAAACAGCCGACCCGTGGTGAACCGAGCCGTCCCGACATCGAGCGTGAAGTCACCCCCCAGCCCGGCGATCGGGCCGCCCTCACCCAGCGGAAAACTCATGTTCTCGATCGTCAGCGTCGCCGGACCGTCCTCGACCCGCTTGGTCACAGAGCCCAGCACCGGAACCGCACCCGAGATCCGGCGGCCGAGCTCGGTCCGGATCTGCCCGATCTCGGCCGTCAGCGGCTCGCTCGCCGTGAACACGCCGTCGACCACATCCCCAGCAAGCCGGGCCGATGCCCGGTCGCCCGTCAGCGAGACGGCCAGCGAGCCCGAATCAACCGAGAACGACTCCGCCGTCAGCAACGAGTTCGAGACCGGGCCCACGACCTCCGCGAGCCAGCCGTCAAACCGGCCCGTCCCGTCGAGCAGGGCCGTCGGCGTCCGGCGCGACTCGATCCGCCCCGTGAGCGTCGCCCCGCGGAGTTGGACATGCCCAACATCATCCGCGAAACCCTCAAGCAACATATCGACCCGCGTCGACCCCGGATCGACCTCATCTTCGGCGCCCGCGATCGGTGCATCAGCCGTCAAACGCAGCGCAGCACCCCCCTCCGACCGCACCTCGAAGCGCACCGGCGCAAAGACCGTCCGCCGCCACGCGTCCGCGGCGACCTGCGCCCCATCGTGAGGCACCTCGGCCGCGTGCTCAAACACCAGCGACGGCACCTCCGCGGACAGACCCAGGTCGAACACCCCAGCCAGCGCCACCCCGCCGACACCGCCCACGCCATCGGCTTCCGGCCGGCTCACCGTCAGCGACTCCAGCCGAACCGTCGCCACCGCCGGCTCGACGAGCCGCACCCACTCCGCACCGACCGGCTGGCCCAGCAGCGTGCCCGTCCCGAACCGCGGATCGAGCGTCCAGTCGAACACCGCAGGAGCCTCAAGCGCCACACGATCCTCTCCGATCGCCAGCCGCAGCGGCGAAGACGTCTCAAGCCGCGATGACCGCACCAGCACATCCAGGCTCGCATCCACCACACGCCCGCCTGACGCCTCGCCGGCCAGCGCCACCGTCGCCTCACCCGACGCGCCCAGCGCCGCCGACAGCACGCCGCCCGTCCGCAGCGACTCGTCGAACCCGCCAAGATCCGCTTCGCCCAGCGTCACAGACACACCGATCGGACCCTGCGGCGCCCGGCCGACGAGCCCCGCCTCCGCTCGCCCCTCGATGCGCGCGATCGGCTGCGACGCCTCACCCACAAGCACGCCATCGATCGTCGCCGAAAGCTGCGCCTCACCCCCGCCGAGCCACGCCTCGATCGGAAGCGTCGATGCGATCGACAGCCCCTCGACCCCGATCGCGCCCGAACGCACCGGCTGTGCAATCCCAGCGACATCCGGCTCCTCGCCCACCGTCAGCCCGCGCACCACCCCGTCCGCCTCGACCGTCAGCCGGGGCGAACCCGACGGCCCAAACACGCCCGCGTCAGCGAGTACGAACGGATCCAAACGCACAAGCAACGATGCCGGCGAGATCAGCTCGGCGCCCGGCACACCGTCGACGCGGCCCTGCGCGATCGCCGCCAGCCGCGCCTGCTCCAGCGATGCCTGATCAACCTCGATCCCGAGCGTTCCGCCCCCAACGGCAAGCCGCCCCCGCCCGACCACCAACGCGAGCTCGCCCTCCAACGTCCCGTTCGCACCGCTGAGCGTCAGCGCCACGTCGCCGCCTTCCGCCACCAGCGCCGCATCAAGCGTCGAGCCAACGAAATCACGGATCAGCGGCCGCGGATCATCGTCTCGCAGATCCGTCAGCGCGCCCACGGCATCCACCGGCACGCCCGTCAGATCCAGCCGGCCGTCGATCGCAACATCGAACGGCGTCAACCCCCCCGCCTCATCGAACAGCCCGGGGAGCATCAGCCGCCCGGCCAGCAGCACCGGCTGGTCGGCGTACGTCGCCGCCGTGTTCAGTTCGAGCGTCACATGCCGCCCGGACCAAGCCCCCGAAACGTTCGCGCGATCAACCACCAGCCGGTCACCCGACGCGCCGATCCACGCAAGGTCCGTCCACTCCAGCCAGCCCGTCACGCCGCGCGCCTCACCAGCCGGCAGCGCGCCGAACCCGCCCGCGGTCAGCACGAGCACCGCGCGGCCACCATCGCCCTGCGCGCGGAACGCCGGCAAAAGAATCGGGAGCACCGACGACGCATCGGCGAGCTCCAAACGGAAGCCCTCGC
This sequence comes from Planctomycetota bacterium, assembly GCA_039187315.1. GTDB lineage: Bacteria > Planctomycetota > Phycisphaerae > Phycisphaerales > UBA1924 > JANQQZ01. Next base: position 74,346 of record JBCCZQ010000004.1, on the reverse strand, counting down.
CGGCAAGCCGCACAGCCCCCTCATCGATCACAAGCGAGCCGTCGCCCGTCAGCCCATCGCCGCGGATACGCGACGTCACAGCCACAACGCCATCCGCCGAACGCTCACCGATGGCCACCGCGGTCACCGTGTCGCCCGCCACGCGCAGCCACTCCACCGACCGCTCGTCCAGCCAAGGCTCCAGCAGCGACGCGCGCAGGCTCCGCACACCCACCTCGCCCTGCACCCCAGGCACGCCCGCGCGGAGCACACCCGAAGCATCGAGCAGATCCTCGGCACGCAGCGACACAACCAGCTCACCGGCCGGCAACCCGTTGAGCGTCGTCCGGGCCGAGTACGACAGTGAAGCCCCCGACGACAGGTCCCGCACATCGACCCGCGCCGACGACGGCTCGATCCGAACACGCTGAACCGGAGCCTCCTGACCATCGCCTCCCGCCGGGCCGCGGTCGACCAGCACCACAACCTCACCCACCTCGACATCCAGCAGCCCCGCGAACCCGCCGAGCACCTCCGACACCGGCCGCCCCGCGCCGGCAAGCCGCAGCGACGCATCCCGCAGCGTCGCGCGGACCGACGCGCCGCTCTCGATCGCGACCCCCGCGTCTGCCAAGAGCGACGTCAGGTACGGCGCAGCCGACACCGCCTCGACCCGCACGCCCAAACCGTCCGTCACGATCCGGTCGCCCTCAAGCCGGAGCCCCGCTCGACCGGTCAACCGCGCCGAATCGACCGCCGCCAGCAGCGCAGGAACAGGATCAGCCGTAAGATCGACCTCAGCAGAGACCGTCGGACCGAAATCCCGCACCGGCGCAATCCCCGTGCCAACCAGCCACGGGCTCAGCAGCGGCCCGACCACCGCCGTCCGCACATCGGTCAACTCGACAGACACGCGCCCACCCGCCAGCACCTCCGCCAATCGATCCTGCCAAGGCCGCGACCCACCCACCGTCAACAACGCGGAGGGCTCCAGACCCTCGGCGACCAGCGCCAGCACGCCAGCCGTCTCCCCCGCGAGCATCGCGGTCGTAGAGCCCTCGACGCGCACGCCGTCGCCCAGCCGACGGGTCTCCGCACCAAGCACAAGCCCCTCGATCGACCAAGGATCGCCGTCAAGCATGCCCGCCATCGGCGTCGTTGCCAGCCGCGCATCCATCGATACGCTCTCGAGCGAACCGGCCAGATCGCCCGGGTCCGCGACGACGCTCAGCCGCGCAACCTCGATCACCACCCCCGGCACCGCGTCGAGCACGAACCGCTGTCCAGACTGCGTCGTCACACCCTCGTCCGTCAGCGATGCGAAACGCGGCGCGAGCCGCGAGAGCGTGCCGCCCGTCAGCGACGCCCTCGCCGGTCCCGCCAGCCCGACGTCATACCCACCGTCCGCCCGCACGTACGTGGCTTCCAGCGAGGCCGACTCACCCCCCGCCGATGCGCTGAGCGTGACCGACCCGCGCTCGCTCGATCCACTCGCCTGCGCAGCGAGCGTCACAGCGCCGCCGGGCGCATCGCCGACCCTGCCGAGCCGCCCCAACCACGGCTCGAACGCCGACGCGGGCAACGCTGAGGCTTCAAACACCGTGTCGATCGAGGCCCCAGCCACCGCGAGCACACCCGCCCCGTCAACAAACGAGGAAGCCGACAGAGTCAGCGACACGCCGCCGGTCCGGGTCCGCACCTCATCACGCGTCCCGACCTCACCCGCGATCGAAGCCACCAGCGACCCGCCCGAGGCGAAATCCGCGCCGATCTCGCCGGTGAGCGCTTCGCCCAACACGGTCCGCCCGAGCACATCGGTCACAGCCAGATCCACGCCGTCGAGCAGCAGCGTCCCGCGCAGCCCCTCGGGCAGCGTCACCGGGCCGGCGTCATCGCCCGATGACGCCGGGAACGGCGCAAACGAGCCGTCGTCACGCTGCGCCAGCTCGGCCCTGCCCGACAACCGCACACGGCCCAGATCCAGCGGACCGCCGAGAAGGTCGGCCAGCGAACGATCCGTCTCCGCGTCGAGATCGACCACCTCGCGCAGCGTCTCGTCGGCGATCCGCAGATCCCGCACATGCTGCGAGCCCAGCCAACTCAGCTTCAGCGAGCCGATCCGGACCGGCGTGCCCATCGCCTCGGACAGCCGAGACTCAAGCCAGGGCTTGGCCAGCGGGCCCGCGACCGTCGGCAGCACCGCCGCCAGCAGCAGCAGCGCCAGCCCGGCGATGCTCAGCCGCGCGAGCCAGACCCGCGAGCGACGACGCGGCGGCCGCCCATCGAAATCCGCCACGACCGCCAGACGCTCCGCCTGCTCGGCGCGCTGCTCCGACGACAACTCCCGCTGGAGATCCGCCAGCGCCCGCTCGTTCTCATCCTCGCGCCAGGGGTCGTGCTCGCTCACGCGCGCTCCCGCTCAGGTGGCTCCGCCGCCCTACTCAGGATCAAGCGTACCAGCCTGCGCCGATCGCGGTTCCAAAGACCCTGCGACCCACACAACAGCGGACTCCGCGAGGCCGGTCAGTCCTCGTCCGCCTTGGCGATCTGCCACTCTTCGAGCTCCACCGGCGCCTGCCGGCCAAAGATCGTCACCAGCACCCGCACGAGGCCCTTCTCCGGCAACAACTCGTCCACCGTCCCCTCGTAGCCCTCGAACGGGCCCTCCTTGATCGAGACGGCCTCGCCCTTCTCGAACGACAGCTTGATCACCGGCTCATCTTCCGGCTTCTTGCTGTCCTGGAGCATCTTCTCGATCTCGTGCTGCTCCAACGGGGTCGGGCGCCCCGCCGTGCCGACGAAGTCCCCCACCCCGGTGGTCTCCTTGATCAGGAAGAACACGTCCTGGGGGATCCGGCCGTCATCCTCGAGCTGCATCTCCACGAACACATAGCCCGGGTAGAGCTTCGTCTCCGTGATCCGCTGCTTGCCGCCCTTGACCGTCTTGGTCTTCTCTGTCGGAACGAGGATCCGCCCGACCAGGTGCGTCATCCCCTCGATCTGCACCTTCCGAAGCAGCGTCTCCCGGACCGACGACTCCTTGTTCGACGCCACACGCAGCACGAACCAGTCCATGCCCGACTGGCGAATCGGCTCATCAGGCGCGATCTGGTCCTCCACCTTGTCGGGCGTGCCGTCCATCGCCGGCTCGGCAGAAGCAGACTCCTGCGCCGCCTGCGGCTCGGTCCCCGCACCCGCTTCCCCGCCCGGTTGCGTCCCGGCTTCCATACCAGCTTCGGTCTCGGCCTGGCCGTCGGCGTGGGTCTCGGTCTGGTCCCGGTCGTGCTCGGTCATGCTGTCCACCGCTCCGCCTCTCGAGGTGGCGCGCTACTCGAGCACGCCGATGAATTTGAAGAACTGCCCGAACCCGTAGTCCACGAAGAAGATCGCCACCGCCAGCAGCATCGATGCAACGATCACAACGATCGTCGAACCCTGCACCTCGCGCCGGGTCGACCAGTTGACCTTCTTCATCTCGCCGTCGGTCGCGATCAGGAAGTCCACCGACTGCCGCTTGGCACCAACGAACAGGTAGATCAGCACCGCACCGATCAAAAGGATCGCGCCGGCCAGGCCCGCCTGAAGATACTCCCGCGCGAACAGATCGATACCCGTAGTGCTCTCGACGAACGCCGCAAGCTCCGAGGCGCCGTCGATACCCCCGCCGACCTCGATCCGCCGGATCTCCGAAACGACCCGCGTCTTGTCGGTCAGCGTCAGGTCCGAAACGATCAGTTCGGCCGTCTGGCTCTCACCTGGCGTGTAGGCCTGCACCACCGCGGTGCCGATCTGCTCGCGCTGGCCGGAAAGCTGGCTGTAGAGCTCGACGAACGAGCCAGCCGCGGGCTCACCGATGGCGTCCACCGCCGCGAGCTGCATCCGGCTCGTCGGCTGCGGAATCGGCAGCCGCACCGCCTGCGCGAACGCCCACGCCGCCGCCGCCAGCACCACGGCGCCCGCGAAGATCGCCGTCAGCACCCGAACCCAGTACCCCTGGCCCTGCTTGTAGATCCCGACGGCCATCGATCACTCCGCCACGAACAATCCCACCCGGGCCTCAAAAAACACGCCAGGAGAGACTCGAACTCCCGACCGGTGGATTTGGAATCCACTGCTCTACCAACTGAGCTACTGGCGTTCAGAACCAGCCGGCAACAGGCTCCAGGCAGAAGGACGGGCTGAACCCATTGCCTGTTGCCCGCTCCGCACGGCCCAACTCACTTCCGCTTGATCTTGTGCAGCGTGTGCTTCCGCAGCCGGGGCGAATACTTCCGGATCCCGTCCTTCATTTTTTCCGGCAGGCCGCCCTTGACGTTCACCTGCGTCCGGTAGTTCAGATCGTTGCACTCGGTGCACTGAAGCCACACGTACTCACGCGCCGCCGCCTTCTTCTTGGCCATCGCGGGCCTCCCTTTCACACTGGCGGCGGTCGACCCTCCGCCCGTACACCACCAAGACGTCCGCCCGACTCTCGCAGGGCAGACGCGGAAAAAATCGCGTTACGAGATGATCTCGGTCACCGTCCCCGAGCCGATCGTCCGGCCGCCCTCGCGCACCGCGAAACGCAGGCCGGGCTCGATAGCCACCGGCTTCTCGCCCAGATCGACCTCGACCTCGATGTTGTCGCCCGGCATGCACATCTCCGCGCCGCCGAGCAGGTTGATCGAGCCCGTCACATCGGTCGTCCGCATGTAGAACTGCGGGCGGTAGTTCGAGAAGAACGGCGTGTGGCGACCGCCCTCCTCCTTGGTCAGGACATAGACCTGGCCCTTGAACTTGCTGTGCGGCTGGATCGAGCCCGGCTTGCAGATCACCTGCCCGCGCGTCACGCCGTCCTTCTCGATACCACGCAGCAGGATGCCCACGTTGTCGCCGGCCCGGCCCTCGTCGAGCGTCTTCTGGAACATCTCGACGCCCGTCACCGTCGTCTTGGTGTTCTCGGTCGCCAGGCCGACGATCTCGGCCTCGTCGCCGACCTTGATCACGCCACGCTCGATACGGCCCGTCGCGACCGTGCCGCGACCCTTGATCGAGAAGACGTCCTCGACCGCGAGCAGGTACGGCTTGTCGTCCTCACGCTCCGGCTCCGGGATGTAGCTGTCCAGCACGCCGAACAGCTCGTCGATCGGAGCGCAGATCGTGTCGTCGCTCGGGTTCTCGAGCGCCGCCTTGGACTGCCCACGGACGATCGGCGTGTCGTCGCCCGGGAACTCGTACTTGTCGAGCAGCTCGCGGATCTCCATCTCAACCAGGTCCGCAAGCTCAGGATCGTCGACAAGATCGATCTTGTTCATGAACACCACGATGTACGGCACACCCACCTGACGCGCCAGCAGCACGTGCTCACGCGTCTGCGGCATCGGGCCAGAGTCTGAAGCAACCACAAGGATCGCGCCGTCCATCTGAGCCGCACCAGTGATCATGTTCTTGACGAAGTCCGCGTGGCCCGGACAGTCGACGTGCGCGTAGTGGCGAGTCTCCGTCTCGTACTCCACGTGCGACGAGTGGATCGTCACCGTCTTGTTCGCGTCACGCACCGTGCCGCCCTTGGTGATCTCGGCGTAGCTCTTGGCGCCCTGCACCAGGCCCTTCGCATCGGCACGGGCCACCATCGCAGCCGTCAGCGTGCTCTTGCCGTGGTCGATGTGACCGATCGTCCCGACGTTCACGTGCGGTTTGGTCCGCTCAAACACACCCTTGGCCATGGCCCGAAACCTCCAACTCTGCTGCTCGCGGCACGGGCCCAACGCCCGAACCAGCCGTTCCTGTCATCCATCCGACCCTGCCGCCGGGCACGCCCCGCCGACTCGGATCCGTTGCACACACCGACCGGGCACACCCACCACGGGAACCCAACCGGGCCAGTACACACGATAGGCCGCACCACGGAACAAACCCGCACGCCCGGCCAACACCAAAGCCGCTGGTGGGACTTGAACCCACGACCTCACCCTTACCAAGGGTGCGCTCTACCACTGAGCTACAGCGGCAACATGCCCCGCCCAGGACCGAACGCCCATCACGGGGCTCCGATCCTAGACGAGCCGGTCCGCGAATCAATCAAAACGGACCTCCACACCGACCCAGATCCGCCATCCAAGCCCACCAGACGCCTTGCCCAACCCCCCGATCCGGCACCGCCCGATGCCCAAGGCCCAAGGCACGATCCAACGGCACCACATCCGCTCGACACCCACCCAAACCGTGGCATGGTCCCGAAGACACGCGAAGACCGGACCGGAGACCCGAACCATGCCCACGAGCACCACCAGACGCCTCGCGCTCGCCGCCGGCCTCGCGGCCACCTTCACAACTGCCACACACGCCCAGACCATCTACGCCGAGAAGTGGAACGGCTCCCGATGGGTCAACCTGCCAGGCTTCGCAGACGCCCAAAGCGGCGAGCCCGGCCTGCCCAGCGGATCCGATGTCGACATCAGACTCAACCGCTACGAGGTCATCCGTGTCTACGCCGACGATCCTGCCAACACCGATGTCGGCGTCGTCACCGTCCAGGCCCCCGCCGGCGTTGTTCCCAACCTCCAGATCACCGCCACAGCACAGCCCAACTTCTCCGGCTCACCTGTCAACCACCTCCAGGCCTTCAGGAACGTCGGAGGCGTGGTCGCGCCAGAGTGCATCGTCGTCATGAACGCCGACAGCCTCACAGGCGTCGGCCTCTCCGCGCGCCAGATCGTCAGGCTCGACCTCGCCGGCGACCTCGACGCCCCCGCCATCCACTGGGGAGATCCCGGACCCGCCGTCCGCTCGATGACCGGCATCGTCGTCGGCGGGAGCATGACCGAGAACGCACTGATCGTCGCCGTTGACGGCAACATCGCCAGCATCGACATCGCCGGTGACGCCCGTGGCTCCATCAGCGCCCAAGGCGGCGATATCCAATCGCTCACCGTCGGCGGCGACTTCGCCCCCAACAACCCCGACAACCCCTACCAGACACAACTCCACGCCTGGCCAGTGAACACCTATTACGCCATCCAGAGGCTCGATGTCAGCGGCAGCCTCGGCAACCCCGACCAACGAGCCCAGGTCACCACCGGCGGCCCCGTCCTGAACGTCGTCGCAGACGCCCTCCACGCCGACATCAACACCATGCTCAACACAGACCGGTTCGGTTTCCTCGGCGGCATCCGGACAAGGGACGGCGACTTCACAGGCTCCCTCTACGCACGCACCCTCACCAGCTTCGGACGCAACCCAAACGCGACCTGCGCCATCGATATCAACGGCGACCTCGACGCCTTCGTCTTCCTCGAAAACGGCTCACGAAACGAACGAGCAAACGGGCCCGAGATCGACATCGCCGGACGCGTCGCGCCAGATGCCCTCCTCTCGCTCGCGGGGCTCATCTTCAGCGACCCCAGCCTCCCGGGGGCCGAGATCCGCGTCGGCGATCCCGTGGGGCTCCAGGGCCAGATCATCGTCGGCGACGGCCTGGACATCACCTTCGCCAACCCCAACTCCATCGCCATCGGCAAGCAGAACCAGTTCCTGGTCACACCGGATTCCAAGTTCTACACCGAGCCCTTCGCCGCCGTCGGCGGCGGGGCCGTCGGCATCCCCCCGTTCAACTTCCACATCAACGAGTGCTTCCCACGCCACAACGAGACCATCACACTCACCCAGAACCAACGCCTGACCGCCAGCACCATCCGCCTCTACGGCCCAGCATTCCTCGAAGCCGGCGCCACCGCCGACGGCGCCTTCATCATCGAGCACCTCGCCGAGGGTCAAACAGTCTGGATCGACCGCGCAGCCGAGTTCGACGTCGAGATCGAGACCGATGAGGCCTACGGCAGCAGGCAGATCCGGCTCGTCGCCATCAACGGAAGCGCCTTCGACGCCGGCCAGTGGCGCATCCGGCCAGCCGACGAACGCATCCGGTGCGCCTTCGTACGGAATATCCCAGGCATCCGCTTCGACAGCGAATACGACGACGATACCTACCGCTTCAACGTGCTCGGCGGCACCGATCAACCCGTCGACCCCGACCCCGATCCAGATCCAGACCCAGATCCAGATCCCGATCCCGATCCAGATCCCGATCCAGATCCAGATCCGGGCTGCGATCCCGACCCGGTCCCGGCCCAGACCACTACCACCACCCGCGACCTCGACGAGCAGACCAACATCGCCACAAGCGAGCCCTGCCAGTAAGCGCTACCCGAGCGGCTGCAACATGCCCGCCCATTGCGTTCACTCCGCCGGCACGCACCGGCCCCGGCTCCACGCACGCAGCTCGGCCACCTTCTCCGCCATCGTCACGCTCAGCGGCGGCGACTCGCCCAGCACCCGCACCAAGCCATCCGTGCCCAGAGCCTGACCTGTACCCGAGCCTGTTGCACGCGCCTCGTGACGCGCCGCGATGATCGCCTGCTCGATCTCCGCACCGCTGAAACCCGCGCTCGCCTCCACCAGCCGCGGCATGTCGAACGAGCCAGGGTCCAGCTCACGCTTGCCCAGATGGATCCGGAAGATCGCGGCTCTGGCTTCCTCGCCGGGCAGGTCCACGAAGAAGATCTCGTCGAACCGGCCCTTCCGCAGGAGCTCGGGCGGCAGCGCCTCGATGTCGTTCGCCGTCGCGACCAAGAACACCGGCGCCCGGTGCTCCTGCATCCACGTCAGGAGCGTCCCGAACATCCGGCGGCTCAGACCCCCGTCGTTCGAGTGCCCCCCCGCCGACGCGAACGCCTTCTCGATCTCGTCGATCCACAGGATCACCGGCGACATCATCTCAGTCTGATGCAGCGTGTCGCGCAGCCGCCGCTCGCTCTCACCGACATACTTGTCGTACAGCGCACCAACATCCATCCGCATCAGCGGCCGACGCCACGCCGTCGCGATCGCCTTCGCGCACAGGCTCTTGCCCGCGCCCTGCACGCCCAGCAGCAGCACGCCGCGCGGCGTATCCAGACCAGCCGAGTCGAGCGCCCCCTCGCGGGATCGCAGCCACGACTTCAGACGGTCCAGCCCGCCGATCTGCTCCATGCTCGTCGGAGCCCTGACAAACTCGAGAAGACCACCCGCACGGATCAGCTCGCGCTTCAGGTCCACGATGTCATCGATATCCGACTCATCAAGCCGTCGATCCACCGCAGCCACTTCCCGCACCACCTCCTCCGCCTGACGACGCGTCAGCCCGCGCAGGTTCCGCACGATCGCGTCAAGATGCTCACGCCGGAGATCGACCGCGATCGGCGAAGCACGGTGAACCCGCTGCACCGTCGATCGCACGATCGATTCCAGCTCCTCGCGGCCAGGCAGGCTCGGCTCGAAACGCGTCGCGTGCGCCTCGACCACCTCGGGAAGCCGAGCCGAGTGGTCCAGCATCACCACCGTCCCGTTCCTCGAACGCATCGCCGACACAAGGTCCCGCAGCGCCCGCAGCACACGAGCGTCGTCCAGATGCTCAGCCACATCCACCAAGCACACCATCCGTGCATCGTCGTTGTGACTCAGCGCCGTCAAACCCTTGACAGGGTCCGTCGTGTCCGGGACCGACTCGGGCTGCGACAAGATCCCGTCGTACACCCCGCTAAGCACCGTCCAGATCCGAAGCGAGCGGTCCAGACCCATCGCCGCGTCACGCACAAGCTGCAGGACCTCCGCCTCCTCAAACGAACGCACCACCACCAACGCCCTGCCGACCCGGCACAGCTCCTCCAGACGCTTCAGATCAGCCATTCCAAGCCCTCCCCACGTCACCCAAACGCTGAACAAACCCCGCTTTCCTGGCATCCCGGCAACTCGCGGGAAGACTCTTCCGTACCGGAGCGTGTCCATTCCTGTGGGTCCGTTCCCGGACCAGCACCGAACAGTATGGCTCGCCAAGCTCCAGATCCCCGAACCAACGCGGAGACCCGCCCCATGCACCGCCCCTCGGCGTCGATCACCGCCTTCCTCTCTGCCGCCGCAGCGACCGCAGCCGCCGCTCCGCCGAGCGATCAACACGCCCAGCCGACAACGCTCATCCCGGCTCAGGTTCCGTTCGCTTTCGTCCCCGTCAAGGTCCGCGCCACCTTCGGCACGCTCGATGTCTCCATCGCCGAACCAAACGCCCGCCTGTCGATCGCGACGCCGACCAAGCCCGCGAGCGACAAGCCTTGGGACGCGACTCGTTCCTACACCATCACCGACCGCGTCGCGCTTCAGGCCACCGACACCGCGCTAGCCCAGCTCGAAGCGCGCGGCTACGCCCTCGAACGAGCCGCCATGCCAGGCTTTGCGTACGTCACCGCGGGCACCGTCACCGACGCCATCGCCCTCGCCGACATCCTCGCCGAAGAGCCGGGTGTCAGCCGCGCCGCGGTTGAAGTCTCACGCCCGTACGCGAGCCGCGCCGTCCCGAACGATCCAGACATCCCCCTCGCGTGGCACCTCGAGAACGACCAGATCCCCACCAACGACATCAACGCCGTCGGGGCGTGGTCCCGCGGCTACACCGGGCAGGGCGTCACCATCGGTGTGGTCGATGAAGGCGTCGCCAGCTTCCACGAGGACCTGTTCGCCAACCGAAACTCCAACCTCTTCCAGAACGGCACCGTCTCGTTCCACGGCACCGCGGTCGCCGGCATCGCGGTCGCCGCCGGCAACAACGACCTCGGCGCCGCCGGCGTCGCCTACAACGCCACCTTCGGCTCGCAGACCTACGCCCAGTTCGCGCCCACCGAACAGATCAACGCCGACGCCCTCGCGTTCAAGAACGATCAGATCGACATCAAGAACAACTCCTGGGGGCCGCTCGACAACGGCTTCCTCCACCCGCTCGACCCCATCGAGCTCGCCGCCATCGAAGACGGCGCGACCAACGGACGCGGCGGGCTCGGCACCGTCTTCGTCTGGGCTGCGGGCAACGGCGGCAACAACGACGACCGCCCCGACTACGACGGGTTCGCCGCAAGCCGCCACACCATCGCGATCGGTTCCGTCGGACACCTCGGCCGACGAGCCACCTACAACGAACGAGGCTCCGCCATGTTCGCAGTCGCGTTCTCCAACGGCAACACAGGACCCGACAACGTCCAGCGTCAGATCTTCACCACCAGGCACCCAACAACCTCCAGCGGCGACGCCTACACCGGCTTCGGCGGAACCAGCGCCGCCGCACCAAGCGCCACCGGCGCCGTCGCACTCGCACTCGAGGCCAACCCGAACCTCACCCAACGCGATGTCCAGCACCTCATCGCTGATACCGTCCGAATCGTCGACGACGAAAACGCCGACTGGTCGACCAACGCCTCAGGGCGGCTCTTCAACGAGAACTACGGCTTCGGAGTCATCGACGCCGAAGCCATGGTCGAAGCCGCAGAAACCTGGAACCACGTCGGCCCAGCCTTCAGCTACGACGCCGGCACCAAGACCGCCAACGCCGACCTCATCGACAACGACCACGACAACCCCGCCGAGCTCACCTTCAAAGTCGCCCCACAGATCAAGACCGAGCACGTCGAGATCAGAGTCCGCATGACAGGCACCTACCTCGGCGATGCCCGCATCGAGCTCGTCAGCCCCCGGGGAACCGTCGCACGGCTCGCCGATACCAGGTTCAACGGCTTCGACACCATGGACCACCTCTACACCAGCGTCCGCCATTGGGACGAACGAGCCGCAGGAACCTGGACGCTCCGCGTGAGCGACGGTGCGCCCGGCGATACCAACACCCTCATCGACGCCTCGCTCACCGTCCACGGCACATGCCTCGCCGATCAGGACAGGTCCGGCACCATCGACATCGACGACTACTTCACCTGGCTCACCGGCTTCAACACACTGCAACCGGACGCTGATGTCAACGGCGACCGCGCGATCAACAGCAGCGACTTCTTCGCATGGCTCACGGCGGTCACCGTCGGCTGCTGACAACCGGCCGCACGCCGTCTCACGCGCGGCCGCTACTGTCAGGCAGATGCCAACCGCCGACGCACCGACACCACACCGTTCCGCCCTGACGCTCGCGCTCGGCGACATCAAGCTCGCCCACACCGTCTTCGCCATGCCCTTCGCCGTCCTCGGCATGGCCCTCGCGTTCGAGCCCAACACGCCGACGCCGCGCATCGCGATCGTGACCCTGCTCGTCCTCGCCTGCATGGTCTTCGCCCGCACCTGGGCCATGCTCGTCAACAGGCTCGCCGATGCCCGCTTCGACGCCGCGAACCCCCGCACAGCCAACCGAGCCGTCGCCTCAGGCGTGCTCGACCCACGCCGCGGCTGGCGCATCGCCCTCGGCGCCGCCTCGCTCTTCTGCGCCACGGCCACACTCTTCTGGCCCCTGCTGGGCAACCCGTGGCCCGCGGCGTTGTGCGTACCAGTCCTCGGGTTCATCGCGCTCTACAGCTACACCAAGCGCTTCTCCGCGCTCTGCCACGCCTTCCTCGGCGCCGCACTCGCGATCAGCCCCCTCGCCGCTGCGCTCGCCGTCCGCCCCGACACCCTCGCCGACACGCCAGAGCTCTGGTGGATCGCCGGCTTCGTCCTCGTCTGGGTCGCCGGCTTCGACATCATCTATGCCCTCCAGGACCTCGACTTCGACCGAGCCACAAAGCTCCACTCCATCCCCGCCGCCCTGGGCTGGCGCGGCGCGGTCTGGATCAGCCGCACACTCCACGCCGCTGCCGCCGCTGCCCTCATCGCCGCAGCCCTGACCAGCGACCGCATGGGACACGCCTTCGCCGCCGGGGTCGCCGCTGTGCTCGTGCTCCTCGCCGCCGAGCACACCCTCCTCGCTCGCCGCGGACCCGCCGGGATCCCGATGGCCTTCTTCACCTACAACGGCCTGGCCAGCCTCGCCCTCGGTTTCACCGGACTTCTTGATCTCTTGATCTAGCCTCCTCGCCTACGAACCCACCCCCGCTGCCCGCTGCCCATTGCCCATTCCCCATTCCCCATTCCCATTTTCAATCATTTCTGAAACTCATGCTTGTCCCACGCACCCATTCATCAGATACTCACCCAATGGCCAGCTCTCCCACGAACACCGCCGGCGTCCAGCACATCGCCGATGAGTTCATCGCCGCATGGGGTCAGATGGCCGGCGCATGGGGCATCAGCCGCACGATGGCCGAAGTCCACGCCCTGCTCTACATCGCCGGCGAGCCGATGAACACCGACGAGATCATGGACCGCCTCCAGATCTCACGCGGCAACGCGTCCATGTCCATCCGCGCCCTGCTCGACTGGGGCATCGTCAGCCGAACCCACAAACGCGGCGACCGCAAGGAATACTTCGAAGCCGACCAGGACGTCTGGTCCATCTTCCGATCCATCGTGCGCGAACGCATGAAGCGCGAGGTCGAGCCGCTGCTCGCACGCATGTTCGAGATCCACGACCGCTGCCCGCCGCCGGACGCCTCGGGCGACCCGCAGCAGCAGCAGGACCTGGCCTCTCTCCAGAAGCGCATCGAACGCATGCTCGAGTTCTTCCAGACGCTCGAGAAGCTCAGCCAACGCTTCGCCGGACCAAGCGGCAAGGGCCTCGAAACCGCCGCCAAGCTCCTCGGGAAGATGCCATGAGCGTGCTCGGCCGCCCAACCGTTGATCAGCTGCCGGCCTCACGCGAGCACACCGCGATCGCCGTTGCCTGGAAGCTCCCGCGTTCGGCCGTCGCCGACATCCTGCCCGATCCGAGCCACACACGACGGAACAGCGACGTGGTCCTCGCCATCACCATCACCGGAAATCGCACCGACGCAACGCTCATCGACCACGCCAACCGCATCGACATCCCGATCGAGCTCCCCGCAGCCCGCGTCAGCCGGGTCGATGCAGGACGCTGGCTCCATCTGGACGTTACCGATGCACGCGGCCGCGTCCTCTCGGCAAGCATCGACGCGTCCAACCCAACAACTACAGGGCTCCGATACGCCGTGACCGGACTGCTTACACGCCTGGGCATCCCAGGCGGCCGCGCAAGCAGGCCCGCGATCGTCGATCCCGCGGACCTCGGCTAATCCACGCCGTCCGTGTGCGGGCCCGCGTCAGCCGCGACGCCCAAGCGCCCACGCGATCAGCGTGACCACCAGCGTCAGCCCAGCGATAGCCGCCGCCGGCGCGAACCACGGCACATCGCCGATCAGCTCGAACAACTGCGCACCGGTGCCACCGCGCATCCACAGGATGCCGATCGCACCTGTGAACAGGGCCGCGAGGATCACTCCCAGCGCCAGCCCACCAACGAGCCCCGACCCGCCCCCGTCGTACGCCTCGGCGAATGCCGCCATCGGCGCAGCCGTCGCCAGATCCGTTTCGCCAGCGTCGGGCGTTTCGAACAACGCACCAGCCGCTACGCCGGCGTCGACGCCCGCGGCGCTCCCGCCCGCATCGCCGATCAGGTCGACACCCAGCGACGTGTCGTCACCCTCGCGTGTCAGGTCCAGCAGGCCCGAGCCCGATGCGCCGGCATCGAAGTCCGGCGTCGACATGTCGGGCGCCGTCGCATCCGTGGTCACGATCGTCGCCGCGGACGCGTCGTCGTCCTCCAGCGAGTCGTCGAAGATGCTGATCCCCGTCTGATCCTTCGCGTCCACGCTGCCGAGCTCGATCGGGATATCGCCGCCCGACTCGTTCGCCAGGCTGATCACGCCAGAACCGCTCGCGCCGGGGTCAGCAGGATCGGTCAGCGGCGCCAAGCCGATACCGCTGCCAAGGCCGCTGCCGCTCAAACCAACCGAGTCGCCGCTGGGCGAAGGATCGCTCGTGCTGCTGCCCGCCGTTGTGTCGCCAACGACCGCGGCCGTGTCCGTCACCGAGTCCGTCAGCCCGATGCTCCCGCCCGAGCTTGCCGACACGCCCGTGTCGGACGGCTCGTCCGCCATCTCATCGCCAAGCTCCGGCTGCCCAAGATCCTCCTGGTTCAGCGAGCCAGCCATGGAACTCTCTTCGAGGCCGATCACCAGGCTGTCCTCGTTGCCCGCATCGACGATCGGCGCATCGTCGTCCATCACCGAGTCCGACAAGCCGATCATGCCCAGCGAGTCCTCGTCGAACGCGGACGCCTCGGCGCCGACCTCACCAACGCCCGTGTCGCCCGTCCCGAGGATCTCACTCGCGATCGAGCCTTCGCTCGGATCGTCGCCGCGCAGCAGGTCGACCTGCTCACGCTTGACGACAAGATCGTCCCCCGAACGGAACTCCTGCAACTCGCCCGACTCGACCATCGCCCGGATCTCGGCGGGCGTCTTGCCCAACGCCTGCGCCGCCTCGTCGAGCGAGTAGAACATCTTCGCCATCGTTCGCGCTCCTCACCGGCACGCCGCTACCGGGCGCACGGGCGTCGCTGTCATCGGGCCCCGCGGTCCGCGGCATCCCCCACTCGCGTCGGGCTCACCCGCTGGCTCGCGGCAACCATCGGTCCACCGATCGAGCGCCAGCACCCACCGGCGGCCCCGCGGCCACCCCCGCAGCCGCTGCACGGCGAAAGCATACGGCACACCACCCCACGCGTCACCCGCCACGCCCGCCAACCAACCAACGAACCAACCTACCCCCGTCCGCACGGCCGAGCCGACAAGTTCCCGACTCCGACACCCCCGTCACAGAACCGCCATCAACCGTCCGGCAGCGTCCGTACGACCGAAACCGCCCGGTACAGCCCCGCCACCTCCGATCGCGGCAGCACGGTCGGCGGATACGACGCGTTCAGCGGCTGAAGCCGGATCCGCTCCGCCCCATCGCCGTCCGTCTCAAAGAAGACCCGTTTGAAGGTTGTGGTCTGATCGGGCTCCAGGCGAGCGAAGCAGTCACATCCGTCGCGCACAGCCTTCGCTGGGCTGAACACCACGACATCCCCCTCCCGATAGTCTGGCGACATCGAATCGCCCACCACACGCGCTGCGAACGCGTCCGGGTCCGCCAGATCAGGCACACGCACATACTCGTCCGCCACCCGCGCCGGATACCCCAGATCCGTGAACTCCGTCGGGTACCCCGCCACCACGCGGTTGATTAGCGGCACCTCGTGCGGCAGCGAAGCGGGAAACACCGAATCCAGGCCCGGACCCCTCAACGCCGACCCAAGAGGATCCACCGCATCTACGAGCCGGCGGAGCTCGCCCGATGCGTACAAACCGTCAAGCGTGCCGCGAACCGACCCCGCACGGACCCGGTCCGACCCGGACCCCGATGCGGCCTCGGCGAGGATCGCACGCAGCCGACGCGCTGCCTCCGAACTCCGCTCCACCTGCCGGCGAACCCCCTCGGGCGTCCGCGCCCACGCTGCCGGCTCATCCAGCCAGCCAGCCGGCCAGCCGAGCGCTGACTCCAGCTTGCGCAGCATCGTCGGCTTCGGCGGCGTCGATCGCACGCCCGTCTCGATCTGTGAAAGCAGGCTCTTCGCACATCCAACGCGAGCGGCCAGCGTCGTCAACGACAGACCCAGCGACACTCGCCGCTCACGCAGCAGCAAGCCCAAGCTCGTCAAACGAAGCCCGCTGATCGCACCGCCTCCAACAGAACGACCCACACGCGCTTGCCCAGCATCACTGGAACGCCCAGTTTCATCCACACAGGATCCAACCGACCGCCGGTGTGCGCCCTTTCGGAGCTTTACCATACAAGTTCCTTGCAAATAGTTCTGTCTTGAGAGAACATGCTGCTGTGTTTTTTCAATTGTGAACACAGATCGGCGCGATTGCAACCCCAAACAACTTAGAAACGAGGTTTTCATGATTGTCAGTACCGCGCTCGTCGCCGCCAGTACCAACACGACCGACCTGAGACGCCGTCGCACACGCGCCCAGGCCCAGCAGCTCACACGAAGAGCCAAGCTCCTCGATCCCCCCGATCGACGCCTCATCGAGGACATGTTCGACGCCGGCCGTCCATGCTCGACCATCGCCGCCGAGCTCGGCACCGACCCAAGAGCCCTCCGCCGACGCGCCAGACGCATCACCACACGCATGCTCGACCCGAGGTTCGATTTCGTGGCCGCCCAGGCTGATAGCTGGCGCCCAACACGGAGACGCGTAGCCAACTGGCACTACATCAAGGGCAAGAGCCTCCGGGTCATCGCACGCGAGCTGGGCATGAGCCTCTACAGCGTCCGCAGGCACCGCGACGCCGTCGAAGCCATGTTCGAGCTCGCCCAGGAGACCGGGCGAGCCGCGCCCAACCAGCGGGACCGCCGCGGTGACTGAGCCACGCCCACGCCAACGCACCGGCCTGACCAGGACCACGCGTGTCCGCGCAGCCTTCGGCCTGCCCATCGAACCCAGCGCCGGCCGACAGCGCGCCAGGACCGTCCGCCGACGCGCTATCGATGACGCCAAACGACTCCGAGCCGAGCTGGAAACCTGCACCGCCGCGCTCGTTACAGGCCCAAGCGGCGCCGGCAAGTCCCTGCTGATCGACGCGCTCGCGCGCTCACACCCGCGATGCGTCCGCGTCGAACCTGTCCCGAGGCGGATCCGCAAGGCCCCAGTCGATCTCATCGATCGGCCGCTCGACGAGGCGCTGACCCTGCTCTCGCGGCTCGGCCTCGCTGACGCCCGCCGGCTCGTCACCCCCGCAGGACGGCTCTCCGAGGGCGAGCGCGCCCGCCTGGCCATCGCGCTCGCCTTCGACAACGCACGCAGCATCCGCGACGCCTCCGGCCGAGCCGCGCTCGTCCTCGCAGACGAGTTCGCCAGCACGCTCGACTCCCCCACCGCCTCGGCACTGGCTGTCGCCGCGCGACGAACACTGCCCGCGGACACGGGCCTTGTCGCGGCCACAGCCCACGACGAGCTCGCCGCCGAGCTGCGCCCAGACCTGCTTGTCTTCGTCCCCTTCGAAGCACCCGCCGAGATCCACAGGCTCGATCCTGGGCGGCGGGGACTATGCGAACACCGGCGTTCCTGATCGACACCAAACCGGGGCCCGATCAGCACCACAGGCTCCGTATCGAGCCGGGCGAGCGCAGCAACTACCGCGCCCTCGCCCCGCTGCACTACCGACCGGGGCATCCCGCCACGATCTGCCGCGTCCTGCGAGCCGTCGAGACCCGCCGCGGCGAGCTCGCCGGTGTGCTCGTCAGCAGCCGGCCGACGCTCAACGGGCTCTGGCGAGCACACGCCTGGCCAGGACGCTACTGCGACCCCGACAAGCGGGCCCGCGCCCGGGCGATCAACACGGGCCTGCGCACCATCAGCCGCGTCATCGTCGATCCTCGCTACCGCGGCCTGAGCCTCGCGGTGCGGCTCGTTCGCGCATACCTCGCCGACCCGGAGACCGAGCACACCGAGGCGATCGCCGCCATGGGCGCCGTCTGCCCGTTCTTTGAGCGGGCCGGCATGCGACGCCTGCCCGCGCCGGCGATGCCCGACCGTGACCGCAGGCTGCTGGCCGCGCTTCGCACCGCGGACGTCGAAGAAGCAGCCGAACGTTTGCTGCGCAAGCGCACGACTCCGTCGCCATCGCTCGAACGCGCGCTGCGCACGTGGTCGAGAGCCAACGCGTCGACCCGCCGGGCCCGCGGCCTGACGGTCGACCGCCTGGCCGCCCTCGCTGCAGGCGCCCTGCTTGCCCCGCCCATCGCCTACGCCGCCGAGCGACCGAAAGCACGATCCGAAACAGGGGACGGGGACCATGGACCGGCCAGAAAACGATGACCAGCTGCACGGGTTCCTCCGGGAGCGCATCGGGGTAACGATGCCCCGTCCGCCGATGGGGGCGGTGACGCCCGCCGGCTGCCAGGGCCTGGGCGCACCGTTCGCCTATATCTGCCACGCCTTCTTCGAGGACCGCAGGCCGCGCGACGCGGTCGTCTGGGCCAACCGCGGCGGGGGCAAGACGTTCTTGGGCGCCGTCGCCACGGCACTGGACATGGTCTTCAAGCCCGGCGTCGAGATCCGCATCGTTGCGGGCAGCCTCGAGCAAGCGGGCCGCATGCACGCGCACCTCCGCGGCATCTTCGAGCGACCCGGCTTCGCCGAGCTCGTCGATGGCAAGCCGACCGACAAGCGCCTGCGGCTGACCAGCGGCTCCCGCGTCGAGCTCCTCGCCGCCAGCCACGCCGCCATCCGAGGCACACGCGTCCAGAAGCTCCGCTGCGACGAGGTGGACCTGATCAGCCCAGCTATCTGGGAGGCCGCCCAGCTCGTCACGCGGTCGACCAACCTCGAGGGCGGACGCGTCCGCGGCGTCATCGAGTGCCTCTCGACCATGCACCGGCCATTTGGCATGATGGCCGACCTCGTCAGCGAGGCGCAACGCGGCACGCGAGCCCTGTTCAAGTGGGGCGTCACCGACGTCCTCGCCCGCTGCACCGACGAGTTTCAATGCCACGCAGCAGACGGCACCCCCTGCGCGCTCTGGGACGAGTGCGGCGGCCGCGCGAAGGTGCTCCCGCCCGAGCAGGAAGGTCACATCGACATCGAAGACGCGATCACGATGAAGCGCCGCGTCTCGCTGCCCGTCTGGGAGTCCGAGATGCTCTGCAAACGCCCACGCCGAACGGACGCGGTCTACCCGGCCTTCGACCGGACGGCGCACGTCTTCGATGATGCGGTCGAGCATGATGCGTCGGGACTGACCTGGATCGCGGGCATGGACTTCGGATTCCGGGCACCGACCGTCGTCCTGCACGCGTGCGTCGACCGAGAGGGCGTGGTCCGCGTTGTCGGCGAACGCGTTGAACGCGAGACCGTGCTCGAAGACCACGCCCGCGCGATCTGCGGCGGCGGCTGGCCAGCGCCGGTTTGGATCGGCGTCGACCCCGCCGGCCACCAGCGCTCCGGTCAGACCGGGCTGAGCGACATCGCTGTGCTGCGACACGCCGGCCTGACCGTCCGCGCCCGTCCCTCGGCCGTCCAGCAGGGGATCCGGCTCGTGACAGCCCGGCTCGCGCCCGCGTCGGGCCCTGCGAAGCTGCTCATCCACCGCCGGTGCGTGCACCTGATCGACGCGCTCGAGCGCTACCACTACCCGGAGCAGTCGCCGACGAGCCTCGAGCCGGCCAAGGACGGCCCCGACCACGCCGCGGACGCGCTGCGGTACATGATCGTGAACCTCGACGAGCCGTTCCGCACCGATCGCAGCCGCTACGCCTAGACGACCGCTCAGGCCGGGGAGACCATCCGGGCGAGCTCGATCAGGACCCAGCTGCCGGCGCTCAGGCCGACCATCACCAGCACGATGACACCCGCGACCCGGAAGACCCCGCGCCAGTAGCGGTCGATGTGCTCCGTGCGCACCCCGCGGTACGCCATCGCCATCAGCAGCGCGATGACCGGCAGCGCGGCCCACTCGTGGCCGTGGATCGGCAGCGGGTCGAGCAGCGGGCGGTAGGCGAGTGTCAGCAGCTCGGGCTTGATCATCGCAGCTGTCACAGCTTCAGGCCTTCCTTTCTCCGTCGCAGCGGGGGGAAGGCAGCGTCGAGGATGGCGATCGCGTTCATCAAGCCCGCCAGCGCACACGCCAGCGAGCCGATCTCGTTGACCCGGCCCAGACCCTTGCGCACCCGCGGCTCGGGCGCGGCGGCCCCGCCGTACTCGATCGTCCCCTCGCTGGTCACCACCTCACCCGGGGCAGGTTTGCGCGGCAGCGACGAATCCCGAGCGGGGTGCTTGAACCAGCTCTGGTGCACCGTATCGACCGCCCACGCGGTCGGGCCCACGAGCGCCTGGCCCATGTACCACCAGCGGTCCTCGCGGCTGTCGACCGCGTCGATCCCCCCGATCAGCAGGCCGAACGCGAACAGGCCGAGCACGCCAGCAGCGATCCGGCTGCCGCGGACCCGCAGTCCCAGCAGGGCGTGCCCCATCCCAGGGATCAGCAGCGCCAGCACCCCAGCCACGGGCGCAAACCCGCGACGCATCCCGACCGACTCCGGCGCGGCAGGTCTACCGGCCTGCGCTGCATCGGCATCCGCCGTCGCCTCGGGATCCGGCGGGGACGCCGGGGCTGGCTTGGGCTGTGGCGTCGGATCTGGTGTCGGATCTGGTGTCGGATCTGGCATGAGCTTGGGCATGGACTCGGACATCGTGGCTTGCACGGCTGCGGCTTCGTCGCGGTGCGGCTGGGAGCAGACTCGGCCGATCGCCCGCGGATCATGAAAAGAAAGGCGGTGCTGCCCGCATGGGCCGTTGACGCGGCGACGAACGCGGGTAGTCTAACGCGCGCCGGATCGGGCCTCGCGGGGCCCATCCCCGGCTGCAGGGAGGACCACCGATGATCGCCCACGCCGAAGCAGACACCGCGACGATCGTGCCCGATGCCGGCGACACGCCGGTCTGTGTGATCGAGGCCCTCGCGACGCCGCCCGCGGTTCTCGGACAGCCCGAGAGCGCGCCCGCCGTGTCCGACTATGACGATGATGAGGACGACGATTACTTCTACGACGATGACGACGACGAGGACCCGGGCGATCTCGACGACGACGACTACGAGGACGAGGACGACGGTGACGACGAGGACGATGAATCCGACGACCTCTGACGCCCCGGCGTGACCCAACGCCCGGGGCGCCAGCACGCCAACGGACGGAGGGAACACCGATGCCAGCGGGACAGGACAACGCCGGACGACGCCGCGACACCAGCCCGCCCGCGCAGGGCAGCCTGCCGCTCGAACCGTCGCAGATCAGCGGGCCGTTGGACGCCGAAGACCTCGAACAGCTCGAGACCTTCGCCAACACGCACGACGATGACGGCTCGATCGAGTCGAGGCTTGATGGGCTGATCGGCCTCGAGAGCGAGCCCGGCCTCGCCGACAAACTCGCCGAACGCGGCTCCCGGCGCGGCGGACCGAAGCTTGCGCCCACCGAGCAGCGACGCCCCGGCGAGGACCGCCGAAAGAACGTCATTGACACCCGACCGAGCGGCCTGGAACGCCGACGCGGGCCGGGCCGGCGCCTGCCCGACTTCGTCAAGGCCGCCGAGGAAGGCGAGATGAACGCGGAGCAGTTCCTGTTCCTGCGGGCTATCGAGACCTTCAAGGCCGTCAACAACAAGCACTACCCGAACTGGACCGATGTGCTCGAGGTCATCCGGCTCTTGGGCTACCGCAAGGTGCAGGGCAACGAGCTTTCGCTCAACGGCGTTGACGACTGGACGGAGCGCGCCGATGCGGCCGCGAACGTCCGGGTCCGCGAGGGCATCACCCACAAGCGGCGTTCTGCCTGAGTCAGCCGTCCGAGCGCAGCAGCCCGATGGCATCGCGGGGTGAGGCCGCGTAGCCGTTGGCGCCCAGGCGGTCGGAGAGCGCGGGATCGCTCGCGAACGCCTGCCCGCCGACGATGATCCGCAGCGATCGCTCCTGCTCGTGCTGCATGACGCGGACGGCATCGATCGCCTTGGCCAGCGCCGGCAGGTGGACGGTCATGGTCGCGCTGAGGATCAGTGCGGTTGCCTCGAAGTCGCTGCACGCCTGGAGCAGGTCGCGCACTGGCACATCACCGCCGAGGCAGATGACGCGGAAGCCGGCGAGCTCGACCAGATCAGCCACGGCCCGCGGGCCGATGTCGTGCCGGTCGCCCTCGACCGCGCCGACGAGCACCGTGCCGGGCTGCGTCTGGGCCGGCGCCGCTCGGTGGCAGAGCACGGCCATGGCGCTCCGGGTGGCCTCGGTCGCGGCGTGCTCTTCTGGGATGCTGATCTCGCCGAGGTGCCACATCGTGCCGATCTCCGCCTCGACGGGAAGCAGGACCTGCTCGTAGAGCTCGGCCACGGGCGTCCCCGCGTCGGCGGTGTCGGTCAGCAGGCCGATGGCCCGGCGGCGTTCGCCCGAGAGCACCGCCTCGAGCATCGTCAGCGCCAGCCCACCGAGCGGCTGATCGGGCGAGAGCCTCTGCATCGGGGCGGGCGGCTCGGCGGCGGCGGCGACGCCCGCGTCGAGCAGGGGCGTGACGGCGGCCATCGCTTCGGGAGAGAGCGCGTCCGCGAGCGCGACGCGCAGGGCGTCGATCGAGTGGGCGACGGCCTGGGTCGGCACGCGGCGTGCTGCGAACGCGGCCACCGACCATGCGACATCGCGCCGGAACCGCTCGGGCGAGCCCACCGCGACCGAGGCCGATAGCTCCGCCAGACGCTGGGTCAGGTGGTCGTGCCAGCCGCGGAAGGCCCGGCGGCCGAACATCGCCTCGGCCTCGGGGTGCTCATCGAGCAGGATCTCGGCCGCGTGGGAGGCGAGCGCGCGTGCGCCGGCATCGATGATGGCCGAGGCCTGAGCTGCCAGGGGGCTGGTGCGCGGGCTGGTCGGGTCCGGATTGGTCATGCGGTCGGTCGTAGGCATCGGGCGGGTGTTCGACGCATGGTGGCCGGCGGAGGCGGCGGGGGCGATGCTGCCGGCTGACTCGCCGGCTGACTCGCCGGCTGACTCATTGGCGTTGCTGCTCGCACTGGCCCTCGCTCAGCCCTTTTTCGTGTAGTAGTCCAGGTTGATCTGGACGTACTTCTGCCACTCGTCGGGCAGGTCTTCTTCTGGGTAGATGGCCTTGACCGGGCACTCGTCGACACACAGGCCGCAGTCGATGCATGTGTCGGGGTCGATGTAGAGCTGGTCCTCGTTCTCGAAGTCGTCCTCGTCGGTGGTCGGGTGGATGCAATCGACGGGGCAGACCTCGACGCAGGCTGTGTCCTTTGTCCTGATGCAGGGCTCGCCGATGATGTGGGGCATGGTTCGGTCTCGCTCTACGACGTCCGCGGGATCGGTGCAGAAGTTTAGCGGTCTCCCCGCGCACAAACGCGGCCGCCCCGGTGGGGGAACCGGAGCGGCGCGTCGGCTTTGGCAGTCGGCGGACGGCGGGGCTTAGTCGCCGACGAACCAGCCGGTCAGGGCAACGTTGTACGTCTGCACGAAGACGAGCTTGAAGTCCGGGTTCAGGTCGCGGCCGCCGCCGAGCATGCCGGACGTCATGCCGTGCTCGCCCACGATCGGCCGAGAGACGCGGATACGCGAGGTGCTCTCGACGCCGAGCTTGTCGAGGTCGATCGACACCCCGCCGAGGTCCTGCGACCAGCGGTACTTCAGCTCGTTGAGGTTGAGCACGCAGGCCTGGACCGGGGGGCTCATCTCGATCGGCGTGTCGGGGTTGATCAGGTATGGGGTGCCGATGACGTTGCCATCGGCGTCGAGGGCTTCGAGCAGGATGTAGCTGTTCGCAACCTGCGCACCGCGCTCAAAGAAGATGATCTCCCCGATCTGGTCGTCCGCGCCGGGCTCGTTGTCCTTCAGCGGCTTCTCGAGCTCAAGCACGAACGAGAAGTACGGGTTGCGGACGTGGTTATCGATGAAGCTGTTGAGGTTGGTGTTCCGGAAGACCTCGGTCAGCAGCTGCTCAAACTCGGCGTGTGCCGCGTCCGAGTGGTTGGCCAGTGGGGCGTTGGCCGGCTCGGGGCCGACGTCCGAGTCCGGGCCCCGGACGATGCGGGTCTGCCCGGCGTTCCTCGGGTCGCTGTCGCCCACGAAGTTGGTCACCGCATCGGCGAAGATGAACTTCTTGAACTTCAGGCCCGCGCCGAAGTTGATCGCTTCGAGGGTGTTCGTGCCGCGAGGGCCCTCGTAGTCGACCTCGAAGACCGGCTGCTGCTGCTGGGCGGAAGCGCCGAAGGTCATGCACGCCGCACCGACCATCCCGAGCATCGTCTTGATCGCGTTCATCCCTGATCTCCCACTGACCGAGTGTGTCGTTCCCGCTGACGGCCGATCGCAGGCCGTGTGCGGTGAGACTGCCACGGATCCGTGCGGTCTCCACGCCGGGGCATCAAGATGTGGAGATGGGCAACGGGCCTGCGCCGGGCGTGCGGGCTGTATGGGCAAAAGAGCCGCGGGCGGGTCGGATTCAGCGGGGGTGTGCCGCGGGCGAGCTAAGCGGGTGCCGGCGCGGCCTCGTCCGGATCGGCACGCATGAACAGCGCATCGCCACCGGCGAGCCGCTGGCCCTTCCGCAGGGCATACGCCCCGTTGAACTCGGCGATCTTCACCAGTTCAACACCCACAGCCGGCTCGCAGCCCCAGCGAGACCAGAACTCGGCCGTCTTGTTGGGCAGGACCGGCGAGAGCAGCAGCGATGCGACCCGGAGGGCCTCAGCGCACGAGTAGAGGATTGTGGCCAGGGCCGGTTCACCGTGCTCGTGCTCCTTGAGCCGCTTGGCGAGGGTGAAAGGAGCCGCATAGCTGATGAAGTCATCGACCGCACGAACGATACCCAGGCCTTCCCGGACCGTGGCTTCGAGATCGAATGTCTCGAACGCGGCCTCGGCCCTTGTCACGGCTGACGATGCCAGGTCCGGAAAATCAAAGGTGCGGCCGGGATTGTCCGCGGGCTTGCCGACGGCCTCGCGTGCCGCAAGCGCGGTCTGGAGCGCCTTGCCCTCTGGGAAGCCGAAGCGGCCGTCGCACTCGCGCGGCAGCGTGCCATCGACGTATTTCTGGACCATGTTGGTCACCCGCGAGGCGGAGTTACCGAAGCCGTTGGCCAGCTCCGAGTTGTAGACCTCAACGAACCGGCCGTGGACGAAGTCGGCATCGGTCGCGCCCAGCGGCCCCTGCGTGAGCAGGTACCACCGCAGGGCGTCGAGCGAGTAGCGGTCGGCGTAGGCCTCGAGCGTCTCGATCTCGATGAAGTTGCCCAGGCTCTTGGACATCTTGCGGCCCTCGCGGATCCAGTAGGCGTGGGCGTAAACCGTCTTGGGCTCGTCGCGGCCGAGCGCTCGGAGCATCGCGGGCCAGATCACCGCGTGGAACCAGAGGATGTCCTTGGCCATCACGTGCACGGTCGCGGGCCAGAACCGGCGGCGGTCGTCCGTATCGACGACGGTCAGGTAGTTGCACAGCGCCTCGATCCAGACGTAGACGCGGTGGCCGTCGTCGCCGGGCATGCGGATGCCCCAGCCGACGACATCGGCGCTCTCGTCTTCCTTGATGCGTCGGGAGACGGGGACCTTCTGGAGCCCGCTGCGGATCCGGCCGAGGACCTCGTTCTTGCGCGCCTCCGGCCGGACGCGGATCGCGTCGGACTCGATCTGCTCGCGGAGCCATGCCTCGTGCTTGTCGAGGCGGAAGAAGTAGTTCTGCTCGGTCCGCTTTTCGAGCTCACGTCCGGTGACAGGGCTCTTGTAGTCGTGCTCGCGGGCCACGTTCTCGGGGATGTACTCCTCCTGGCTGGCGTCCCACCAGCCCTCGTAGTCGCCCAGCTCGATGTCGCCCTGGTCGAGCAGCTGCTCGATGTACGCCGAGGCACGGGTCTTGTGACGGTCCTCGCTGGTGCGGACGAAGTCATCATGCGTGAAGCCGAGTGCGGCGAACGCGGCCCGGAACGCGTCGGCGTTCTGGTCGGCCCACTGCTGGGGGGTCATGCCGTGTGCCTTGGCGGCGTCGACTACCTTCTCGGCGTGCTCGTCGGTGCCTGTCAGGAAGAAGACCGAGCCGGGCTGGCCGGTCCGAAGACGCTGGAACCGGGCGGCGACATCGGCCAGCAGCGTGGTGTAGGCATGACCGATGTGCGGGCGGTCGTTGACGTAGTAAATCGGCGTCGTGACGTAGTAGGGCTGCACAAAGCGAGTGTAGCGGGCGGCCGGTCCTAGACTGGCCGAACCAAGGGACCGGCGGCACCCGCCAAGCTGCGGGCGTCGCACGGCGGGCAGACATGACCGACGACGGCACAGCCAACCCGAACGCGTACGAACCGGGAGGCGATCCCGACCACGCCGAGGGCGACGGGGTCAAGCTGACGCGCGAGCAGTTCGAAGCCGAGGCCCTCGAGCACCTCGACGCGGTCTACCGCATCGCCTATCACCTGACCCGCAACGAGCACAAGGCGCAGGACCTTGTGCAGGATGTCTACCTCCGCGCGATCCGGTCGGCGGCCAAGAACGGCTTCGAGGCCAAGGGCGGGGGCATGCGGCCGTGGCTGTTCGCCATCGCACACAACACCTTCTACAGCACGATCAAGCGCGAACAGCGGGCACCCGTCGCCGTCGGCGAGTTCCACGGCGACGCCTCGAACGAGCCGCTGCCCGATGAGCCGCCGCCCGCGTGGGACGGCGCGAGCTTCGACTGGGAGCACGTCGACCAGCGCCTCGTCGCCGCACTGAACGACCTCAAGGAGGAGTACCGGCAGGTGCTGGTCATGTGGGGCGTGCAGGGGCTGAAATACCGCGAGATCGCCGAGGTGCTCGGCGTTCCGATCGGGACGGTCATGAGCCGGCTGCACCGGGCAAGGAAGCTCGTGGCCGATACGCTCTCACATGATCCCGAGGCGGTCGCGGAACTCGGGCTGGGACGGGCTATGAGAGACGGAGATAAGTGAGCAAAAACTAATTTATTGCCGGCTGGTTCGCGCCCCGTGCAGAATTTTTGATTCCGGGCATGCGATCCCGGAAGACCCCAACCGGGCACGGGGTTGTCACAGTGCCCGGGTGGATCTTCATTCGGGCTGCAGGCCTCCGAGCCACGGCCGCGGGGCCACGAACGACAGGTACACGAAGCATGACCGACCGGACCGACCACAGCACCGAATCGACCTCCCTCTCGCTGGCAGCGCTGCTGCGTTTGGCCGCGGACGGCGAGCTGTCGGCGGAGCAGGAGCGACGGCTCGAGTCCATGCTTGAGGCGGCTCCGGACACCGCGGCTGCCGCCCGCATCGAGGCTGAGCAGCACCTCCGAGCCGCCATCGGCCGGGCGCTGGGCGGCGAACCCGCCTCCGCCCCCGCGGGCCTGCGGGATCGGGTTGCCGCAGCCATGGCGGCCGAGCCGCTCGGGTACGAATCGCTCCCGCATGACCAGGATGTCCCGACACGATTGGCCCCGGCCACGCGCGATCGCTCGTTCTGGTCGGGGGCTGCGGTCACACGGCTGACAGCGGCCGCCGCGCTGGTTGCGCTCGGCCTGATCGCCGGCGTGCTGGTTCTCGGCCCGCAGGGTGCGTCGGACGAGGCCTTCGCCTCCCGCAGCGCCGCGGTGCAGTTCGTCGCCCGCGAGCACGGCCGGTGCATCGTCGACCTCGAGCCCGGCGCCGGAAAGTTCCAGGTGACCGACACCAGCATGCTGCCCGGCTTTGCGCAGAGCGTGATCGGCCGCGAGGTCGCGGTCGCGGATCTCGTGGCCGGTGGCGTCGAGAACGTCGCCTTCATCGACGCCGGCCCGTGCGGCGTCCCGCGTGGCGGACGCAGCATGCACCTGCGCTTCGATGTGCCGCTCGAACCCGGCCTGTCTACCAGGGTCTCGCTGTTCGTCCAGGAGTACACCGGCGGCACGGAACTCCGAGAAGACACGACATACGAGCTCGATCCCTCGGCCATCTCGGAGACGGACCTTAAGAGTCCGACGGTCTACACGTGGCTCAAGGACGGCCTGGTCTACTACCTCGTGATCGACAAGGCCGAGGCCTGCGAGTCCATCCGAGAGCAGCTGGCGGCCCCTGTGACGGTCCGCCCGCTTGACAAGGCAGCTTGAGCCGCCTGGCTACAAGCTCTATGGGGCTCTCTGTGAGCTCCGCCTGGCTCCGGTAGGCTCCGTCAAGGAGCACGCCTTGGGGCCTGTCAACCGCTGATTGGGGCCTGATCCCTCTGAAGCGGGAACCAGACGGGCCGCCGGCAGCGAATCGACCGATAGCAAGGGTGCAACGGGTATCCGGCGACAGGCACTGTTCTGCGCGAACCGCCGACGCCTGTGGCTCATACGATCGGTATCGGCATGCCGGCTGGGGCTTTGATCGCCTCAATACTGGCGAGCCGGGGAGGTATGGCAATGGCTCGATCGGTATCCGGACGCATCTCTGCCTGGGCGGTGCTTGCTTCGGTCGGTATGGCCGGTTCGCTGGCCGTTGCGGGCACCTCGTCGGCGCAGTTCGCGCAGGGCGACGGCACTGCGCAGGACGCCAACCAGCGTGCCGGAGGCAGCGGGGTGAACCCGACGCGTGTCGATTTCTCGGCCAACCAGCGATTCCGCAACGCGATCGTCACGGGCAACGCGCCCAACGGGCTGAGCTTCCGCGGCGATGTCGGGTACACCGCCGAGCGCGAGTTCCGGGGTGAGCTTGGGTCTGACGATTTGTTTACCTTCCGGCGCGACTCGCTGTACTCAGGTCTCTCGGGTGTGGGCATCCGCGGGACAGACGCGCTGCAGTACCAGTTTGCGCTGACGACTGGCAACCGCCCTCCGCGATCGATCGCCGGCTCGCTGGCCGTCTCGCGGGACGCGTTCACCGCGGATACGCCCGCGATCGACATGACGCGGGAGGCCATCGCCCGCGATGGGTCGGCGGTGGTCAACGCCCGCCCGCTGACCGCTGCGGATGCGGAAGAGCTCGCCGAGCTGAGCGGCGCGGGCATGTGGCGGCTGCGATCGTCCGCGGGCTATGCCGCCGAGCGGTCGCTGGCCGAGAGCGTGGTGGGGACGGTGACAACGCCGGACGGCGTGACCTTCGGCATGACGGCGTCACCGCTGGGTGGTGTGCGGCAGTTCGACTCAACCGTCTCCGAAGAAGCGGCCCGGCTGCGGGATACATCAGGCAGGATCGAAGGGCTCAGCGGCGCGCCCGCGACCGGCGGCACCGCAGCGCCGACAACGCTCGCCAGCGAGGGCATCGGCTACGAGGGCTACCTGCGCCGGCTCGAGTCGGCGTACCAGACGGCGGTCGGGCTCGGAGGGGAGGACGCAGCCGAGGGCGGCGAGGGCACCCCGACGGTCGCCGACCGCATCCGCGAACAGAACCAGCTGCTGAGCGATTTCCTTACGGAACTGCGTCAGTCGCCGCCTGATCTGACTCCCGATGCCACGCCCGACGGCGAGGCACCGACCGCCGAAGACGGTGACGGCGGCGCTGTAGATGCAACGGCGGACGACGCCGATCTGTCCCTGCGTGAGCGTGTGCGTGCCAGGCTGCGCGAGATGGGCATCGAAGACGCCACGCTCGACGCGCTGCGCGATGACAGCGTGACCATCGACGATCTGACCGAGCGTGCAGCCGGGTCGGCACAGAGCTACTTCCGCCTGCACATGCTCGAAGGGCGGCGGCTCATGCAAGATGGCTCGTTCTTCGCGGCCGAGGCCCGCTTCTCGCTGGCTCTGACGCTTCGGGAGCTGGACCCGACCGCGGCGATCGCTCGTGTCCATGCGCAGCTGGGCGCCGGGCTCTACCTCTCGGCGGCGAGCAACCTGCGCGAGACGCTGCTGGCCAACCCGCTGCTGATCGGGGCGCGCTACGCGCCGGACCTGATCCCGTCGCGCGAGCGGCTGGTGACCACCGCGGAGCGGCTGACAGCGCTCTCTCTCGAAGGCGGGGCCGAGGGACGCAGCGCCGCCCTTCTGCTCGCCTATGTCGGGCACCATCTCGATGATGACGCCATGACCGAACGCGGCCTGGACCGGATCGACCTCGAGGGCGACGACCCGCTCGCCCAGCTGATGCGGGTCGTCTGGCTCGAGGACGGCGATGTCGATGACGGGGGCGGCTGACCATGCCCGGCAACGGTGAGCCGGCGGCGCGATCGACCAGTGCAGCGGACAGCGACGGCGCATCGGCGGGGCTCGATGGCGTGGTCGACGGCACGCTGGACGCGGCCCACCTCGAGCCGGTGCGGGCCGACTCGCTGATCCCGTTCCTGACCGACGGCTGGCTGCCGCACCTGTGCGAGTCGCTCGGTTCGCTCACCGGGCGCCCGGTGACGCTGCACGACGCGTCGGGCGCCGTGGTGGTGGCCACACCGGGCGATCCGCCGTTCTCCATCCTGCCTCGGACCGAAGACGACGAATCCGATCAGGTCGATCGGGTCGAGGCGGCGATCCGCGTCGGCGGGCGGACCCTCGGCTGGATCCGGGCGACGGGCGTGGGCGAGGCCGACAGGCCGGCGCTGCGGACTTCGATCGAGCAGCTCGCCGCGGGCAGCGCCGAGGTCATCGGGCACTCGCTTGAGCTCCGCCACCGCGTGCTGGAGATGTCGGCGATGTACCGGCTGACCTCGCTGCTGGCCCGGGCGACCGAGGTCGAGCAGATCCTGCGGATCGCGCTCGAGTCGGCCCTGGAAGTGCTCGAGCTGGACGCGGGCTCGATCGTGCTGTTCGACGATGACAACGACCCTGCGGACGATGAGCGGGGCGTGCGGCTGATGACCAGCCAATCGCTCTCGGAGGCGTGGCTGGCGGACCCTCGGCCGCTCTCGGTTGCACGCGAGTTCGACCGTCGGGCCTCGGCGGGTGAGACCATCGTGGTCGAGGACCTGCGGCTGGATCCGAGGATCATCGGACCCGAGCGGGTGCGCGACGAGGGGCTCGTCGGGTTCGTGACCTGCGCGATGCTGATCCAGGGCCGGGCGATCGGCGCGATCCGGCTGTACGATCGCGAGCCGCGGCTGCTCGACGATGCCGAGCAGCGGCTCGTGCGCTCGATCGCGCAGCAGGTCGGGCTCGCCCTTGAGCAATCGCGCCTGCTCGAACTCCAGGCCGAGGACCGCAAGATGCAGCGGCAGCTCCACCTCGCCGGCGATGTGCAGCGGCGGATGCTGCCGGCGGCGATGCCGAGCGTCCCGCCCTTCGACATCGCGGCCAGGTACGTGCCGAGCTTCGACCTCGGCGGCGACTTCTACGACGCGTTCAAGATCGGCGAGCGCAGCGAGCCGAACATCGGGCTGGCCGTCGGCGATGTCGTGGGCAAGGGCGTCGCGGCGGCGCTGCTGATGTCCAGCGTGCGCTCATCGCTGCGGGCCTACGCCCACCAGATCTACGACCTCGACGAGATCGTCAGCAAGACGAACCGCGCGCTCGCGCGGGACACGACCGAGGCGGAGTTCGTCACCCTCTGGTACGGCGTTGCGGACCCCAAGACCCGGCACCTGACCTATTGCGGCGCCGGACACGAACCGCCGCTGATCGTCCGCGTGCCCGATCACCGCGCCCCCACGACCGCCGATGTCGACGAGCTCGTCACCGGGGGCATGGTCCTGGGCATCGACCCGAGCCAGCGCTATCAGCGCGGCCACTTCGATCTCAAGCCGGGCGATGTGCTCGTCGCGTACACGGATGGGATCACCGACACGCGCGACTTCGAGGACCACCGCTTCGGCAAGCGGCGGCTCATCGATGCGCTGCTGGAGATCCTCAGCGAGAACCCGCAGGCCGAGGCAGCGACCGTCGTCGAACGCGTGTTCTGGCACCTGCGGCAGTTCGCCGGTCTGAGCGTGCGGCAGGACGACCAAACTCTGCTGGTCATGCGGACGCTCGGATAGGGAACCGGCTGCGGTCAGGCAGCCGAGGGCGGGTCGTCGTCCTCGAAAGGCGTAACCAGCCTGCGGAGCTCATCCAGGCGGTAGCTCGCGGCGTCGAGCTCGCGATCGACGGACTCGATCAGGCCATCGGTGTCCGCATCGGCCGGCTGGGTCTCCGGGTGGACCGGGTCGTCCTGTCCGCCGGCCTGCCGACCGGCGGGGGCCGCACCGTCTTGTCCCGGGAACGGGATCGGGGCGGGGTCGTCTTCCCAGGTGCCGCGGAGTCGGTGACGGTTCATGACAGACGGTCCTTGCAGTTCCATGGCGACAGATGTCGGAACCCGGATCGTCATCGGTCCAGCCCTCCGGCCGATTCAGGCCCGATCGGCACAAACTGCCCGTCTTTTGGGCTGTTCGGGCCATCGGAGCCGGGACGATCCTCGTCCGAGGCTGGTTATCGGTCGCTGGGGGCCTGTCGGTTGAGCAAGAACGGCTGCTCAGGATCCCGCGGTTGGCGTCTCGGAGGGCGGGGCCTGGATCGGGTCACCGGCCCGGGGCTCGGTGCCTCGGAGAGTCCGTGAGAGGTTCCCGCGGTGCTTGGCGACCACAACGGCCGCCAAGAGGGCGGTCGCGACCACAGCGGGCCAGGCGGCGGTCCACGCCGGCACGCCGGCGAGCCAAAGGCCCGCCGTGCTGGCGGGCAGGCTGACGGCTGCGAGGCAGCTTGAGACGCCGACGTACCGGGTCGCTTTGACGGTCAAAAGGTACACCCCCAGGCCAACGGCGGCGGGGAGGGTCAGGATGGGGAAGACGCCGAGCATGGAGCCGAGGCCGGTCGCCACTCCCTTGCCTCCCCGGAAGCCGAGGTAGGGGCTGAACATGTGTCCCATGACGGGAGCAACCATGGCGGCGAGCCACCACCACAGGTCGGCGGCAGTCCTTGCCTGGGAGTCCGCCACGCCCGTGAAGAGCCCGAAGGCGAGCGTGGGCAGCAGCCCCTTGAGCACGTCACACGCGAAGCAGAGGTAGAAAAAGGGCCGGCCGAGGACGCGGCCGACATTGGTCGCGCCGATGTTGCCCGAGCCCTGCCGGAGGATGTCGACGCCCTTGGCCTTGGCGATGATCCATCCGAAGGGGATCGCGCCGACGAGGTAGCCGGCGAGCACGAGCACGCCGCGGAGGATGGTCTCGTTCACGAGCCGGTCGCCCGCGAGCTGTTCGGAGCCGCGATGCGTCGGGTGAGCTCGGCCAGAAGCTCGGCGTAGACGGCGTCGGGCGCGGTGCGAGCGTCGAGCAGGGCGTGGCGCTCCGGGTCGCGGCGGGCCTGGTCCTGGTAGCTCGCGCGTACGCGGGCGCGGAACTCGGCGGGCCTGGCCTCGATGCGATCGGGCTTGGCGTCGCGGCGGGCGGCTGCGGTCGTCTCGTCGACGTCGAAGATCAGCACCAGGTCGGGCGTGAGCCCGCCGGTGGCGGCGGCGGCGACGGCGCGGATCTCAGGCTCGGGCAGGCCCCCGCCCGCGCCCTGGTAGGCCAGCGTGCTGGTCACGAAGCGGTCGGCGAGAACGAGCTCGCCCCGCGCGAGCGCCGGGCGAACCGTCTGCTCGACGAGCTGAGCCCGGCTGGCCATGTAGAGGAGCATCTCGCAGCGGAGGGTCATGTCGCCGTGCGTGTGGGCGAGCAGCAGGTCGCGGACGGCCTCGCCGATGCCCGTGCCCCCGGGCTCGCGGACCTCACAGACCGTGAGCCCGGCTGACCGGCTTGCATCTGCGAAGCGGGCAAACTGCGTGGACTTGCCCGAGCCGTCCGGCCCCTCGAAGACGAGGAAGCGGCCCCGGAGGGCGTCGGCGAGCCTTGGATCGAGCGCTGGGTCGAGCGGGTGCGTGTCGGTCACATCGCCAGTCTACACCGGCTGGCGCGGACGCTTCGGGCGATCAGTCGTCGTCAGGGGCGTTGCGCATCTTGACGAACTCGACCGCATCGTCGTCGAAGGGATCGCCCGGCTCAGAGCGGGCAGGTGCGGGCGCGCCAAAGAGCATGCGGTCGATCGAGAGCGCGCCAGGACCCATCAGCGCCAGCGCAAGCGCGATTGCCAGGAGGGCAAGCTGCCAGAGGAACGTGCCGTAGGCGTAGGTAACACCGCCGCCAACGAATGGCTTGAGGTCAAAGACACCGGTCGGCAGCACGAACAGGAGCGTATCGCCGCTCTGGATCGCGGGACCGATGACCGTGAGCCAGGCCGCGACGATCATGGTGCCGGCCAGTGGGAGCGCGGACAGACGGGTGAAGAAGCCGAACAAGACCGCGAGGCCAAAGAGCAGCTCGCTGATCGCTGCAAACCAGGCGGTGTAGATCGGGAGCTTGCCGTCGGCGAGGACGGGCGGCCAGAGCACGAGCTTCGGGTTGCCGGCTTCGTCGGTGCCCGGGTTGGCAGCGGCGTGCGTGAGAAAAGCCAGGCCGTACAGCCGCCGGAGTTCCCTTGGCTGGCCGGCGATGGGGTCCGGCTGGTTGAAAGCGACCCGCTGGGCGTCGGGCGGGGTCTGGGCTGGGGACTCAAGAGTCGGTTCGGGTTCGGGCTGCGGATCTGCCTCTGGGACCGGGGTGGGCTGTGGGCGTGGTTGCGTTTCTAGCTGGGGCTGGGTTTCAGACTCGGTTTCGGGCTCGGTTTCGGGCTGGGTTTCAGGCTGGGCTGGAAGCTGGGCCGGAGGCGGGGCCGGAGCCTGGGATTCACGCTCCGTCTCGGGTGCTTGGGCTGGCGTCGGGTCTGGTTCGACGGGATTGCCGGCCTGCCATGCGTCGTAAAGAGCCAGCTGCTGGGGGCTGGGCTCGAAGTTCTGGGTGAGCTTGGCGGCGCCCGCCCAGAGGAAGGTCAGGCCGAGGACCAGCCGGAGCAAGACCGGCGCGATGTTCATGGCGAGCATGTAGCGCATCGGTCGAAACTCCGTGGACGCGGCGGGGTCTTGCACCGATTATAGGGCGGCGACGGCCGGCGCTTTCGCGCCGGAGCGTCGGCCCACGCGGGCGTGGCGGAATTGGCAGACGCGCGGGATTTAGGTTCCCGTGGCCGCAAGGCTGTGCAGGTTCAAGTCCTGTCGCCCGCATTGCTCTGTGCCCCACAACGGGCTGATATGGCCTGGCCGCCCGGTCTCTCCCCCTGTCGAGGGACGGGCCGGTCAGAATCGGGCGAACCAAACAACTCCCCCTTCATACGGCATTGGCTTACGCCGATAGCCGCCTCGTGCGCTCGGCGGCGGCCGGGTCGCGGTTGTTGACGCGGTCATGAAGGGGAAGACCATGTCCTGGATCAAGTCGCTGGGCTTATCGGCCAAGATCACGACGCTCGCGGTCATCACCGTGCTGGCCGTGCTGGTGGTGAACTACACGGTCTTCCTGAGCGGCTACCGCGAGGACATGACCAAGGTCATGACGCAGAAGGCCGGGGCGTTCACGGCAGTCGCGGATGCGGCCAAGAACCACGAGGCGGATCTGTTCGCCAGCGGCGCGATCGACACGGACAAGCTCGTCGCGGAGGCGATCGCCCACATGGAGGCGGGCGGGCACTACTCAGAGACCAAGTTCTTTGATTCGGTGCCGGTCGTCGCTGGCTGGAAGGCTGCGTCGGAGGCGGCCGAGCGCGAGGGGATCTCGTTCCACGTCATCGCGTACGAGGCCCGGAACAAGGACAACGAGCCGGATCCCGCGTCGTACCTGGGCGGGCTGCTCACAGAGCTGCAGTCGCAGGTCGCCTCGGGCGGCTCAGACATCGTGACCGGGATCAACAGCGAGACGAACACGCTGCACTACCTCCGGGCGATCAAGCTCGACGACACCTGCATGACCTGCCACGGGCAGCCGGGCCACCCGCTCGGGGACCCGGACGGCGACGGCAAGGACCTGCTCGGCTTCACGATGGAGGGGTGGGAGCCTGGGCAGATGCACGGCGCTTTTGAGGTGGCGATGCCGCTGGACACGGTCGATGCGCAGGTCGCCGGCTTCTTCCAGACGGGCGCCATGTGGACGGTGCCCGTGGTGGTCTTGGGGATGGGCCTGTTCGTCTACTTCCTGCGGATGCTCGTGACCCGGCCGGTCTCGAACGTCGTGGCGGTCGTCAAGGACATCGCGCAGGGCGACGGCGACCTGACCACCCGGATCAGCCTCAAGCGCGAGGACGAGATCGGGCAGCTGGCCAAGTGGTTCGACCAGTTCCTCGACGGCCTGCACGGCATCATCAGCCAGGTGCGCGGCGCCACGGGTGAGGTCTCGGCGGCTGCGACACAGATCGCGGCCTCGAGTGAGCAGATGGCCAACGGGCTCGAGCACCAGCGCATGCAGACGGGCCAGGTCTCGGCGGCGGTCGAGCAGATGTCCGGCTCGGTGCGCGAGGTTGCGTCCAAGAGCAGCGAGGCCGTCAACACCGTGCGGACCTCGAGCGAGGACGCGACCGAGGGCGGCGAGGTGGTCGGACAGACCGTCGGCGAGATGCACGCGATCAGCGAGCAGGTCAACGCCTCAGCTTCAGCGGTCCGCGAGCTCGGCGCCAAGAGCGAGCAGATCGGTGAGATCATCTCCGTGATCAACGAGATCGCCGACCAGACCAACCTGTTGGCGCTCAACGCGGCGATCGAAGCCGCCCGCGCCGGCGAGCACGGCCGTGGGTTTGCCGTCGTCGCCGACGAGGTCCGCAAGCTCGCCGAGCGGACCACCAGCGCGACCGAAGAAGTGGCCAAGAGCATCCGGGAGATCCAGGGCGAGACGGAGCGCGCGGTCACAGAGATCACGACATCGACCGAACGGGTTGAGGAGGGCGTCCGCCTGGCGACGACCGCGGGCGAGGCGCTGCAGCGCATCGTCGCGGGCTCGGAGAACCTGCGGGGCGTGGTCGAGTCGATCTCCGCCGCCGCGCAGCAGCAGGCGTCGGCTTCGGACGAGATCGCGCAGTCGACCGAGGCGATCAACGCCGTGACGGGCGAGTCGGCACAAGGTGCTTCGCAGGCCGCGCAGGCCGCGACGCAGCTGAGCCAGGCCGCCGAGGCCCTGCAGGCCGAGGTCAACCGCTTCAAGCTGTAGCCGAGGGCCTCAAGCCGGCCCGAAACCGGGGCCGATTCTGGCCGCGGATCACTCCACGCCGCCCGCGGGGGCCAACCCCGCGGGCGGCGTATCCTTTTGGTTCGTGGATCAGGACCGCAGCCAACGCAGCGACCGGCCGCCGACGCCCGTGCGGCTCGTCGGCGGCGACGTGCCCGACGGGACGGCGATCGAGCCCAAGCCCGGCGAGGCTTCGGACGTCATCGGCAGCGTCATCGGTCGGCGGTACGAAGCGATCGAGCGGATCGGCTCCGGGCGCCGGGGCGTCGTGCTCCTCGCACGCGACCGCCTGAACGACGCCCAGGTCGTCGTCAAGCGGCTGCGCACCGACGAGCCGCTGCGGGAGGCGGTCGGCCTGGCGCTCAAGGCCGCCGAGCTCCAAGCGTCGGTGCGCCACCCGTCGATCGCGCGCGTCTTTGAGGTGGGTGAGGACGCGAGCGGCCCGTACATCGTCAGCGAGTACATCGACGGACCCGATCTGTCGCGCTACGTCGCGACCAACGGCGCGATGGAGCTGGCCAAGGCCGTCGAGCTGATCGGTCAGATCGGCGAGGCGCTGATCGCTGCGCATGAATCGAGCCTGTACCACGGCTCGCTCCGCGGCTCGAACGTGCTGATCCAGGACAACGGGTCGCTCAAGGTGGTTGATTTCTCGATCGCGGGGCTCGATGCCGACGACGAGCCGCGCGCGCGACGGCAGGACGTCCGCGGCGTCGCTCGCACGCTCTGCCAGCTGCTGACCGGCGTCTCGCGCGGGACCGTCAATGTGCTGGAGCTGCCCAAGTCCGTCCGGCCGGTGATCCGGCACGCGATGGGCCGCTCGGTGGCATCGCGGCAATCGACGATGGAGCTGTTCCTGCGCGAGCTGCGTGCCAGCGAGCTGGAGGAGGGTCCGTTGAGCGAGGCCGATCTCGTCCGCAAGGGGCGCGAGGCCGAGCTTTCGGGCTCGTTCGCGGCGATGCGTGCCGCCGGCGAGGAGGCAAGGCAGGTCAACGCCGAGAGCGCCGAGGCGATGGTCCTGCTCCGTCGGGCCGACGCGCTCGAAGCCGAGAAGAACGAGCTGACCCGGGAGGTGGCGGACCGCGAATCGTCCTTCGACTACGCGGGCGCGCTCGATGCTCTCGGCAAGCTCATCCAACGCTTCCCGGCCGACCACCATGTCATCCGACTGGCAGGCCAGAAGCGTCAGCGGCTGGCGGAGCTGACGCGGCTGCGTGGGCTGGGCGAGCAGATGGCCAGCGCCGGCCGATACGCGGACGCCCTCGGGTCCTGGCAGCGGGTGCTTGAGCTGCGGCCGGACGACCCCGCCGCGCAGGAGCACGTGCGGCTTGGCAAGCGGGCCAGGCTGCGCCGCCGGACGGTCGCCACGGCGGCATCCATCGGGTCGCTCGGGATGCTCGGCGCTGCGGGCTATGTCGCCTGGACGCTGACAGCCAAGACCGAGGTC
The DNA here is from genome assembly GCA_039187315.1 of Planctomycetota bacterium. GTDB lineage: Bacteria > Planctomycetota > Phycisphaerae > Phycisphaerales > UBA1924 > JANQQZ01. The sequence goes on along the minus strand of JBCCZQ010000004.1, from coordinate 35,703 downwards.
CCCGGGCTCGACGAGACAACCGCGCAGGCCACGCCGACGGCACCGATCGAATCGCGCCCGGCTGACTTCAACCCGCTCGTGCGAAGCACCGAGACAGACGAAGCGGTGGCTGTCGACGACGACGACGCGGTCGGGAAGGATGCGCGCGGCGGAGCAGCCGCCGCGGGCATCGAAGCCGGGACCGATCTGGCGGGTGATGCCGCGTCGGCCGACGCGGATGGATCGGCAGACGCGGACCGCGACCGCTCGGCTGAATCGTTCGGCGAAGCGGTCGGCCGGGCGAGCCGTGACGCGGATTCGGCTCGCGGCCACGCCGTAGCGGCCGGTGCGCCCGGGCTGGCGAGCGAGGTCTTCGAGCTCGCCCAGACACGGCACCAGCGCGGTCGCCGTCTGGCCGACACGGGCTCGTTCGGCGAAGCGGCCGAGCTGCTGCGGGCAGCGCGGGGCGGGTACGTCGAGGCCGCGGGCGCTGCGCGGGCCCGGATCGCTTCGATCGAGTCGATGATCGGCCGCCGCGAGCTGCGGGCAGCTGGCCGGGAGATCGAGTCGATCCGATCGGCCGCGCCAGAGCCGCTGATCGATGAACTCGAGCGTTCGGCCAAGCTGGCCAGGGCGGGCGTTGTGGAGCTGGGCCCGAGCTGGACGGTCGCGGTGCGGTACATCGAGCCCGGCGTGTTCATGATGGGCAGCCAGGCGGACGAGCCAGGACGGCGGTCGACCGAGGACCTGCGGCGCGTGCGGATCGAGAGACCGTTTTGGATCATGGCAACGGAGCTGACGCGAGCGGACTTGGCGCGGGCAACCGGCGATGTCCCGCCGGCGATCGGCTCCGACCTGCCGGCGACGGGGCTGACCCTCGACGATGCGCTGGCGCTCGCTGCCCGGCTGACCGATCTTGGGCCCGGCACATTCAGCGTGCCAACCGAGTCGCAGTGGGAGTACGCGTGCAGGGCGGATTCGACCGAGCTGCGCAGCGGGATGCCGGCCGGTGACGCCGCGTGGTATCTGGCCAGCTCCGGGGCCGAGCTCAAGCCTGTCGGCACGCTCGCGCCCAACGCATGGGGGCTGTACGACAGCCTCGGCAACGCGGCGGAGCTGGTGATCGCCCCCGACCTCGGTCACGGCGAGCAGGTGACGATGACGCGCGGCGGGTCGTACCTGTCGCCCGCTTCGGCGGTCCGGGCCGCGGCGCGGCACGAGCTTGTGCCGCGGGACCGAGGCGACGCGCGGACGGGTGTTCGTCTGCTCTGGACGCCGGACGAGTCGCCATGATCCCGGCCGGGTTTGCGAGGCGGTCGTTGCGGCGTGTGGCTGCGTGTGCCGCGCTCGCGGTCGGAGCAACCAGTCTGGCGTCCTGTGCGACGAGGCCGTCGCCTCCGCCGGCGCCGACGGTGCCGAGCGTCGTCAGCGCGATCTGGTCGGCCGACTCCGGCGGGCTGTGCGTGACTCTGTCGGGCCCGGTCACCGGTTCCGTCTCGGGCAGCAACTCGCTGATGCCGGGCAGCGCGTTCGAGCTGCGGCTGTCAGGCCCGTCGCTCTCGCGACCGATCTTCCGCGTGCCGAGCGAGCGAGGACGGACCTGCTTCGAGCTCGCGCGGACGCCGGCGGGGTTCCGGGCGCTCAAGCCGGGGCCGGTGACGCTCGACGCGATGATCCTTGGCGAGTTGGTCGAGCTGGCGACGGCGCAGCTGGACCAGGCGACGATCGACCGGATGGCGGATATCTCGCTGCGGCGTGGACGCCAGCGGACCGGGCCGGGTGGTCCGGGCGGCGCTGCGGCGATGGAGTTCCGCATCGATCCGCCGACGGTCGCCGCGGGCGAGACGTTCATCATCCATGCACGGGCACGCAACACCGGGGAGCGGTCGATCTACCGGCTGCGTGGCGTGATCGAGCCCGCGGACGAACAGGGCGCTGCGGTCGAACCCGTGGAAGTCGACTTCGGCTGGCTTGAGCCGGGCGAGACGCTGGAGCTCTCGCAGCGCCGGCGGCTCCCACGATCGCTGCGTGCCGATTCGGTAGCCCTGCGGGCCTGGGCAACGGAGCTGCATGACGCGGAGGTCACCACGCCCGAGACGATCTCGATCGGCGTCAGCCCGCTCCCGCCGCCGGCGCTGGACGTGGCGATCGATGTCACGCCGGATCGGCACGGGCGGTCGATCCGCGAGGGCCACGAGGGCAAGCTGCGCCCGGGCGACGATCTGCACATGGTGCTGGAAGTCAGGAACTTCGGCGATAGCACGCTTCGGGGCTCGGTCGCGCACCTGCGGTCGCCCGAGGCCGGGACCGCGAGCGTGCGTGTCGGCCGCGCGGTAGTCGGCGACCTGCCGCCGGGTGCGACGACACGGGCGCACTTCTGGTTCGTCGTCAAGGCCCCGCTGGGCTCGGGCGCGGTGCCGATGCTCGTCGAGATCACCGATAGCGATCTCGGCATCGTGCACGAGCAGGCCGTGGTGCTCCAGATCGAAGAGGAATAGCCGTCGGGCCCTGGCCGCCTGCCGCCGACTTCCCACGCATTCGACAAAAAAGGGGTAGGGGGTGGGGCGGCTTGTCGAGCGGTATTGCGTGGGCACGATGGCAATCGCACGCGGGCTCCGCCCACCCCTTCCGGTTGCCTGTGCCGACGAATCGGCGAGACTGACCGGTCCTTGTCCCTCCCTATCCCTCAGTTGTGAGGGTACAGGCTGCCGCAGCCGCGTCAAGATGCCAGCGGAGCATCGGCGGTGTATTCACACATTGCGGGGCCTCCACGCGACGGACGGGCAGGCACCACCGGCCAGAACAGCCCGCACGGGGCTCTGGAGAGATACAAGTTCTCGGACCAACGCCCAGCGGGCCCACTAGGGGTCGTAGCCCGCTCTCTCGGTCCGGTGCTGCTCAGCAGCCGCTGGTGAAGACCGTGACCCAGGCGAAGAAATCGCTGTCGGAGCAGTCACCATCCCCGTTCTGATCGCAGCCTGGCCCGCCCGTGGTGAATGCGGTCACCCAGGCGAAGAAGTCGCTGTCGTTGACGCTGCCGTCGTTGTTCACATCCGCGACATCGCAGGGGTCGAGGCTCGGGCAGCCGTCCGTGATGGTCAGGCTGACGGCGTCGACGCCGGCCTCAACGACCGAACCGTTGATCAGGTCCTCGGCGATGAATCGGACGCGGAGGCTGTCGGTCTGGCCGACGGTCAGGCCGACGTTGACCTCGCGCTGGACCCAGCCGCCGGCGGCGTCGGGACCGGCGGGGCCGATCTGATCGACGGGCGTCCAGCTCTGGCCGTTGTCCGCGGAGAGCTCGACGCGGAGGGCGTCCTCCTGCGGCGCGGAGCCGCGGGTGTTGTCGAGCCAGAGGCTGTAGCGGAGCAGCGCCCCGGTGCCGCCGGTCGCGTCGAGCGCTGGCGAGGTGAGGGTGGTGGTGCCGCCGTCCACATCGGCGTTGCCCACGGCGTTGTCGGTGACGAAGGCCCAGCCGGTGCGCTCGGCGTCGGCAAATGGCTCGCCGCGCGTGCCGGTGTCGTTGGGGATGGCGCGCTCCCAGGCGCCATCGGTCAGGCCGGGGTCGTTGGTGACGGTCCAGCCCTGGTCGGTGTTGAACGAGTCGATGAAGACTCGGGCATCGGCCGTGACGGGCACCGCGATGGGTCCGGCGGCGCCGGCTGCTGGGAAGGTCGCGGTGTCGCCGGCGGTGGTCAGCGCCTCGAAGTAGAGGCCGGCCACGCCGCCGCACGCTCCGCTCTCGAGCGTGACGGCGTAGCGCCCCTGGCCGAGCGGCTGGACAGTCAATTCCGAGTACGCCGCGTTTTCATCCGGGCGCGCGAACGCGCGGACGGTCGACGACGGAGCCGCAGTGCCGTCGAGCACCGAGAACGTGACCGTTGTCGGCTCGTCGGCGCGGATGACGGCGGGAGGCGTCATCACGAAGCGCAGCGGCGCGACCGCGCGCTCGGTCAAGTAGAGGTACGCGGCGGAGATCTCCTCCGCTGTCGGTCGGATGAAGAAGTCGGGCGGCGCGAAGCCAGGGTTGCTTGAGACCGGGCGGAGCTCGAACGTGTAGCTCAGCTCGCGGAACTCGTCGTAGGACCAGTCACCGAAGGTTCCGGCTGCCTCGTAGAGATCGAGTCCGGGCTGTGGGGTGTAGAACGCACCGAATACGTCCTGGATCGATTGGGTGATGCCGGCTCCGACCTCAGCGAGGCGCGCGAAATCGGGGACGGTCTGGGCGAAGGTGCCCGGCGAGTAGAGGATCAGCTGCGAGAAGCTGTGGGTATCGACGTGCGCACGCAGGTCTGGCAGGCCGAGCATGAAGTCGCGGATGGCTTGGGACTCGGGCTCGCTGAACGGGCCGGGCCCGTGGTAGATGTCACTGGTCGTCACGCCGCTGGCACCGTTGCCGCCGAAGTCGATGTCAAAATTCCGGTTGAGATCGACACCGAAGCTGCCGTTGTTGTTGTTGCGCCTGTTCTTGCGCCAGAAGCGGTCGGTGGTCCACGCGTAGACGTAGCCGTCGGGGTTGAGGACGGGCGTGATGTGGACGACGGTCTGATCGAGGATGCTGGTGATGCGCGGGTCGGATCCGTAGCCGCGGACCAGCTGGCGCGCCAGCTCGAGCGTGGCGGGCCCGGTGATCCACTCACGGGCATGGATCAGGCTGTTGAAGACAACATCGGCTCTGCCGGACGCGTCCCCGGGCGCGGTGACCGTCATGGTCCAGATCTCACGACCCTCGACGCTCTGGCCGATCGACTGCACGCTGACCAGATCGGGACGCTCCGCGGCGAGCTGGTTGACGAAGGCGATCATGTCCTCGAACGGGTAGTAGGTCCGCAGGTCGACGGCATCGGCGCGGCCCGCGAAGCGGCGGGCCTCGATCGAAGCCCGCTCGGCGTCGATGACGGCCTGTACATCGGGGATCAGCACCTCTGGCTCGAAGCCTTCGGCCCGCAGCGTCGCGAGCGCCGCGGAAGAGACCTGCACCTCGATCGGTCCTCGGCCGACACGCTCCGACCAGATGCGGCGGGTCAGTTCGAGCACCCGGCCGAGCCGTTCGGCCGACCCGGGGACGACGCGCACCACGGCATCGCCGGGCTGCGTGACGCCGATGTCCGCCGCGGCGACGGGATCGGCCACCACGTTGACATCGCCTGCCGCCTGAAGCTGGCCGACCGCGGGGACAGCGACCAGCGACGTCAAGCAGAGCAGGACGGACCGACGCACACGAGAGCGGCATGAACGGGTTGGCACGGGATGGCCTCTCTTCTTCGTGATGTGAATCGCGGTGGCGAAATACGGGTGGCTCTGTCCGGAAAGACCGCGCGGTCGATGCCACGCTTCCGGGCTCTGGGCCCTACGGACCGAGCGTGACGTGGTTTCGTGGCGTTGTCAACATTGGGAGTTTCCGATCACGATACAAACACATCCTCTTGCGTCGGATCCATGCCGTTTCGTGCCGCCGACCTTGCTCAGAATCCAGCAGATCGGCGCTTGCGTTCGGAGCGTGGTGTGGCAGAGTGTGAAGGCAGATCGTGCGATCCGCTGGGGTTGGGTTGCGCGTGCTTGGGAGCCGCATGATGGGACGTGGAACAACGATTCGCAGCCGCCGGGTTTGCTTGAGGGCCTGGCTGCCGGCGTTTCTGGCTGGGCTGTTCCCAGCAGGCGCTGCATCCTCGCAGGGCCACGAGGTCCTGATGCTAACCAACCCGACCGACCCGATCGGGCTCCGGCTGACCAACGTTTACGCGCACGCGCGCAACCTGCCGCCGGCAAACGTGCTCTGGATCGATCCCGGGGCTGCGGATCTCGATGAACTGATCGACGTGAAACAGGCGGGGATGTTCGGCGAGTTGGTCAACCGACGCCTGACACCGAGCGTGGACTACATCCTGCTCGGGCCCGGGACGGGCTACGAGGTGCCCGCACCCGGTCTGTTGAACGATCCGTGCCCGGTGGCGCAGTCGACGATCAGCCTGCCGGGCGCGTACACGTTCGCCAAGTTCGCCGACAGCCTGCGCACGACGACTCTCAGCTCGCTCCTGCGCAACGGCTACTACACGGCCGCGGACAGCTCGGTCGCCTTCGACGCCGAAGAGACCTACGAGGTCGGCCAGCCCGGGGGCGGCGCCCTGGCGGGCAACCTGTTTATCGGCGCCTCACTCGCGTACACGGGCGTGCGCGGTGTGAGCGCGAGCAACACGATCACCATGATCGACCGCTCGCTCGCTGCCGGCCCCGGCACGGCATCCGATGCGTTCTACTTCATGCGCACGACGGACTCGGCACGGTCCGGCCCCCGCCAGGGGCTGTTCGATACCGCCGCGACGCGGATCGGCAACGCCGGCTTCTCGGCAGAGGTCGTCGCCGGGCAGACGCTTCCGACCAACGCGACGGGCGAAGCGCTCGGCGTGATGACCGGGGATGATGTCCTGTCGTTCGAATCCGACGTCACGCCGCTGGCAGCCGGATCGTTCGCCGAGCACCTGACCAGCTTCGGCGCGGACTTCAACCGGTCCCAGCAGACCAAGATCAGCGAATGGATCCGCCAGGGGGCTTCGGGCAGCTTCGGCACGGTCGAGGAGCCGTGCGCGATCTCCGACAAGTTCCCGGCGGCGTACATGCACGTGCACTACGCCAACGGGCTGACGCTCGGCGAGGCGGTGCTGCGGTCCCTCCGGGCCGTGCCGTTCCAGGGGTACCTCATGGGCGATCCGCTGACGCGCCCGTTCGCGTCAGGGCCAACGGTCTCCGTGCAAACGGCGCTGCCATCACCGGTGCGCGGCCAGCTGATCGTCAACCCAACGGTGGCGGCTACCCGACCGGGCACATCGGTCGGCACGGTCACGGCCCTGGTCGATGGCGTCGTGGTCGCCGAGGGCTCGGCCGGCGAGACGCTTTTGATCCCGACGCTCCACCTGGACGACGGGTGGCACGACCTGCGAATCGTTGCGACGGACGACTCGCCGCAGGCCGTCACCGGCGAGTGGGTCGGCTCGTTCGTGCTGAGCAACGCAGGCAAGGCCGCGACGGTCAGCGCGAGCACGCTGTCCCCGGATCGGACATCGACGGTGTCGTTCGAGGTTGACGGGCTCGGCGGTGTGGTGGTCGAGCGGCGGGTGGTCCACCTCGGGCGGGTCATCGCCGCGGCAGGGCCGAGCGGTCCGCTTGTGACGCGCGGCGAGATCATCGGCGGCGGGCCCGCCAGGGTCTGGGCTGAGGTCGATTTCCAGGACGGCACAACCGCGCGCAGCGAGCCGCTGCTCTTCGACGCGCGCAACGCGCGACCCACGCCCACCATCACGCCGGTCGTGGCCTACAGCTATACCAAGCGGACGGCACCCGGCGAGGCGTTCCTCGTCGAGCTGCCCGCTGACTTCGCCGACGACGCGAGCGTGCCGACCTATCAGATCGTCACACAACCGGCGCAGGCGACGCTGCTCGGCGGCGACGGGCCAGTACGCGTCTTCCGCGCCGATGCGAACGCGTCCGGTACGGATACGCTGGTCTACAGCATCACCAACGGCGCGACGACCGATACGGCCACGGTCACGATCCGCTACCGCGAGGTGCCGGTACCCTGCCTGGCGGACGTCAACCGCGACGGCGTCGCCAGCGACAGCGACTTTTTCACTTGGGTCACGGCCTATCTGGCTGACGATCCCACCTCCGACCAGAACGGCGACGGGCAGTTCGGCACGTCGAGCCTGACCGGCGACTCCGATTTCTTTGCTTGGGTGACCAACTTCCTCGAAGGTTGCCGGTTCTAATATCAGACTGCCCGCCACCGAACGCACTGCTCTGGAGATGCGCTCATGCTCGCATGGTTCACCTCGATCTCATCCGCCGCCCTGATCACCACCGCAGCACTCGGCGAGCCGCCGGTGTTCTCGCAGGCCGGCTTCGAGGCCGACCGGGCCGCGGCCACCGAGTCCAACCGGCTGCACCTGGTGTACGCCACGGCTTCTTGGTGCCCGCCCTGCCAGCAGATGAAGAAAACAACCTGGGTCGATGACACCGTGGTGTCGTGGCTCGAGAGCCGCGCGGTCGTCACGCCGCTGGATGTGGACGCGTTCCCGTCCAAGTCGGCGGAACTGCGGGTCCGCGCGATGCCCACCATGATCCTGTTCGCGGGCGAGCGGGAGCTCTCGCGCGCCGTCGGCTACCGCAGCGCTGACCAGCTGGCGAGCTGGCTCGAGGCCTCTGCGCCCGCGATGCCAGCCCCATCCGAAGAAGCCGAGGACGTGCCGGCTGGAGCGCCCGCGGACGAGGCGGTTGTGGAAGAGTCGGCCGATTCGGGAACCGCCGCGCTGGACCCGAGCCGGCCGATACGCCCGCAGCTAGCCGCGCGGGCCGCGGCGATGGAGACTTACCTCGATCTTGAGGTTGAGATCCAAGCCCTGCGCGCCCTGAGCGCCGAGGGTGCGCACGCGATGGCCGCCGAGGGCCTCATGTGGCTCTTCGAGAACGAGCGGCGCATGGTCCGACGCAAGGACGATGCCCGCATCGAGTTCCTCGCACCCGCGATGCGCGAGGTCGCCGAGGCGCATCCGCACACCGCGGAGCGCTTGACGTCCCAGCGGGACGCGATCACGCGGGCGCTCGCCGCGGTCGATGCGCGTTCGCTCCAGAAGTGGGCGCTGCTGTGCTCCGCCACCGGCGGTGACGACACCATGGCCGATGCGCTCGCGGCGCTTCTCGCCGAACGGGCCCCAACGCCCGCGCTGCGGACCGCCTCTGGATCATTCGTCAGCATGCTCGGTGAACAGGGCCGCTACGACCTGCTCGCGCAGCTCATCAGTCCATCGCGCTACGCCGACAGCCTCGCGCAGAGCGCCCGCCGTTTCCCAGCGACAACGGACGCCGAGGCCGGTATCCGCCGGGCCCGCCTCGCCGCGGCCTACGGCGCAGCCTTGTCAACTAACGACACGCCGGCTGCGCAGGCGGTAGCCGAAACGACACACGCCCTGGACCCATCGCCCGAGGCACGAGCCGCGCTGGCCCAGGCCGCAGAGGCAACCGATCGGGACCCCGTAGGCCTGGATGTGTTCCTAGTCGAATAGACGCGCGATGCGTCCGGTCGTGCTTTCAACGCAACGCGGATGTTCGTAGACTGTCGGTGATGTAGGCCACGCGTCCCCCCTCACCGATCGGAGACGACCATGCACGCCATGCCGCTGCTCGCCGCGACCGCCCTTGCCGCAGCGCTGACTACAGCGCCATCGCTCGCCGATCCGCCGCCCGTGTTCTCGCGGGCCGGCTTCGACGCCGATCGCGCGGCGGCCATCGGGCAGGACCGTCTGCACCTGGTCTACGCCACCGCCGTCTGGTGCCCGCCCTGCCAGCAGATGAAGAAGACCACCTGGGTCGATGCCAGCGTCGTTTCCTGGATCGGCGAGCACGCGATCGCGACCTCCCTCGATGTAGACGACTTCCGCGACAAGGCCGGCGAGCTCGGCGTGCGCGCGATGCCGACGATGATCCTGTTCGAGGGCAACGAGGAGCTCGGCCGGGCGACCGGCTACCGCTCGGCCGGCGACCTCGTGACATGGATGGAAGCCGGGCGCACCGGCGAGCCGATGCCCGAGCCGGCGCGGATGAGCTTCGACGATGGCGGCGGCGAAGACACCGTCCGGCCGAAGCTCGATGCAGCGCAGGAGATGTTCGCCGCGGGCGACTACGACCGAGCGACGGAGGCCTACCTCGACCTCTGGGAGACCATGCTCGACGAGCAGGAGTCGTACTACGGCGTGCGGCTCTCGTTCATGGCCGGCGAGATGCAGCAGCTCGCCGCCGCACACGAGCCCGCACGCGACGCCTTCCGAGCGGTCCGCGACCGTGAGGCCACACGCCTCAAGGCCGGCGACGTCGAATGGGACACGCTGACCGACTGGGTCCACCTGAACAACATCATCGGCGATCAGCAGTCAACGATTGCGTGGGTCGAGCGGATCGCCGAGCGGCCGGAATCAGTCGGCACGCTCGCCCGCTACGCGCGCGACATCACCGAGCAGGCGATGACCGCCGGCCGCTGGGATGTGGTCGCGCTGGCGATCCCCGATCCGGTCGTTCAGGCCCGCGACGGCATGCAGTTCATCAGGATGATGCAGCGGTTCGCCCCAGACGAAGAGAACCCCGCCGATGATCCGAGCTCGCTGGTCTGGCACCTCCGCCCGCCCGTGATCGCCGCCCTGCACGCCAACGACGGCGGCGAGCGCGAAGCCGAGCTGGTCGCCTACTTCGATGAGGCCTTCGGCGACTCCGATGCATGGCGGATGGCGTTCATCAGGATCGCCGACGAGTGCGGCAAGCTCCGCGACGACCACACGGGCTGGATCGAGGCGTTCGACCTCAACACCCGCTACCCGGGCGGGGTCGATGTGTTTGAGCCGGAGTTCTGATCCCGCTTTAGCCCGTCACCGCCGCAAGCTCTTCGTTTGTCTCGAACCTCTTGAGCGCGCCGAGCAGCTGCTCGATCTGCTGGGGCGGCTTCATGTTCAGCAAGCGCCGCCGCAATGCCGTGATGGTCTTGAGCTCCTGCTCGTCCATCAGCAGGTCGTCCTTCCGCGTTCCCGAAGCAGCCAGGTTGATCGCGGGGAAGACGCGCTGCTCGGCGATCTTGCGGTCGAGCACAAGCTCCATGTTGCCGGTGCCCTTGAACTCTTCGAAGATCAGCTGATCGCCCTGGCTACCGGTGTCGATCAGGCAGCTCGCGACGATCGTCAGGCTGCCGGCCTCCTCGGTATTGCGGGCGCTGCCGAACAGCTGCTTCGGGACCTCAAGCGCCTTGCTATCGATGCCGCCCGAGAGCGTGCGGCCTGAGCTGGCGTGCTTGCGGCTGCGGTTGAACGCCCGCCCGAGCCGCGTGAGCGAGTCGAGGAGCACGACGACGTGCTCGCCCTCAACGGCGCGCCGCTTGCACCGCTCGATCGTCTCGGTCGAGACCTTGACGTGCTGCGCTGTGTCGTGGTCGTTGGAGGAGCCGACAACCTCGCAGCGGGTGAACTCGTCGCCCTCGCTGATCTTCTCCAGCGTCCGGCGGAAGTCGGTGACCTCTTCCGGACGCTCGTCGATGAGCAAGACGACCAAGTGCGTGTCGGGGTGGTTGTGCAGGACGGCGTGGGCGATGTCCTTGAGCAGTGTGGTCTTGCCGGCCTTGGGCGGGCTCACGATCAGGCCCCGCTGGCCGCGCCCGATGGGGCAGAACAGGTCGATGAGCCGGCAAGCGGGCGGGCAGCCGGGGTACTCGAGCGTCAGCCTCGGCTGGGGGTCGATGGCGGTGAGCTCTTCGAGCGTCGGCCCCTTGGGCTCGAGCTGCTCGGCTGGCTTGCCGCCGGGCTTGCCCCTGCGCTGGCTGTTGGGCTGGCCGTTCTGCTGGGCCGGGTTCGCGCCGTTGCCGCCGCCGCGGCGCCGACGCCTGCGCCGACGCCGCTTCTTGCCCTGGGTATCCGACGAGCCACTTTCCACGGTCCGCCCCTCTATGGATGCCCGGCCTGCTGCCGAGCGGGCGCGCCGGTATCCGAACGGCGCGGTTCGATCGAGTCGTGCTGCAGCGCCACGGCTATCCACGAGCGCCGCGTGGCCGCGGGGCTGCCTGTCCGTGCGCTGCACCGTCGTGTCACAGTCGGGCCGCCCGCCTTGTGCGGCGAGCGCCGGTCTGTCGCACACCCTTGCCGCGGTCGACGCTCTCGGGCCGTCCGCCGATTGTCGGGGGTGCGTCGTCGGCAGGAGTCGCCGACGTCCGTCACAGGAAGTATCGGGCCCCCGTGGTAGGCGGGTCAAGCGGCTCCCCCGGCTTTGACCTACGATTCATGCGGAGGACCGCGGTGCTTTGAACCTGCCATTCGGGCGGGTTTTGGATGGGTTAAACCCTCCTGGGTAGCTGTCAGGCACGGTACCGCGTGTCAGTTTAGGGTATTCGCGGCCGGGGCAGGCCGCTCAGCGAAAGGTCAGCGTGCGGCGGTACCACGGCATCGGCGTCTCACCGGGGATCGTGGTCGGTCGGGTCTTCGTGCTCGACGACGGCCTGCGCCGGATCCCCCGCCGACACGTGCCCGCCGCCGAGACCGGGCGCCAGCTCGAGCGGCTCGACCGCGCCGTTGAGGCCTCGGTCGCCGATCTCGAGCGGGTCCGCGTGACCGCCGCCGACCAGATGGGCGAAGACGCGGCCAAGATCTTCGGGTTCCACATCGGCATGCTCCGCGATCAGAACCTGCTCCGGCCCATGCGAGAACTGATCGAGCAGGAACGCGTCACGGCCGAGCACGCCGTCGACCGGGTCCTCGATGAGCTGGCCCAGAAGTTCAGCGGCATGGGTGACTCGGCCTTCACCACCAAGGTCAACGACATCACCGACCTTGCACGAAGGCTGCTCGACCAGCTCATCGGTGAGCACACCAGCGGCCTCGAGCGGCTCGACCACGAGGCGATCGTGATTGCCCACGAGCTGACACCCAGCCAGACCGTTGCCTTCGACCGAAACCGCATCGTCGCGATGGCGACCGACCTGGGCGGGCACACCAGCCACACCTCGATCGTCGCGCGGGCGCTGGGCATCCCCGCCGTCGTCGGCCTCCGCGGGCTGAGCGGCGAGATCGAGGACGGCATGACCATCGCGATCGATGGCGAGCGGGGTGTCGTCGTCGTCGAGCCCGACGACGATACCATCGACGCCTTCCTCTCCGACCGCGAGCGGCGTGACCTGCACCAGCTCAGCCTCCGCGAGGCGGCCGTGCTCGAGCCCGTCACCCGCGACGGCACCGAGATCGAGGTCCTGGGCAACATCGAGTTCCCCGAAGAGGTCGATCAGGCGCTGACCTACGGCGCCTCGGGCATCGGCCTCTACCGGACCGAGTTCCTCTACCTCGCCCAGGAACGCGAGCCCGGCGAGGACCAGCAGCTCGAGTCCTACGCCGACTGCATCCGCAGGCTCGACGGCCGGCCGCTGACGATCCGCACCATGGACCTTGGCGCCGACAAGTACACCCAGGCTCAGGCGCTCGATCCCGAGCGGAATCCGGCGCTCGGGCTGCGATCGATCCGCTACTGCCTGGCCAACCTGCCCATGTTCCGCAAGCAGCTCCGCGCGATCCTCCGGGCCTCGGCCCTCGGGACGGTCCGGATGATGTTCCCGCTGATCTCCAACGTCGACGAGCTGCGCCAGGCCAAGCACCTTCTCCACGACGTGATGGAGGACCTCGATGAGGAGGGCGTCGCGTTCGACCGGTCGGTCGAGGTCGGCATGATGGTCGAGGTGCCCTCGGCGGCGCTCCAGGCCGCCTCCCTCGCCCGCGAGGTCGACTTCTTCTCCATCGGGACCAACGACCTGGTGCAGTACACCCTGGCGGTCGATCGGACCAACGAGCAGGTCGCCTCGCTGTTCAACCCAGGACACCCGGCCGTGCTCAAGCTCGTCCGCGACGTCGTCCGTGCCGGCAGAAGGCGGGATGTGCCGGTCTCCTGCTGCGGAGAGGCCGCCGGACAGAGCCCGTTCGTCGTCTTGCTGCTCGGTCTGGGCGTGCGTACCCTCAGCGTGTCGCCTTCTGCGGCACCGGGGGTCAAGCAGCTCATCCGCAGCCTGACGATCCCCCAGTGCGAACGGATCGCGAAGAAAGCGATTTCCTTCGATTCCGACAGCGATGTGACGATGTATGTACGGGACAGGCTGCGAAGCATCCTGCCCCAGCAAACCCACCAGGGCGGCAGCTAGGGCCGCCAGCACCAACGAGCGGGCTTGAGCAATCCGGCCCGCCCAGCGAACAAACGACGGAAATCGGGTGGCCCCGGAGGCCCGCCCGATCGAGCCAAACGACCGACGACCCCACCCAGGCGAGCGATGATCGCCGCCCCGACCGCCGAAGGCCCCGAGCCGCGCCGCCCGCGCCACCGCGGAAACGACGACCGGCCCGGAGGCCCGGAACGGACGGAGCACAACGCGATCCGACGCCTGCGGCCCGAACGACGAGAGCCGACCGAGGTGCCTGCGCACTCCGACACGCCTTGCCATTCGACACACGCCCGATGCCGGCGGCGCCATCTCCGCGCCGCGGTACCAGGGCGCGGCTGCCGCAGACGCCACCAAGACGAGGCCATGAGGCCACGCCACGCCGCCGCAGCACGAAGGGCCAGCCATGACGGCCAGCACACGCAGCAGCGACACAGACAACGCCAGCAACCCCGAGCCTGATACCACGACCGAAACGCAGGCCGAGTCCCAAGCCGACAACCAAAGCCAAGACCTGCCCGAATCGCAGGCCGACGGCGCAGAAGCACCGACCGATACAAAAGCCAGCCCAGAAGATGGCCAAGAAGATGGCCCAGAAGACAGCTCGATCGGTGCCACCAATGTCAGCACCGATAGCAACGCTGACCACAGCGACCCGCCCGAGTCCGATGATCCACCCGAGGATCTCGAAGGAACGGGCGCATCCTCCGAGTCATCCGACGGAAGCTCCGCCGAGCCCGCCAAGAAAACCCGGCGCTCGACGACCAAGAAGAAGCCCGAGCGCAAGCCCAAATCGGAAACCAAGCCCGAAACCAAGTCCGAAACCAAGCCAGAAGCCCAAGCCGAATCCAAGACAGCCACCAAGGCCACGCACGCCGACCCGATCAGCAAACGCATGCTGATCAACTACGTCCCGGGCGAGGAATGTCGGGTCGCGATCCTTGAGGACTACCCGAAGCAGAGCGGCGTGCTCGGTGAGTACCACGCCGAGCGCCCGGCGACGGCCAACCGCGTCGGCAACCTGTACCTCGCCAAGGTCACCAACGTCGAGAGCAACCTGCAGGCCGCATTCGTCGACTTCGGCGGGGGCGAGAACGCCTTCCTGCACACCTCCGACCTCCACCCTCGCTACTTCCCGAGCGAAGACGGCGAAACCACGGAAAAAATCGGCAAAAAGACCCCACGCCGCGAACGCCCGCCCATCCAGCGCTGCCTGAAGCGCGGCCAGAAGATCATCGTCCAGATCCTCAAGGACGGCGTGGGCACCAAGGGGCCGGCCTGCACGAGCTACCTGTCCATACCCGGCCGCTACCTCGTGATGATGCCCCACATGGACAACGTCGGCGTGAGCCGCAAGGTCGACGATGAAGACATGCGCAAGAAGATGCGCAAGATCCTCGACCAGCTCGACCTCCCCGAAGGCTTCGGCTTCATCCTCCGGACCGCCGGCTTCGACAAGACCAAAACCGAGCTCAAGCGCGACCTCGCCTATCTCCAGCGGCTCTGGAAGAACATCGAGAAGCGTCAGAAGCAGATCAGCCGCCCGGCGCTGCTGTACGCCGAGAGCGACCTGCTCGTGCGAGCGCTCCGCGACCTGCTCTCCAAGGAGATCCAGGAGATCGTCATCGACAGCGAGCAGGGACTCGCCCGGGCCGCGAATTTCCTCAAGGTCGTCGCGCCGCGCTCCGGCACCACGCTCAAGCACTACAACCTGCCACAGCCGATGTTCCACGCCTACGGACTCGAGGACCAGGTCAAGCTCCTGCACAGCCGCGAGGTCCCACTGCCGTCCGGCGGGAGGCTCGTCATCGACGAGACCGAGGCGCTCGTTGCCATCGATGTGAACAGCGGCAAGAGCCGCAAGGCCAAGGACGCCGAGACCAACGCCTACCAGACCAACCTCGAAGCCGTCGATGAAATCTGCCGCCAGATGAAGCTCCGCGAGCTGGGCGGGCTGGTCATCAACGACCTGATCGACATGAACCAGGCCAAGCACCGCAAGGCCGTCGAGCAACGCTTCAAGGACTGCCTCAAGAACGACCGGGCCAACACCACCATCCTGCCCATCAGCGAGTTCGGCATCCTCGAGCTGACCCGCCAGCGCATGCGCGCCAGCGCGACCATGACCCACTTCCAGGAGCTCCCAGCTGCCTACGGACGCGGCTGGGTCCGCAAGGCCGATTCCGTCGCTGCAGAAGCCATGCGCGAGCTCCGGCTGATCCTCAGCTACGACAAGGTCAAAAAGGCCGAGCTGATCGTCCCGGCCCGAGTCGCCGGGAACCTGCTCAGCACACGCCGCAAGGCGCTCACCCGCCTCGAGATCGCCACCGAAAAGCACATCGACGTGCGCATCGGCGACTCGCTCGGCACCGACCGATTCATGATCTACGCCTACGACGAAGTCGGCAACGACGTCGCCACCGACCGCCTGCCCAAGCCCAAGCCGCCCAAGAGCCTGCCGACCTGGGACGTCGAACACGACGAGTCGGCCTTCGCCGACGATGAAAAGTCGATGCTCGAGGCGATCCAGGAGGACGAGCAGTCGCACCCGATCGAACAACTCGCCGCCGACACAGACGACGAGCCCGCCGACACCTCGGGCAAGAAGAAGCGCCGCCGCCGCCGCAAGAAGAAGATCGACAGCGATGAGGCCACCGAAGGCACCGCCACCGAGTCGACCACGAACGACGAGGAAGCCGAACCGACCGGCGAGAGCGCTGAAGATGAATCCCGAGACGAGGCCGGCGGGAAAAAGAAGCGTCGGCGTCGGCGAAGGCGACGCCGCGGCTCGGGCGAGGACGCCGATGCTGGTGGTGAAGCGGGCACCGAAACCGGAGCAACCGAACCGGCCGATGCCTCGCAAGACGAGCCCGCCGGCGACGCGTCCAAGAGCGAAACCGACGATGGCGCCATGACGACCAAAAAGAAGCGCCGACGGCGCCGACGCGGCGGACGCTCCACTTCCGACGCAGAGGCCGCATCGGCCACAACAGCCGTCGAACCGAAACCCGCGGAAGCCAAAGGCGAGCAAACGCCTGCAAAGAAGAAGCCGCGCACGCTCTACGCCGGGAGCCGGCGCAAGCTCAAGCCAAGCGAGAAGGCCGCCCTCGGCGAGGAGTAGCCCACCGTGCCCGCCGATACCCAGGCCGAGACCCACACCGGGGTTCAAGACGAGACCGGCATCCGCGCCGGCGCGGACCGCCCGACGCGCCTGATCGTGCTCGGCTCCACCGGCTCGATCGGCACACAGACGCTCGATGTGGTCCGCCATCACAACGCCCTCGGCGGACAGCCGCGCTTCGAGGTCGTCGGCATCGCCGCAGGCCGGGCGTCTGACACCCTCAGCGAGCAGGCCCGGGAATTCCGCTGTCCGCCCGTCAGTGCCGAAACCGACGGCCCCACCGCCGCCGCCGACCTGATCCGCGCAACGCACGCCGACGGCGGCATCGACCTGGTCATGGCCTCAATCGTCGGCATCGCCGGCCTCGACCCCGTGCTCGCGGCACTCCAGCTGGGCATCGATGTCGCGCTGGCAAACAAGGAAACGCTCGTCGCCGCGGGCGAACTGGTCGTGAGCACCGCGCGGGCGCACGGCGCATCGCTGCTGCCCGTCGATTCCGAACACTCCGCGCTCTGGCAGTGCCTCGCCGGCGCGCAGCACACGCCCGCTCGACCGCCTCTGGAAGCGCCGGCCGGCGTCGCGCGCATGACTCTCACCGCCAGCGGCGGGGCGCTGCGCGACGCGACGAGCGACGCCATCGCCGCCGCCACACCAGAGCACGCCCTCGCGCACCCGACATGGAGCATGGGCCCCAAGGTCACCGTCGATTGCGCCACGCTCCTGAACAAGGGCTTCGAAGCCATCGAGGCACGCTGGCTCTTCGGCATGCCGCCAGAGCGCCTCGGCGTGCTCATCCACCCGACCAGCACCGTCCACTCCCTCGTCGAGTTCGACGACGGCGCCGTGCTCGCCCAGCTTGGTACGCCGGACATGCGAACCGCGATCCAGTACGCCCTGCTCGGCGGTGTGCACGCGCCCGCTCTATCAAGCGACCGTCTCGACCTCGCGAAGCTCGGCACGCTGGAGTTCCGCGAGCCCGACGCCGACCGCTTCCCCATGCTCGGCCTCGCGTTCGAAGCGATGCGCCGCGGCGGAACCGCCGGCGCGATCCTCAACGCCGCTAACGAGACCGCCGTCGCCGCCTTCCTCGATCCGGCCAACGCCGACGGATCACGCCTCCGCCTCGGACGCGTCACCGAGGTGGTCGCCGAGGCCTTCGGGTCGGTCCAGCCCGAGCCAGCCGAATCGCTCGATGCGATCAAGAAGGCCGACGCCGAGGCACGCGCGTTCACCTCGCGGATCATCTGATACGTTGATACCGTCCGGGCGCCTTTGGCTGAAACGGGCACTCAGAACGAGGCATCCGCCGGCATGCATCTGCCGTGTTTGCTGATCAGAGGGCGGCGGCGCACCGCGGCCAGAGCGCCCAACGCGAACAGCTCCGCGCAACCGCTCGCGCGACGACGCGAGCACCGGCACATCACAACAAAAAACCGGGCTCCGCGAGGGAGCCCGGCATTGAAGTATCCGACCGTCGGTTTGGTGCCGGAGGGTCCTACTCGATGCCGTCCCCGGCCGTCTGACCCATGCGGAAGATCACCGTCCCGCCTCCGATGTCCCGGGTGTTGTAGATGTAGCTCGCGTTGAGCGCACGGTCGATCCGGACCGATGCCTCGCTGAGATGGCTCAGCGTGTACGGGTCGAGCTTACCAGCGTGCTCCAGAGCGGCATCGACATCGCCCTTGATCTCACGCAGATGGTGAGCGCTGAGCGTGCGTACCGGCGTCGCAGCCGCACCGAACATCGCACCCGGCTTGGTAAAGCCGATCAGGCGGTCGATCATGCCGAGCTGCAGATTCCGGCGGAAGCTGTCGATCATCGGCTCGCGAGCCGAATAGGTCTTGCTCGGCGTCTCGCCGAGTTCGCTGAAGACCTCGTCGACGGTGGACTGCATCACCTCGGGAAGCGTGATCACGTCCTCACCCGATTCGACCCGGAACTCGTTGTCGAACACGTTCCCGAGCGTTGTCGGGTTCATGACCATCGTCAGCGTCGAGCCCATCATCGCGTTCACGCGGTCGTGCACCGGGAAATCGCGGTCGGCGAACATGTTCGACCAGCGGTCCCACCAGATATCCGTCGTCAGGAAACGCATGAGCTCCGGCGACAGGCCGTACGCCTCGGTACGCAGCCCGTTCTCGAGCACAAACCCAAGCGCGGCACGCTGCTTCTCGGCTTCAACCACATCCAGCGGCGGGCGAGCGTCCGGGTCGCCCTTCTTATCCCGCTGCACGTAGGCGCCGCCGATCCAGTTGGCCATGGTCGAGACCGCGCCCATCTGCTGGTTGAGCGTGATCTGGAAACCCTGCCGCGCCTTCGCCCAACTCTCGCCGTCCTCGACAAAGTTGGTCAGCAGCCGCTCGCGGTAATACGAGCTCAGCCGCATCTGGTTCTCGGCATAATCCAGCGGCCAGGCGCTGAAATCGTAGCGCCGAGCCAGCGGGTCGATACCCCAGGTGTCCAGGTCATTCGCGTACGGGATGTTCTCCGTCGCGCCTCGCTTGATAGTTTCCTCGGGGTTGTCCCCGTACGTGTAGGCGATGACCCACTCGTCATAGATCCCGATGTCAGACATCGCGTAGTCGCCCTGCATGGCATCGCCGTTCTTGATCGCCTCAAGACCGCCTTCGGGGAAATAGATGTTGATGGGGTTGTAGTCCATGACCGACGCCGTAAACGCTCGGCCCTTGACGGCGTCGGAATTGATCTCATCGAACGTGTACTGGCTCGATGCCTTGAAGTTGTGGCTGAAGCCGAGCGTGTGCCCGACCTCATGCGCAACCAAGTCGGCGAGCATCGGGCCGATGAACCAGTCCGGCATGCCGTCGATCAGATCAGCCGGGTCCTCGGCCGTCTCCTCGTCATCCATGATCAGCTCGCCGGCCATGGACATGTGCATGGCCATCATGGCCAGATCCATAGCCTTGCGGCGTGAAGCCATGCAGAAGCCGTTGAACTGGCTGTGCACATTCGCCAGCCCGTCATATTCGTCATCACCGTAGAGCAATCCGTCTGCGGCCGCCGCTGGGTGCCCCCCATAACGCAGCACGCCCCGGCTCTCACGCTCGGCCAGCAGGAAGTCACGCTGCGCCGGGGGTGCCATCAGGATGCGCGGGTCGTAGTCCGGATTCTGCTCAAGCCATGCCAGCGTCTCCGGGCTGAATCCCTCGATCGCCACCTCGGGCAGCAGGTCGTTGTACTGATAATTGAAGTACCGGATCCAGCCATCGGTCAGGATCACATCCGCGTCGAGGATCTCGCCTGTCTCCGGGTGCGCACGGCTCGGACCGATCGCAGTTCCGATGTCGTTGCTCAGCCAGCGGATGAAGTTGTAGCGGACATCTTCCGGATCCTTTTCCATGTGCGAGCCGCTGGCCTTGTCCTGCTGACGGATCTCGATCGCGTTGAGGATGCCGCACTGCTCAGCGAACGCGCGGTTCCAGTACTCAGCGCCCTCTCGGACGAACCGCCGGTACCGCACCGGCACCGTGTGCTCGATGTAGTACACGATTGGCTGCTTGGGAGGGCTGAGCTTGAGCGAAGGATCGCGCTTCGTGAGGTTCCAGCGATTCACATATCGAACCACGACGTCGTCGTCGGTGAACTTGCCGAGGTCTCTGTACGCCGTCGTGAAATTACCGATCCGCTGGTCTGCCCTCCGCGGCTCGTAATCCCTTGAGCCCACGACGTTGCTGATCGAGTAATGGAACTCCTTGAGGATGCCGCCGGATGTCGGCATCTCGATCGCGACTTCGATGTTCTGCGGGAACGCCTTGGCCTTGACCACCTTGAGCAGGTTCGTGTTCGCCCCGCGGGCCGAGCTGCCGAAGAACGTCGACGCCTTGCCCGCCAGCAGGTTGTCCAGGTCGATCACCGGCTGGCCGTTCGGACCCATGCAGACGATCGGCACGTCCAGCAAGACACGGTCCGTGAAGATCTGCTGCACAGAGTCCTTCGACTCCTGGTCGCCCGTCGAACGCGTCTGCACCTCTGGGGCCATCAGCGCGATCCGCTTGTTGTACCGCTTCCAGTACGTGTACAGGTCACGACCCTGGAGACCCGCAAAGATCTCGCCCGAACCGACGGTCATCGCGAAGAAGTGACGCTGCCGCTCATAGCCACGAGGCAACTCGGCCAGCATCTGCCCCGTCTTGCGGTCGATCCAGATCGAGTAGAGGCTCGAATCCTCACCGACCGTGGAGACCACCTTATCGAAGCCCTCCGAGACATCCTTAAACGGCGGGAACTCGGGCTTCTTTTCGCCCTGGGCCAGGGCCGAGACCGACCCGATCGCCAGCACCGCCGCCGAGACCATGCTCAGCCGTTTCCCAACACCGACAAGACCATCCATCCGCATGTCGCACACTCCTGTCCTGAGCCCGGCCTAAGCCCGGCCCGAGTCTGAGTCGAGTCTGGGCCGAATCGGGGCCGAATCTGGGCTCGACCGTCACCAGCGCCCTGACGCGCCGGCTCGCCTCCATCGGCTTCGAAGGCCGTCGCCGACCCGTTGCACTCTCGACCAACCGGACGCCCCGACGCGAGACATTCCGGCCCTCACCGTCTGATGCGCACGCTTCGGCGTGCCGTCAGACCGCAGGAGTTCCCCCTGAAGGGCCACCCCAGACCACCAAGACGAGGACCACAGCTACGAAAGCCATCCCCGCCAGCTGGACGCCGCGATCGCGTACCGCCAGCTCGGTCGGGTCGTCGTACCGGCCGCGTTCCAGCAGCACGATACAGCGCAGCAGCCCGTAAGTTGCCGGCAGCATCGTCAGCCACAGCCAGTTCATCCCCCACGCGCCGCCCGCCGCCACCGCGTCCAGCGACGGCCCCCAACGCGCCTCCTGATCCTGCACGTAGCCCGCGTAGGTCACCAGCGTCCCCACCCCGGTCATCACCACCGCCATCCGGAGTAGGTCATCCGAATATGCCTGCTGCACCGCCCGAACCTCCGAGGCGTCTACGTGCTCGGCAGCCATCGTCCGACGCTCACCCAACCGTTTCCCAAACGCTAAGAACATCGCCAGGAACAGCGTCGAGTTCAGCAGCCAGGTCGAGGGCGCCACCCCCACCGCGGCGCATCCGACGAGCACCCGCAGCACAAACCCGCTCGAAAGGCTCACCACATCCAGGATCACCCGCTGCTTCAGAATCGCCGTGTACGCCATCACGTTCAGCACGTACAACAACAGCAGCCCGGCAACCCACCACGGCTCCACGAGCGCTGCCCCAGTGACTATCGGACCAAGCCAAACACACAGGGCCGCCGCCGCCAGCAGACCCACCGCGAACACCCGGGCTCTGCCGGGGGACACCCTCCCGCTGGCGATCGGCCGCGAACGCTTCCGAGGGTGCTGCGCGTCCCTGTCCCGATCGCGGATGTCATTGACGACATAGCACCCGCTCGACGCCAGCCCGAAAGCCACGAAGGCGATCAGCGCGGCTGCAACCAGCGATAGATCGAGCGCCGCGTCACCCTGTGCGACAGCATAAAAAGGTCCGATCAGTACGAACCCGCCCTTGCCCCACTGCCGGAAACGCGCCAGCGCATACAGGTCACGTATCATCGAGCCAGCGGGCGGCATGGCGCCAGTCTAGCCCGCTGCGCCGGAAGCACCGCTGCCGGCATCCTCGAGCCCCTCGGCACCTGCGATCGGCGACAACCGTGTCTATTGAGCCAACAGCCTCGCCCAGCTCGCGCTCCGGAACCTCCGCCCTGCTCGCCGCGGGGCTGATCGCAGCCATCGCGTGGCTCATCCAACTCGCCTGGTTCGGTGCTGCCGTCCAACTGACAGGACCGGTTGTCTTCGACGCCACCTTGTACCACGGCCCGACCGTCGATACGTTCGCCGAGCAGTTGCCCACCCCGGATCTCACGGATTACCAGGCCGCCAGTGCACCGGGCCACCACCTCGCACTCGCTGCCGCCAAACGCTGGCTCGGGCTCGATGGGCCATTTCTCCGCGCGCTCTCCGGCCAGACGACCGTCATGCTCGCCATGCTCGTCGTTTGGTGGCTCACCCGACGCGTCGGCGTCGCCTGGGCCATCGCCGGTGGGCTCGCGCTGCTCGGCTCCAACTACCTCATGCCGCAGCTGATCCTCACGCTACCAGAGGGCTCGGCATGGCTGCTCGTCGCCGCGCTCGTCCTGCTCGCCGTCGGCAGCAACCGCTCGTCATGGCGTGCCATCGCCGCAGTAGCCGCGCTCACCACGCTGCTTGTCTTTGTTCGCCAGAGCCACCTCTGGGCCGCCGCGATCGCTTGGATACTCGCGTGGCTGGGCCCCAGGCCGCCACGCGCACCAGAAAAGCCCGAAGATCCCGACGCGTTCGCATCCGCCGACATCGACCCCCGCACGGGCCTGCTCGCCGTGCTCCCCGCGCACTGGTCCTGGGACTGGTCGGTCCGCCTGCCCCGGACCGCGCTGGCCATCGCGGCGACCCTGCCTGCTTTCGCGGTTGTCGCCTGGCTCTTTACCCTCTGGAACGGACCCGTCCCGCCCGAATTCCAGGCGCATACCCGCTCGGCCATCCCGGGCATCTCGACTCACGATGGCCTGAACCCCGCCAGCGCTGCCCACCTGCTCGCCGTCGCGGGCGTAGCGCTGCCGCTGCTGATGACCCCAGTCTTCCAGCGGCTGATGACCAACCGGTCCATCCGAGAGCGAGCGCTGCGGATCGGCTTGCTCGGCCTGATCGTCGGGCTCGCGCTGGCCATCGTCACGCCCTCGAGCTTCGACAAGGAAGCCGGCCGCTGGACCGGCGCGTGGGCGCTGGCGAAGGTTGGCCCGGTCATCGCCGATCGCTCCCTGCTCCACAGCGGGCTGACCGTGCTGGGCGCAACCATGTTCGCGCTCGGCTTCGCCTGCCTCAGGTCGAGGGACGCGCTGATCCTGCTCGGTGTGCTCGCCGCGTTTACCGCGAGCGTCACCGTCAACAGCCAGGCCTGGACACGCTACGTCGAGCCGATGGTCCTGCTGCTCGGGCTCGTTATCGCTGCCCTCGCCGCCCGAGGTGTACCGGCGAGATGGACCCTGGCCGGTCCACTGCTCTTCGCGGCAGGCAGCGGCACCCAGGCGGTCTTCGCCCTCAGCGGCGGCTGAGGCCCGAGCAGGGCTGCCTGGCCCACTCCGACCGCGTTGGCCGCCGGTGCAGACCGTACAGACGGAATTTCTCTCACGTTTGCTGGCCGTTCGCCTAAGGCAGGGCATGTTGCCCCTGTCTTGGACCGATCTGCCTGCGCGGTGACCCCCAAGGCCCGAGAACCAACAGAGCCCTCGTGGTTGGTGGGACGACTGCGGAGGCCGAAGAGATGTTCGAGGCAATTACCAACCGGACCACCTTTGTGGCCGCTGCGATCACCGCCACCTCCGTCGCCATGGCAGCGGGGACAGCGGCAGCCAGAGCCGGTGCGCAGACCATCGCCTTCGATGGTCTCCAGCACGGCCAGATCATCAACAACGACACGTTTGCCGATCAGGGCCTGACCATCGAGGCGGTCAATTTCCGCCTGCCAGGCGCCAGCCCGATCATCTTTGATACCCAGTTCATCAACACAGCCGACCCGGATCTGGAAGGCCCGCCGTGGGCAGGCGGCAACCTGCCAATCGACACCGTCCTGGGCAACGTGGTCATCGTCCCCGAAAACCTTGTCGATGAAAATAACGACGGGATCGTCGATGACCCCGACGACGAGGGCGCACGACCAGCGGGCCAGCTCGTCCTGAGTTTCGACCAGCCCATCACGGCCTTCTCCTTCGACCTGGTCGACATCGAAGGCGTGGTCACCGAGACAAGCACGATCGATTTCATCAGCGATGAGGATGTCATCGGCACCGTAGCGTTGACAGAACTCGTCGACCCGGAATCGCAGTTCTTTGACCCCTTGCTGAGTTTCGGCAACAACACGCTCAACCGCGTGGGGACCTTCAACCCTGAAGACTTCTTCAACGGGCCCGCCGGCGAGCAGAGCCCGCCCGTCGGTTTCGATCAGGTGGTGCTCAACCTCGGCGGCTCGGGCGCCATCGATAACCTCAGCTTCGGAGTCATCCCCGCGCCCGGCTCGGCCGCGGTGCTCGGGCTGGCAGGCCTCGCTGCCGCACGCCGTCGACGCTGAAGAGCAGGCTCATCCGAACCCGACCAGCCAGCGAATCTCCGCATACGACGCGCCGCAGCCGCACACGCCGCGGCCGCTACGATCACGTGCGACACGCCTCGCACCCGCGGAGAGACCGATGACCTGGCAGCCATCCATCGACCGACACCACCTGCTCAAGCGCATCCCCACGCCGCCCTACGGCAGGATCGAGGACCGCCACGTCGTCTCGTACGACGAGTACACCAGCACCGGCGGCTACAAGGCCCTCCGCAAGGCCCTGGGCATGAAGCCCGAGGATGTCACGGAGGAAGTCAAATCCTCCATGCTCCGCGGCCGCGGCGGCGCCGGCTTCCCGACCGGCCTGAAGTGGACATTCCTGCCACCGGTCCCCGACGGCAAGACACCCGGTGAGCCCGGCGCGGAACGCTACCTCGCCATCAACGCCGACGAGTCCGAGCCCGGTACGTTCAAAGACCGGCTCCTGATGGACTTCGACCCGCACGGCCTGCTCGAAGGCATCGCCATCTGCTGCCATGCCTGCCGGCTCAACAAGGCCTACATCTTCATCCGAGGCGAGTACCACCACCAGGCCCACGTCCTCGAAGAGGCCCTCAAAGAGGCCTACGAGAACAACATCTTCGGTGAGAACTGCCTCCAGCTCTCGGGCGAGAACACCGCCGGTGAGAAGTTCCGTGTCGACTGCTACGTCCACCGCGGCGCGGGCGCGTACATCTGCGGCGAGGAGACCGGCCTGCTCGAAGCGCTCGAAGGCAAACGCGGCTGGCCGCGCATCAAGCCCCCCTTCCCAGCGCTCAAGGGCCTCTTCGGCAAGCCCACCATCATCAACAACGTCGAGACTCTCCAGCATCTGCCCGACATCATCGAGCACGGCGCCGAGTGGTTCACCAAGCAGGGCTGCGAGTCGACCGTCGGCGGCCCGCCCAGCTACGGCACAAAACTCATGGGCGTCTCGGGCCACGTCAACCAGCCGGGCGTCTTCGAGTTCGACCTCGGCATCCCGCTGCGCGCCATCGTCGAGAACTACTGCGGCGGCATGCGCCACGGCAAGAAGTTCAAGGGCGCCATCGCCGGCGGCGTCTCTATGGGCATACTCGGCCCCGACCAGTACGAGGCCGAGATGGACTTCGACATCGGCCGGAAGTACAACGTCCTCGGCCTCGGCACCGCCTGCCCGACCGTGTTTGATGAAGACACCGACATGGTCGCCGTCGCACGCAATATCGCCCGCTTCTTCAAGCACGAGTCCTGCGGCCAGTGCACCCCCTGCCGAGAGGGCTCCGGCTGGCTCTACCAGCTCATGTGCCGCATCGAAGAGGGCGACGCTACCACCAAGGACCTCGATCTGGCCCTCGAAGTCGGCACATCCATGGGCTCCATGCCCGGCACCACCATCTGCGGCCTGGCCGACGGCAACAACTGGGCCCTGCGGACCATCATGAACAAGTACCGCGACGAGTTCGAGACCCGGGTCAAGCCCGCTTTCGTACCCGTCAATGTCTCCATCGGTGCCGCGGCGAAAGGCTAGTGCCTCAGTATTTTGACATTTGTATTTTCCTTGGTACTACACCTGCTCTCAACTGCTATCAAATTGAGAGCAAGCATGGAACGAATCGCCACACCACCAGATCATCACGCCCTCTTTCCCGATCGAGCGATCGATGTCCTCCAACTCGTGCGCGTCCCTGAATAGGCAAGCGTCCTCGCCGATGCTCGCCAGAAATACAGACACTGGGACAAGTTTCGGTTTATCGCGCGCGACGCGGGTTTCGAGCCAGAGCTCGCTTGGGCCGCGGTCAAGCTTGGTCGTTCGGCAGACGCGAAATCGCTGCGGTTCGTGAGTGTGACTGGACAACCGCTCTGGTACGTCTCAACAGATGATGTGACTCGAGAATTGCACCTGGTCGACCAGCAGCTCGGGGGGATTCTCGGCGGTGACAGCACATCGCCGGACACCAAGGACCTCAGTGATCGATATGTCATCAGTTCGCTGATGGAAGAGGCCATCGCGTCGAGCAGGATCGAGGGGGCTTCAACCGTTCATCGCATCGCCAAGGAGATGCTCAGGCGAAACAGGACGCCGCGCGATACGCACGAGCGGATGATCCTCAACAACTATCGTGCGATCAACTGGATCCGCGGGCACAAGGACGCAGACCTCACCCCAAGCATGCTTCTCGAGCTTCAACGCATGCTCACCGAGGGCACTCTCGAACGGCCAGATGAGTGCTGAAGATTCAGACGCCGAGGCGATTGGTCGATCGAGGCCTACCAGACGACCTACGGCGTCGCGAATGCCACCGCCCGCTCCGACCTGCTTCACCTCGAACAACTCGGCTACCTCATAAAGCGCAAGGTCGGCAAGAAGTTTGTCTTCACACCCGCCGAGAACCCGCCCTAAAGGCCCTTCGGCCCCGTGAAAGCCCAAAACTCCCGCCCAAGACCGGCTCCGGAAACGCCGATATCGCGTATCGTTCAGCTCGGAGGGCAGAGCCCCACATCGCCTGCGCGGCCGGCACTACGCCCGACCGCCCGGACCCACGCCTCGATGGACGACATCAACTCAGACGACGGGCCTGACCACCCTCCCTCCGCCGAGACGCTCGTTCTCGAGCCGCTCGGCGACACCACACCCGAGTTTCGAACGCTGCTCGGTGCACTTGCGGCCGCTCTCGCCGAGCAGGGCATCCGCGGCGAAGCGCGGGTCTGCGTAGTCGATGATGCCGAAGTAACCAGGCTCCACCGCGAGCACAAGGGCCTCGACACCACAACCGATGTGCTGACCTTCGATCTCAGCGAGGGCGACGAGCTCGACGCCGACATCACCGTCTGCATCGACGAAGCCCGGCGGCAAGCCAACGCCCGATGCCACCCCGTCGAGCACGAGCTGCTGCTCTACGCCGTCCACGGCATCCTCCACTGCCTCGGCGAGAACGACGACACCGATGACAACGCCAAGCGCATGCACACGCGTGAAGACGACCTGCTGACAGAGCTGGGCATCGGACCCATCTACGCCGTACCAGAGGGCGGAGCATGAACGCGCACCTGCTCTACCTGCTCATCATGCTGCTCAGCCTGCTGATCGCATCGATCTGCTCGACGGTGCATCAATCGCTCCGCTCGCTGAGCCGTTCCCGGCTGGATGACCTCGCCGAGAAGGCCACGGCGCAAGCCAGCCGCGAGCGGCTCGACACGATCCTCGACGACCGAACCGGGCACGCCGCATCGGTCGCGTTGCCGCAGGTCCTGTGTATCGCCGTCTTCTTGATCGCCACAGCCCAGTACGCCATCGCGTTCGACCAGGACAGGGATGCCTTTACCACGGCGGAGTGGACCGTCCGCACGATGATCGGCGGCCTGATCGGTTCCGTTCTGGCTTGGCTCTTCGCCGTCACGATCCCGCTGAGCATCGCCACCCACGCAGGCGAACGCATCGTCCTCGCCTTCGCGGGGCCGATCCGCCTCATGCACACCCTCACCATGCCAGTCCAGAAGCTCGTCGACGGCATCGACGAGACCGTCCGGCGGCTTGCCGGCGCCGAGCTGCGCAACGGCCACGACGCCCAAGCCGAGATCCTCTCGGTCGTCGAAGAGTCCGAGGCCGAGGGCCAGCTCGACGAGGCCGAACGCGAGATGATCGAGGGCGTCGTCGGCTTCAGGACAACCACCGTTGAGCGCATCATGACCCCGCGCACCGAGATCGAGGCCATCGAGCTCACCGACGACCTCGCAGCCGTCCAACAGCGCGTCATCGAGATCGGACACAGCCGCATACCCGTCTACAACGAGAGCCTCGACGATATCGTCGGCATCCTCTACGCCAAGGACCTGCTCCACTGGCTCAGTGGACCAGAGCACCACGACGGCGACGGCTTCCACCTCGAATCCCTCGTCCGACCCGCGCTGTTCGTCCCCGAGCAGAAGACCGTCCGCGAGCTGCTCGCCGAGCTGGTCGCAGAGAAAGTCCACCTGACCATGGTCGCCGACGAGTACGGAGGCACATCCGGCCTCGTTACCATCGAGGACATCATCGAAGAAGTCTTCGGCGATATATTCGACGAGTACGAGATCGAAGAAGAAGGCGAGCCCAAGACCGAGCTCGACCTCGTCCACGGCAGCGCCACCGCAGACGCAGGCGTCCACGTCGACGACCTCAACGGCGACCTCGAACGCCTCGACATCGAGATACCCGAATCCGACGACTACGACACCCTCGGCGGCTATGTCGTGACCAGCCTCGGACGCATCCCCGACGCCGGCGAAACCATCGACCTCGACACCGCCGTCCTCACCATCCTCGAGGCCGCCCCCACACGCGTCCTGCGTGTCCGCATCGAGCGGCGCGACACCGCACCGCCCGCCGCGGTCGATGAGACCGCCGCCGCAGACTGACCCGGACGGGCCAGGCGCGTCACACTACCCTCCCGCATGCCACTGCGACTCTACAACACGCTCACAAGGCAGCTCGACCCCGTTGCACCGGCCGACCCGGCAAGCATTACCTTCTATACCTGCGGCCCGACCGTCTACGACGACGCACACATCGGCAACTTCCGCAGCTTCCTCGCCGCGGATCTCCTCCGACGCTGGCTCGAGTCCCCGCTATGCATCCTCGAGAACGACCCGCAAGGCTTCTCAGGACCACGCGCCGTCCGGCACATCATGAACATCACCGATGTCGGCCACATGACCGACGACGACCTCGCCGACGGAGGGGGCGAGGACAAGATGCAAGCCGCCGCACTGAGACTCCTCGAGCAGAAAAAAGCCGGCACCGCGCACACAAGCGATGCCGCTGACATCGAGAACCCCAGCGATCCCAGGCAGATCGCCGATTTCTACACCCGGCGTTTCATCGATGATGCACGCAGACTCGGCCTCAAGGTCGCCCACGAAGCCGAGACCGACCCGTCGCGCATGCCACGCGCCTCTCACTACGTCGAGCACATGAAACGCATGATCGAGGACCTGGCCGGCAAAGGCTTCGCCTACAAAGCCCGCGATGCCGTCTACTTCGACGTCCAGAAGTACGAAAGCTACGGCGAACTCTCCGGGAACACACTCGACAAACTCAAAGGCGGCGCCGGCGGCCGCGTGGACGACGCCCACCAGGCCGATAAACGACACCAGGCAGACTTCCTCCTCTGGAAATCCGACCCCACGCACCTCATGAACTGGCCCGGCCCCGTGATCGGCGGCGTCCCGATGCCCGAGGGATACCCAGGATGGCACATCGAATGCTCCGCCATGGCACGCGACTTGCTCGGCGAAACCATCGACCTCCATTCCGGCGGAGAGGACAACATCTTCCCACACCACGAGTGCGAGCGAGCACAGTCCTGCTGCGCCACCGGCGACCAAGCCCCCAGCGACACATTCGCACGCCACTGGTTCCACCCGCGGTTCCTGCTGGTTGAGGGCAAGAAGATGTCGAAGAGCAAGGGAAATTTCTTCACCCCACGCGACCTGTTCGCCAAGGGCCACGACCCCGCCGCCGTCCGCCTCGAACTCATCAAAACCCACTACCGCAGCAACGCCAATTTCACAGAGCAGGGACTCAAGGACAGCGCCCGCACCATCGATCGCTGGCGCAAATTTGCGCAGTCATCGCAACCCGGTAATGCACACGACGACAGCGTCCTGGGCCGCTTCGCAGAAGCCA
Source organism: Planctomycetota bacterium (assembly GCA_039187315.1). GTDB lineage: Bacteria > Planctomycetota > Phycisphaerae > Phycisphaerales > UBA1924 > JANQQZ01. The sequence continues at coordinate 5,106 of JBCCZQ010000004.1, read as the reverse complement.
TGCACGACGACCTCAACATCGCCGCGGCCATAGGCCACATCAACACATGGATCGGTGCCGTAGAGAAGCCCACCGCCGCACACGCCGAGATGCTCCGAGCGCTCGACGCCGTCCTTGGTCTTCTCGACCTCACACCGCTCGCCTCGGCCCAGACAGACATCGGCGTCTTCGCCGCTGGCCTCGAACCCGACCCCACCGTGATCGAACGGCTCGTCGCTCGCCGTGAAGCCAAGAAGGCCAAGGACTTCGCCGCAGCCGACGCCATCCGCGACGAGCTGAACGCCATGGGCTACGCCATCAAGGACATCGCCGGCGGCCGGGTCGAGGTCAGCCCAGCCTGATACCCACCCGAGCCGCCTTCACATCGCCCGGTCGTACAGGTCCGACAGCGAAACCAGCTCGCCTTCAGGGCTGACCACCGCGAAGAACACCCGAACCCTGTACCCCTCGGGCGCATCGGGCGCCCCCGGAAGCAGCCACTCCGGGGCTTCCAGCGGCAGGCGGTACAGCCCCGTCACATCGAAGTACTGCGAGTTCAACCGCGGGTCCGTCAGGTCGTTGAACCAGATCTCTTCGCGCCGCAGCACGTTCCCGTCCCGGCGGAACAGCTCAACACGAAGGTGCCCGAGCGCTTTGGTCGTGTGGTCCCACGAGTCGAACAGCTCAAAATACACCATCAGCGCAGGGGCACCCGACGGACCCGTCTCAAGCCGGGTCAGCGGGCTGATCCGCAGCGAGACCGGGGCGAACGCGAGCCACGACAGCGACTCGAACGACGCCGGCCGATCGCCACCCCGCGGCGCACCCGAGCAGCCACAAACCGACACCGCCGCAACGATCGCTGCGCAGCCGATCCTGCCGATACATGCCAAGCCCGCACGCATAGGGCCATCCTAACCCGACCCGCGCGCCCCCGCAGGACCCCGCCCGACATCTTCCACCGCTTGCATCCGCTCGATCGCCGCCACAAGCCGCGACTGACCAGCCTCCAACGCCGCCAACGCACGCGTGTTCGACTCGATAAGTGACATCAACACCGCCAGTGACTCATGATCCCGCTGCACACGCTCCACCGGCCCCTCGCCGATAAGTACGCATGAACGCTGATCAACCACCAGCATCTCGGACGGCTGGCATTGTTGCAGGACCCGTGCATTAAAACCGGCCAACGCACAAACCGGCACATCCCATAGACAGATTGCAGTTACGACCAGTATCCAACCTCATACATTATGTCGTATACAATCGTCTATGCAAGAGATCAGCCTGAAAGACGCCGCGACCGACATCGTTCAAACCAGTCGGTCATGGTTCGACGATGACCAGAAGCAAGTCCAGCGAGGCAAGCAGCAGTTTTTCGTCATCGCCGGGGCAGGCGTCTCGTATCCCTCTATCCCTCTTTCGCGTGAGATCACCGAGCACTGCAAGCAGAAAGCCATCGCTGACGGGCGTGATCGAACATATACGAGCCCAGACCCGATCAACGAGTACGAGCACTGGATGAACGCCGCGTACTCGCAGCCAGATTCCAGGCGGCAATACTTCCAGACGCTGATCGACGAGGCCCGCATCTCGCACGCCACGCTGCGGCTGGTGCAGCTGCTCGACTCCCACCGCGTGACCGATTTCGTTGTCACACCCAACTTTGACAACCTTATTAGCCGAGGCCTGACACGGTTCGGGGTCGAGCACATCGTCTGCGACCACGGCGCGACCACCCAGCGGATCATCCAGGATCGCGACGATGCCGTGCAGATCGTGCACGTACACGGCAGCCACTGGAACTACGACATATGCAACCTGTCCAGCGAGATCGAACACGTCGCCGGTGCAACCAACCCGCTCGGATACCCGACCGGCATGCTCCAGCTCATGCAGGGGCTGCTCGCCAGCATGTCGCCGATCGTGGTCGGCTACGCAGGCTGGGAGAACGATGTCATCATGTCCGCCCTCAAGGACCGGTGCTTCGTCAACGACTGGCGCACGAACCTGTACTGGTGCTGCTACAAACGCGAGGACGCCGACGCTTTGCCCGAGTGGCTCAAAGACCACCCGCGGGCCAGGCTCGTCATGCCCGACGCAGGACCCAGTAGCCATGGCGACACCGGCACCGGCGCAGAAGCCGATGCTCCAGCCCCGCCGACCGGATCGACCGGTGGACAGCCCACGCCCGCGGCCTCCGGCAAGCCGGCCACGCTCGACGCCGCGGCCGTCTTCGAGGCCATCATCGAGCGGCTGAACCTCAACGAGCCGAAGATCACCGCCGATCCGCTCAGCCTGTTTCTTGAACAGCTCACCGCCGACTTCCCCGACGATCGCGAGACAACCGGCGATGATGCACCCGCCGCCGAGACCGACGAGTTCAGCTGGCAGAGCACCATCGCGGCCGTGAAGCGTGCCATCGCGCTCGCGGAAGAATCCGATGCGCAGGCCAAGGCCGATCCAGCAGAGGAGATCATCGACGAGCTGCGTTCCGCGCTCCGCAGGTCGCAGCCGCAGGAAATCCCGGGACTCATCAAAAGACTCGGGGACGCCGATGGTCTGGGCAAGCTGGACGCGGGGCTGAAAGACAGCGTGGCCAGCGAACTGATGGACTTGCTACAGCGGCCCGGCCGGACGCCCGAGAGCCTCACCGCCGTTGTTGAGGCAATGAAACGCATCCATGACGGCGATCACCCCGACGTCGCGAAGGGCCTAAACAGCCTTGCCTACGTCATGCAGGATCTCGGCAGGGCCAAAGAGGCCGAGCCGATCTCCGTGCAATCCCTGGAGATGTACAAGCGGCTGTTCGACGGCGATCACCCGGATATCGCGAGGGGTCTCAACAACGTCGCCTACGTCATGCAGAACCTCGGCAGGGCCGAAGAGGCCGAGCCGATATACAGGCAGGCCCTGGAGATGCGGCAGCGGCTGTTCGACGGCGATCACCCGGATATCGCGAGGGGTCTCAACAACGTCGCCTACGTCACGAACGCTCTCGGCAGGGCCGAACAGGCCGAGCCGATCTACCGGCAGGCCCTGGAGATGTACAAGCGGCTCTTCTAAGGCGATCACCCGGATATCGCGACGGGTCTCAACACCGTCGCCGCCGTCACGGAGGCTCTCGGCAGGGCCGAAGAGGCCGAACCGATCTACAGGCAGGCCCTGGAGATGCGGCAGCGGCTGTTCGACGGCGATCACCCGGATATCGCGCGAGGCATTCATCGGCTCGCTTCGGTCACGCTGGACCTTGATCGGCCGGACGAGGCGTACGAACTGTGCAACGATTCGCTGCGCATGTACCGCCGGCTCTTCGATACCGACCACCCCCGGACCGCCGGGAGCCTGAAGCTGCTCGCCAAAATCCAGGCCGCGCAGGGCTCTTCGGACGACGCGGTGCGATCCGCCACCGAAGCCGTGGAAATGGCCCGCCGCTGCCTGCCCGCCGACCACCCGCACATCGCCCAGTACGAGGCCGACCTAAAACGCCTGCAGGAACCCCCGAACGACGACAGCTGATCAGCACGCCCGCCCATGCCATCGGTTGACTCGTTCACCGTGGCGGCTCCGACGCGCGCCGCGGCCGCCCTGACGCGCGTTTCTGCCGCGCCGGCGCGTGTCGGGACGTTTCCGACACGCGCTCTCGCCGCGGCGACACGCGTTTCCGCCCTCCGAGTGCGCGTTTCTGTCGTTTTCCCGTGCGTCCCGCTCAAGCCGGCACGCGAGATCGGCGATGGCACACGCAGCCCACCCTCAGCACACACCCGGAGGACCCCCATGCGCACCGTCCCGGTGACCAACGCCGCAAAGATCAGTTTCTTCGAGACCCACCTGCCCGTGTGGGAGCCCGAGCCCGAGACTATCGGACTCACACCGGATCAGGTCGATGAACTCGCAGCGCTGACCGCCGAGGCCCGCGACGCCTTTAACGACGCCAGGGCCGCCCGCGAGGCAGCGCAGGCCGCGACACTGCGACAGACCCAGGCAGTCATCCGGATGGCCGCCTTCGGCGGCAGCCTGATCAAGACCATCCGCGCGTTCGCGGAGACGACCGACAACCCGGGCGTCTTCAGCCAAGCTCAGCTGCCAGCGCCCAAGGGCGGAGCCCCCCTGGGCCCCGCGCCCACGCCCATCAACCTTACCGCCACCCTGACCAACGACGGCGCGATCGCGCTCCGCTGGGACGCCGAGACCGCCGGCCGCATGGGCTTCATCATCGAGCGGCGCACCGCCAAGCCGGGCCGGGCATCCGGTCCGTGGGCGCTGGTCGGCACCAGCACGGCGAAGCGGTTCAACGACGACAGGGTGCCCGCCGGGCTCGCAAGCCTGCAGTACCGGGTGACGGCCGAGCGGCCGGGCGGACGCAGCCAGCCCACCGAGCCGCTCGTGGTCCTGTTCGGCAGCAGAAGCGAGGCGTCTGACAACCGGATGCAGATCGCGGCCTAGCCCGGGCACGGCCCGACAGCCGGTGCACGCTCGACGGACGGGGATGCCTACGGGTCTGGCTCAAGGTCCGACTGGACAGCGCCGTCCGCCGGCTCAACCACGAAGCCGGGGATTGCCTCGAAGTACGACAGCCGGTGCGGCATCACCGCACGAACTGTCGCCTCAACATCCGCAGGCAGCCGGCCGGGATGGTTCAGCACCGTAAACGCGAAGAGCGCCGACTCCGGCACGTCCTCTTTCACCGGCTTGCGCGCGGCATACCGCGTGATGAAACCCTGGTCGGCCTCCTGCGCCGCGACCCAGCCGTCGGCGGTCGCGTGGGCCCGCTCCCAGGCCACGTGCGCGGACTCGTGGAACACGGTCTCCTGAAGATCGTGCGTGCCGATCCGCGCATCCATGTTCTCGGAGTAGATCACGAAGAAGCCCGCCTGTTCCTCGGCGAAAGCCGTCTCGCTGCCGACATGCAGCACCACATGCTTGAGCGCTCGGCGGAGCATCGCCGGCTGCTGGCCGATCGCTTCTGCCAACAGCCGCACATACACCTCGGCCGCCTCGGGGCTCCCGAAGTCCTCGTGCGCCCAGACCTCGACGGTGTGGTCGGGCTCGAAATCGGCCTTGAAGACATAGGCCTTGGCGAACAGCTCGTTCGAGCGTTTGTCCGGCATCTCCCGCCGAACAAAC